>NZ_NJGF01000002.1:0-318285 GCF_002209985.1 Bacillus sp. K2I17
TGTAGTGGTTAACATGCCTGCCTGTCACGCAGGAGATCGCCGGTTCGACCCCGGTCGGGACCGCCACTTTTGTTTATACCACCATTAGTGGTTTTATATATAGTTTTGGCTCGGTAGCTCAGTCGGTAGAGCAGAGGACTGAAAATCCTCGTGTCGGCGGTTCGATTCCGTCCCGAGCCACTCTCAGGATATTAAGTGGGCCCACTTAATATCCTTTTTATTTGTGTAATTTTACAAAATTGAGTAGTTATTTTAAAATAGAATGAGAAGCCTCTAGCAGTTGAAGCTAGAGGTTTTTCTATAGATCGTATAGGATTCCGTGTAAAAGTGGATCATACATGAGTCTGTGAGAATAGAGGAGAAAGTACTTAAGCAAAAGATGCGGCCATATAGGGACATACTATGTAGACATCAATGTGTTTAGGGATATTGAACATATTTTTACCCCGCATTAACGGGCAGTAAGACCCCACCCAAAAATTCAACGAAGGTAAAGAAGTTAGGTGCGGGATCAACTGCACGTAAATGCCCGATTAAAGTTTCACTTTATAAGGAGGAAATAGACGATGATGGGAAAGAAAATTTTAGTAGTTGATGATGAAAAGCCGATTGCGGATATTTTGAAGTTCAACCTAGAAAAAGAAGGTTTTGAAATTGTAATGGCGCATGATGGTGATGAAGCGATTGAAAAAGCGAATGAAGAGCAGCCAGATATGGTTTTATTAGATATTATGCTACCAGGTAAGGATGGCTTAGAGGTTTGCCGTGAAATACGTAAAAGCTCAGAAATGCCGATTATTATGCTTACAGCAAAGGACTCTGAAATTGATAAAGTATTAGGGCTTGAGCTTGGAGCAGATGATTATGTAACGAAGCCATTTAGTACGAGGGAACTACTTGCTCGTGTGAAGGCGAATTTACGTCGCCATCAACAAGGTGGTGCTGCAGAAAAAGAAGAAAATACGGAAATGGTTATTGGACCAATCGTTATCAATTCAAATGCGTATAGTGTAACGAAACGTGAGGAAAATATTGAACTTACACATCGTGAATTTGAGCTACTACATTATTTAGCCAAACATTTAGGACAAGTTATGACTCGTGAGCATTTATTGCAAACAGTTTGGGGTTATGACTACTTTGGAGATGTACGTACAGTGGATGTAACAGTGCGTCGTTTACGTGAAAAAATTGAAGATAATCCAAGTCATCCTACTTTAATTGTAACTAGACGTGGAGTAGGATATTACTTGCGTGACCCAGAGCAGGAATAGTATATGAAGAAAGTTGGTTTTTTTCAATCTATTCATTTAAAATTTGTACTCATATATATGCTATTAATATTGATAGCTATGCAAGTTATTGGGGTATATTTTGTAAGAGAGTTAGAAAAGAGTCTTGTACAAGGCTTTAGAGATTCTTTAACGCAGCAAACGAACTTATTATCATATAACTTGAAACAAGAGTTTAAAAAAAGTTATACAAAGGCAGAAACAGAATCAACAGATGAAACGATTAAAACTTCAATTCGAAAATTTGCCTCTGATCGAAAGAAAGATATCCAAGAGGTAAGTGTATTTGATTCGCATAGAAAGTTACTCGCTATTTCAGATGAGTCAAAGCAAAACAAGGTAAATAGAACATCAACTGATATAGCTGTTCAACGGGTATTGGTACAAAAAAAGCCAGAAGTGAAAATTGAGAAGGATGGTCGTACAGGCCATCGTGTACAAGTTATGCTTACTCCTATTCTAGATGATAACGGCAAGGATGCACTTGGTGTTATTTACATTGTTGCATCTATGGAAGATGTTTATAAACAGATGAAGGATATTAATCAAATTTTTGCGACTGGAACCGTTATTGCATTACTCGTAACAGCTGTACTTGGAATTTTGTTAGCTCAAACGATTACGAGACCAATCTCAGATATGCGAAGACAAGCGATTGAAATGGCAAAAGGAAACTATTCAAGAAAAGTAAAAGTGCATAGCCATGATGAAATAGGACAATTAGCATTATCTTTCAATAATTTATCAAAAAAATTACAACAAGCTCGTTCTTCAACGGAAAGTGAAAGACGTAAATTATCATCTGTTTTATCACATATGACAGATGGAGTAATTGCTACTGACCGAAAAGGAGACATTATTTTATTAAATGATCCTGCGGAAAAGATGCTAAATGTTTCGCGTGAAACGGCGCTCGATCAATCTGTTTTAGAAGTATTAGGGATACAAGAAGAATTTACGCTCGATCATTTATACGAAGAGCCTGATTCCGTTTTATTAGATTTTAGTACGAGAAATGAGCCATATATTTTACGTGCTAGTTTCTCTGTTATTCAAAAAGAGACAGGGAAAGCAAATGGTTTAATTGCCGTATTATATGATGTAACTGAGCAGGAGCGTATAGAGAGGGAACGCCGTGAGTTTGTGGCAAACGTTTCCCATGAATTAAGAACGCCATTAACAACGATGCGCAGTTACTTAGAGGCACTTACGGACGGCGCGTGGCAAGATCCGAATATTGCACCGCAATTTTTAACAGTTACACAAGAAGAAACAGAAAGAATGATTAGACTTGTAAATGCGTTATTGCAACTTTCTAAACTCGATAGTACAGAACATCGTTTAATGAAAGAATGGGTCGACTTTACTGACTTCTTTAATAATATTATTGATCGTTTTGAAATGTCTAAAGAGCAAAACGTAAGTTTCAAACGATCTTTCTCTAAGAAATCCCGATTTATTGATATGGATACGGATAAAATTACGCAAGTTTTGTATAACATTATTTCGAATGCATTAAAGTATTCACCAGAAGGTGGAACAGTAACATATCGCTTACGTGATCGTGGGGAATTATTAGAGGTTAGTGTAAGTGACCAAGGAATGGGTATTCCCAAAGAAAACGTCGATAAAATCTTTGAACGTTTTTACCGCGTAGATAAAGCACGTTCAAGACAAATGGGTGGTACAGGACTTGGATTAGCAATTGCAAAAGAAATGATTGAGGCACATGGTGGCTCGATTTGGGCGAAGAGTGAGGAAGGAAAAGGGACAACTATTTACTTCACATTGCCAATGGCAGCAGATGAAGAGGACGATTGGGAATGAGTATGGAAAATGTTAAAACGATAGTTTTAATTAATTTAGTTGTAATTAGCCTATTTCTTACTTTTAACTTATGGACGTATGTGCCAGATTCCACGTCTATGCAAAATGCAAAATTTGTGCAGGGGAATGAAGGAATTACTCAAACTAAAATCGCTGATGTTGTCCGCCCTACTTCTATCATCGTGCATAAAGATAAAAATCATTATGGGAGCAAAAGAGAGGGAGATATAGAATCAATCTATAAACCTTTGGAAGCAGGGGAATTACATGATTTCAAAGAGATATCGATTGCTAAGGCTGATTTCCTTTCTTATGTGCATGGTGAAGGGAAAATTGAACTTGTTTTTCCTACCAACATCCCGTTTGATGCAGTTAAATCTATGTTTAATATGAAAGAAAAAAGTATAAATAAGCCTAAATATTTTAATCGAATTATTCTTGATCCTTCTAGAAGTAGGGATCAAGAAATTAAAATTAATTTTGTTTCTGATGGTGATAACTCTAGAATATATGAAGCAAAATTAAGTGGTGTGTATTTAAAAGATATTGTAAATGTACAAAATCAATTTATAGTATCGGCAAAACCTTATTTTGACTATCAAATTAATGATATGAAAAAGCTATTTTTACCAGATGGAACGACAGAATTAAGTAATATAACATATATTTCATCTAATTTAGCGGTTGATACATTTAAGAATGCTCTTTTTAGTGACCCACGTTATTTAAGCCCTATTACCGAGAAATCGAAAGAAACATTTACGGATGGTATTAGGTCCATGGAGATTGAAAACGATCATCATATGCTAAAGTATAAAAATTCTTCTGTTTCAAGTGAGAAAACGACAGATAATTTAATGCTTTTACAAAAAAGCTTTGATTTTGTAAATGGTCACAGTGGGAGTTTGGATTCATATCGTTTGGATTATATGAATAAAGGACAGACGGTATTCCGTTTACATGAAGATGGATATTCCGTATTCAATACAGATGGATTAGCTGAATTGAGACAAGTATGGGGATCAGAAGAAGTAATGGAATATGAAAGACCGTTGTTGTCTTTAAATACGAAAGGTATAGAACAGAAGGTTACTCTTCCATCAGGTCATGTTGTAATAGCATCTTTAGAAAATAATGCCGCGGTAGATAAAAGATTCATTAAAGACATTGGTATTGGATACAAATTATCACTAGATGGGCAAGTAGCTCGACTACAGCCAATTTGGTATGTAAAGTTTGTTGAAGATGAAGCGGGTAAACAAAAAATATATGAGTGGAGTGAGGGAGGACTAAATGGATTGGGATCGGATTAAAACCATATTTATTGTGACCTTTTTTGTTTTGGACCTCTTTCTCATTTTTCAATTCATTCAAAAGCAAGATAGTAATCAATTGGAGCTTATTGCAGAAACAAAGATAGATCAAGAATTAAAAGCAAATAAAATTACTATGGGTAATTTCCCTAAAGAACCGAAAAAAGAATCATTTATTAGGGCGGAAAACAAGGCGTTTAAAGAAGAAGATGTACAGTCTTTAAAGAATCAAACGGCGCATATACAAAATATGTACAGGATAGAAAGTAAGCTAAAAGAGCCCTTTTTAAATACAAAATCATTATCCAAAGATAAGTATAGTGATTTTTTGAAGAACTATGTATTGGATGGACAAAAGTATGAGTTTGGGGCGATGAAAGACTCTAAAATTTACTTCTTCCAAAAATATAAAGATAAGCCTATTTTCTATAACGATCAGGCAATGATTGTTGTGGAATTAAATGAAAAAAATGAACTCGTGTCGTACACGCAGACGATGCTAACTGATTTAAAAGAAATGGGCGAAAGTGAAAAAACGAAACAGCAA
Organism: Bacillus sp. K2I17; assembly: GCF_002209985.1. Lineage (NCBI taxonomy): Bacteria > Bacillati > Bacillota > Bacilli > Caryophanales > Bacillaceae > Bacillus > Bacillus sp. K2I17. The sequence goes on from NZ_NJGF01000002.1 coordinate 4,980, forward strand.
GAAATTATTACTGCTCAAACAGCTTTAGAAAATCTGTATTTAAAAAATAAAGTTCATGGGAATACACATGTAAAAGAAGCACAAATTGGTTATGCCACCCTTACCGCATCTACTTCTAATAACCAAGTACTCGCTCCAACATGGAATTTAAAAACGGAGCAGAAGCAGGACTTCTTTGTAAATGCAATCGAAGGACAAGTTATGGAATTAGGGGAAAGGGAAAATCAAGTGGTTGATGAACATACTGGAGTGAGAAAGAATGGGGTTGCATTTTAGCGTACTTGCAAGTGGAAGTACAGGGAATATGCTATATGTAGGAACAGATGAAAAAAAATTACTCGTCGATGCAGGTTTAAGTGGTAAAGCAACAGAGGCTTTATTTAAACAGGCAGAACTAAATATAAATGATGTATCAGGTATTCTTGTAACACATGAACATAGTGACCATATTAAAGGGTTAGGTGTATTGGCACGTAAATATGATTTACCTGTTTATGCAAACGAGAAAACATGGAATGCAATGGAACATTTAATAGGAAATATCCCAACTGAGCAAAAGTTTATTTTCTCAGTTGGGGATGTGAAAACATTCGGTGATATTGAGGTCGAGTCATTTGGGGTTTCTCATGATGCGGCAGAGCCGATGTTCTATGCTTTTCATAACAATAATAGAAAGTTAGCCCTTATTACAGATACGGGATACGTGAGTGACCGTATGAAAGGTGTTATTAAGGGTGCTAATGCTTTCGTGTTTGAAAGTAATCATGACGTGGAAATGCTTCGTATGGGACGTTATCCATGGAGTATTAAGCGACGTATTTTAAGTGATGTGGGTCACGTTTGTAATGAGGACGCTGCATTAGCGATGGCGGATGTAATTACAGATGAGACAAAACATATTTATTTAGCTCATTTAAGTTTAGATAATAACATGAAAGAGCTCGCACGTATGTCAGTATCACAAGTATTAGAGGAAAAAGGATTTGGAGTGGGAGAAGCCTTTGAAATTCACGATACAGATCCGAAAATGCCTACAAAAATTCAATACGTATAATTCTTCATTTTAGTAAACAATAAAGGTGAATATAGTTGTTTTCAGGAAGATGGGTGAACAAATATGTCCTTTATTGATGAAGAAAATTATCGTATGAAACGTGCAAGAAAAAAGAAGCATAAAGGTATTGTTATTTCTAGTATAGCAGGAACAATTGTAGGAGCTTCGTTATTTGCATTTGGAGCTCCTTTATTTGCGAATGATGCGGGCGCGCTTCCGCAAGCTGAAGCAAGTGGAAGTAATATGGCCGAAGCTCAAGGAATTAAACAGATTAGCTTTGTTGATGCTGTTGATCGTGCGTCTGAAGCTGTTGTTGGCGTTATTAATATTCAACGAGATAATTTTTCAGAGGCAGATTCAGAAGCTGGTACAGGATCGGGTGTAATTTATAAAAAAGCAGATGGCCAAGCTTATATTGTAACGAATAATCATGTTGTTGCTGGAGCAAATCGTATTGAAGTAAGCTTAAGTGATGGTAAGAAGGTTCCGGGAAAAGTATTAGGAACGGATGTAGTCACAGATTTGGCTGTACTAGAAATAGATGCAAAGCATGTGAAAAAAATAATTGAGATTGGCGATTCTAATACTGTTCGTAGAGGAGAACCGGTCATTGCGATTGGAAACCCACTCGGGCTGCAATTTTCAGGAACCGTTACACAAGGCATTATTTCAGCTAAGGAACGTATTGTTCCTGTAGATTTGGATCAAGATGGACATTACGATTGGCAAGTAGAAGTATTGCAAACAGACGCAGCAATTAATCCAGGTAATAGTGGTGGTGCGCTTGTAAATGCGGCAGGTCAATTAATTGGCATTAACTCAATGAAAATTGCAGCAAAAGAAGTAGAAGGAATTGGACTAGCTATTCCAGTTACTAGAGCTGTTCCAATTATGAATGAATTAGAGAAGTATGGAAAAGTAAGGAGACCGTATGTTGGAATTGAACTTAGATCGTTAAATGAGATTCCAAATTACCATTGGTCAAAAACATTGCATTTACCAAGCAATGTAACAGAGGGAGTTTGCATTTTAGATGTGAAAAGTCCTTCGCCAGGTGTAGATGCTGGTTTACGAGAACACGATGTGATTGTAGCAGTAGATGGAAAACCGGTTCGCGATATTATTGGATTCCGTACGGCCTTATATGATAAAAAAATTAATGATAAAATGACTCTTACGTTTTATCGTGGTACAAAACGAGCAACAACAACGGTTAAACTAGGCATTCAAAAGTATTAAAAACAGGAGGGCCTACCTCCTGTTTTCTATTGTAGAAAAGTGAGGTGAAGAATATGAATTTACCTTGTTGTTTAGAACATGTTGAATTAGCTTTAGATATTATTGTGGATGAGTGTGAAGTTGCACCGGTTATCAACAATGTGGATAACTCAGAAAAAGAGAAAAAAACATGTGAATTTTGTCAAAACGAGGCGACATATGTTGTATCGAACACAGATTCTCACACAATATGTGGGTAACAATTGTGGATATGTGGATAAGTTATGTGGATAACATGTTTGTAAGGTGGGGAATGAGTGTGAATATCTCGATTATTTCAATTGGGAAATTAAAAGAAAAATATTTAAAACAAGGTATAGCAGAATACTTAAAACGATTATCTGCATACGCAAAAGTAGAAGTAATTGAATTGCCAGATGAAAAGGCGCCAGAAAATTTAAGTGAAGCAGAAATGTTAATTGTAAAAGAAAAAGAAGGTATACGTATACTGGATAAAATTTCTGACGATACGCATGTCATTGCGTTAGCAATAGAAGGAAAACAAAAATCATCAGAAGAATTTGCAGTAAGCTTAGATCGTCTTGCTACATATGGAAAGAGTAAAGTTGCATTTGTAATAGGTGGATCACTTGGACTAAGTTCAGAAGTAATGAAGCGTTCAAACGAATCTCTTTCTTTTTCAAAGATGACATTACCACACCAATTAATGCGATTAGTATTGCTTGAGCAAGTGTATAGAGCGTTTCGTATTAATCGTGGGGAACCGTATCATAAATAAAATTACTTTTTGTATATAAAAAGAGTAAAAAAGACCATTGGACAAAAACCACCGATGGTCTTTTAAATATTAATAGGTAGTACGAAGGTTTCCTAAAATAAGTATGTTTCTATTTATAAAAAAGTGTGTTGTAATATGAAGAGGAAAAAGTATAAGTAGTCATAGAAGTGAGGAATTAAAGGTGAAGAAGTTTAAAAAGTTTTACTTGGAGATTACGAGTGTATGTAATCTTGCGTGCAGCTTTTGTCCGCCGACGGAAAGGCAGAAGCAATTCATTTCTGTGGAGGATTTTGCTAAAAGATTAGACCAAATTAAACCTCACACAGACTACATTTATTTGCACGTGAAGGGTGAGCCATTGCTCCATCCAAAAATAGATCAACTGTTAGATTTGAGCCATGAAAAAGGGTTTAAAGTTAATATTACAACGAACGGAACGTTAATTAATAAGAGAAGGCATAGACTGTTAAATAAGCCTGCTTTAAGACAAATGAATTTTTCACTGCACAGTTTTGATGGGCATCCAGGCTCGCAAGATAAAGAAGGTTATGTAAGGAGTATACTTTCCTTCATTAAAGAGGCGACAAGTCAATCGGATTTAATTGTTTCACTACGGTTATGGAATTTAACTCAGGATAATAAAACAAATGCTGAAATCCAGAAAAATAGAGATTTATTATCCATCATTGAAAATGAGTTTGGTCTATCTTATCAAATCGAAGAGAAGCTTACACCAGGAAAAGGTATAAAAATTGCAGAACGTGTCTTTATTAATCAAGACTATGAATTCCAGTGGCCGGCATTACATGAAGAAGAGGATGATGGAAAAGGATTCTGTCATGGTCTTCGAAATCAAGCGGGTATTTTAGCGAACGGAACGGTTATTCCTTGCTGTTTAGATGGTGAAGGGATTATTAACCTTGGGAATATTAATAATGACTCATTTTCTAATATTATAGAAGGTGAAAGAGCAACAAACATTGTCGATGGATTTTCGAAAAGAGTTGCAGTCGAAGAGCTATGCAGGAAATGTGGATACCGTAAAAGATTTGGAAAATAAATATGAAAAAAGCCCTCATAAAGTGAGGGCTTTTTTTTTATTCTTGATAAGAACGTTCCAATTCATCAATTAAGGAACCGACGTAAGAAACAGCCCTGCGGATTGCATCTGGTTTTGACATATCTACTCCGGCATGCTTCATTAATTCAAGTGGTTTCATCGTACCACCAGCGCGAAGTACATCTAACCAGCGGTCAACGGCAGGTTGCCCTTCCTCTTTAATCATTTGGGCTACCGCAGTAGATGCAGTGAGGCCTGCGGAATAGGTGTAAGAATATAAGCCCATATAATAATGAGGTTGGCGCATCCAAGTTAAGCCAGCACCTTCGTCAATTTCTACAGAATTTCCCCAGAATGTCGAAAGTACATTTGTTTTTATTTCAGTTAAAGTTGTAGCTGTAAGTGCTTCTCCTTCTTCTGCTAGGGTATATACTCTTCTTTGATATTCTCCCTCAAGTAAGTGAGTAACAAAGTTATGATAATATGTGCCAAGTAGTTGCAGAATCACCCATCTGCGCATTCTCTTGTCGTCAGTAGTCGCTAATAAATGCTGGGCTAATAGTAATTCATTCATTGTAGATGGTGCTTCAACAAAGTACATAGATGGACGTACATTCATAATACGCTGGTTTTTATTTGCTAAATAAAAATGACCAGCATGGCCAAATTCATGTGCTAATGTGAAGCATCCACGCATCGTATTTTGCCATGTAATTAAAATGTATGGATGAGAACCATATGGGCTTGAACAAAATGCTCCGGTGGATTTGCCTACGTTATCTGCAAGATCAACCCATCTTTCTTTGAATCCTTTTTCGATAATGGAACTATATTCATCGCCTAATACCTTTAAAGAATCTTGAATTAATTTACCAGCCTCCTTGTATGTGATGGTTGGATTAAATTCGGGATCTAAAGGTGCATGTAAGTCGCAGAACAGCATTTGATCGAGTCCTAATACTTTCTTTTTTAAATCTGCAAAACGGCGCATATGAGGCGCTAATTCTTTATAAATAATATCAAGTTGATTGTTATACATTTCAAGTGGAACTTTTTGAGGTTCTAAAAGCATATGAGTAACAGATTCAAATTTGCGTAAACGAGAGAGTGTTACTTGTTTTTTTATTTCAGTAGCATATGTTGTTGCCACTGTATTCTTATATCGTTTTAAGGTGGAAACAAATGATGAGTATGCTTTTCTACGTATGTCTACGCTTGGAGAGAACTCATATTTGCTTTCAAATAATGAAAATGATACAGGGAGTTCGTTTCCTTTTTCGTCTTGTATGGAGGTGAAATCCATATCGGCTAATTTAGTCATACCGTAAATTTTGTATGGAGAACTATGTACTTCGCCAAGTGCAGCAAGAGCTTCTTCTGTTTCAGGAGAGAGCGTGTGCGGCCTTTTTTGTAGGATGTCTAGTAATGATTTACGGAAAGGTTCGAGTTTTGTTTCTTCAGCTAAATATTTTTCAATTGTTCCTTCGTCGAATGAGAGGATTTCATTATGGATAAAGGACAGTGCAGTATGTACTTTCGTCCATAAAGCAGCAATTTTGGAAGAGTTCGCTTGAATAATTGGATTTGTACGATCAGTGGATTCTTTTAAATTTGCATATGAGTATAGTTTTGTTAACTCCATTAAAAGATCTTCTTCTAAAAGTAGGCAATGTAATAAGGTAGTGGGGCTAGTGTGTAATTGTCCTTTAAACCCATCAAGTTTTTTTATATCGTTTGTTAATACACGTAATGCAGTTTCCCACTCTTTATCAGATTCGTATAAATCAGAGAGGTCCCATGTTAGTTCAGTAGGGACTTCTGTGCGAATATGGCGTTTCTCAATTACATTTTTCATTTGTTATATCCCCCTTATTATAAGTATCTAAAAACATGATACTAGAAAATTCAGTAAAATGAAAATAATTTACATTTCTATGTATGAAAAAGAAGGACAAGCATTTTTATGCTTGTCCTTCGAGTTAAATTTAAAATTAATATACTTTATCACCGTTGAAAATAGAGTTTTTCACGACTACATAATCTACAGTACGAATTGAGTCTAATTTTGTTCCGCCAGCGTAAGAGATAGAAGATTGAAGATCTTGTTCCATTTCGATTAAAGTATCTTCTAAAGAACCTTTATGCTCAACGAACATTTTCTTACCTTCAACGTTTTTCTTCTCACCTTTTTGGAATTCAGAAGCTGAACCGAAGTACTCTTTATAAAGTTTGCCGTCTTTTTCGATTGTTTCCCCTGGAGACTCTTCATGACCAGCGAATAGAGAACCGATCATAACCATAGTCGCCCCAAATCGAATAGATTTAGCTACGTCGCCGTGTGTACGAATACCACCGTCAGCGATAATTGGCTTACTTGCAGCTTTTGCACACCAGCGAAGTGCAGCTAGTTGCCAACCGCCAGTTCCAAAACCTGTTTTAATTTTAGTAATACAAACTTTACCAGGTCCAATACCAACTTTTGTTGCGTCAGCACCAGCGTTTTCTAATTCTCTTACCGCTTCTGGAGTCCCAACGTTTCCAGCGATAACGAAGCTTTCTGGTAAATGCTTCTTAATATGTTGAATCATGTTGATTACAGCATTAGAATGTCCGTGTGCAATATCAATCGTGATGTATTCAGGGGTAAGTTGCTCAGCAGCTAATTGTTGTACGAATTCATACTCGTCCTCTTTTACACCAACGCTAATAGAAGCGATTAATCCACGTGATTGCATATCTCTAATGAATGAGATACGTTTCTCTGGTTGGAAACGATGCATGATATAGAAGTAATTGTTTTCAGCTAAATAAGTTGCGATTCTTTCATCAATAATCGTTTGCATATTTGCAGGTACGACAGGTAATTTAAATTTATGTTTACCTAAAGTGACAGTTGTATCACATTCAGAGCGGCTGTTTACAATACATTTTGCAGGAATTAATTGAATATCTTCATAGTCGAATACGTTTTCCATCATTTACACCCCTAAAATACGAATATTTTATTCGTTTTGTTTAAAAATGTTCGTCCAAAAGATAATTTACATTATTTTCACTCATAAGTCAAAGGTTTTCATGTTTATATTTAAAAATTAAGGTTTAGCTACGTATGTTGTAAGTTCATGTAATTAAAATGTGTTTAAACATAGTATTATTTGATGTAAAATTATGTTTGGGAAATAAAAGTTAAAGAGGTAAATTTAGGAGGGGTGCTAATGAAGCGCTTAGTATATATGGATTGGTTGCGTGTATTAGCAACGATCGCAGTGGTTACAATTCACGTTTCTGCTGGTTATGTTTCTATGTTAGATGCAAATAACGTATCACGCTGGATGGCTGGTAACTTGTTTGAATCGATTTCACGTGCGAGTGTTCCGATTTTTGTAATGATTAGTGGAGCGTTATTGTTAAAGGGTACAAAAGATATTTCAGTCGGGGAATTTTTACAGAAGCGTGCAAGTAAAGTAATTATACCTTTTGTAGCTTGGAGCGCTATATTTTATGCATATGGAGCATATGCAGGATATTTCCCGGCATCTTTAAAGCAAGGGATAAAGCACTTTTTAACGGATACTATTGGGGGACATTTATGGTTCTTATACATGATTGTAGGGATATATTTAATTACACCTCTACTGAAAATCTTTGTGAAGAACGCTAAAAAAAGAGAGATAGAATACTTTTTAATTTTATGGCTATATGCGTCTGTTGTAGTCAATTTAGTGAAATATTATTATCCTATCAACTTTAACATTGAATTATTTTACGTTACAAATTATGTAGGGTATTTCTTACTTGGTTATTATTTATCCAATTACGATATTTCGAAAAAATGGAGGAATATTTCTTACATTGGAGGACTTGTAGGATTTATTAGTACATTCTTTATTACATATTACTATACAGTAAAAGCAAATGGACAGTTAGAGCAGTTTTGGTATGGATATTTTGCGCCAGGTGTTGTACTGATGGCGATCGGATTATTTATATTTTTCAAATATGCATTCCAAAAGTCAGAAAGAGAATTACCATTGTTATTCCGTTTTATAAATCAAGCAAGCCTTGGAATCTATATTCTTCACTTCTTCTTATTAAATAACTTGTTGTACATGGTTTTCCCTAAGGTAAATGAGCGTGTACATGCAATATTGGCAATACCTATTAATGTAACGATTACAATTGTTCTTAGTCTGGTAATTACGTTAGTATTGCAAAGAATACCAGTTGTGAAAAAATTAGTTCCGTAAAAATGAATACAGTATAGATAGGGCAGACTTATTATTAAGGCTGCCTTTTCCTATTTTAAAATTATACTTAGATAAATTTAGGTTGAAACGAATTGAAAACAGTGGATTAATATAGTATCTTACTATAGTCTAAAGTGAGGTATGAAGAACATAATAGGTTAAATATAAAATCAAATGAGGTTAATATATGAGTAAAAAAAGCTTTAGTAATTATGCATTAAGTAAAGAAGTAAGACGAGCACTTACTGGTTTAGGATATGAGCATCCGACAGAAGTGCAAGGAGAGGTTATTCCAGTTGCATTGCAAAAGAAGGATCTTGTTGTAAAGTCGCAAACGGGAAGTGGAAAAACGGCTTCGTTCGGAATACCACTTTGTGAAATGGTAGAGTGGGAAGAGAATAAACCACAAGCATTAGTTTTAACACCAACGAGGGAACTTGCTGTTCAAGTGAAAGAAGATATTACGAATATAGGGCGATTCAAAAGAATTAAAGCTGCTGCAATTTATGGTAAATCTCCATTTGCACGTCAAAAATTAGAGCTAAAGCAAAAGACGCATATTGTAGTGGGGACCCCAGGACGTGTGTTGGATCATATTGAAAAAGGGACCCTTTCTTTAGATCGATTGAAATATTTAGTGATTGATGAAGCAGATGAAATGCTAAATATGGGCTTTATCGATCAAGTAGAGGCAATTATTGATGAATTACCTACAAAAAGAATGACAATGCTATTTTCAGCAACCCTACCGGAAGATATTGAAAAGTTATCCCGTACATATATGAATGCACCAACTCATATTGAAATTAAAGCAGCTGGGATTACAACAGATAAAATTGAACATACCCTTTTTGAAGTAAGGGAAGAAGAGAAGCTTTCACTTCTTAAGGATGTAACTATGATTGAAAATCCAGACAGTTGCATTATTTTTTGTCGTACACAAGAAAACGTAGACCATGTATATAGACAGCTAAAACGAGTTAATTATCCTTGTGACAAAATACACGGTGGTATGGTGCAGGAAGATCGTTTTGAAGTTATGGATGATTTTAGAAAAGGAAAGTTCCGTTATTTAGTAGCAACTGATGTAGCTGCGAGAGGAATTGATATTGATAATATTACACATGTTATTAATTACGATATTCCATTAGAAAAAGAAAGCTATGTACACCGTACTGGAAGGACGGGACGAGCTGGTAATAATGGAAAAGCTATTACATTTATAACGCCTTATGAAAATAGATTTTTAGAAGAGATCGAGGAATATATCGGATTTGAAATTCCAAAGGAACTGGCACCTTCAAAAGAAGAAGTTATAAAGGAGAAAGCAGTATTTGAAGAAAAAATATATGCTAAACCAATTATAAAGAAAGATAAAAATGCAGACTTAAACAAAGGAATTATGAAATTGTACTTTAATGGCGGAAAGAAAAAGAAAATTAGGGCGGTAGATTTCGTTGGTACAATTGCTAAAATTCAAGGTGTTTCTGCTGATGATATAGGTATTATTACAATACAAGATAATGTTTCGTATGTTGAAATATTAAACGGAAAAGGACCACTTGTTTTAAAGGTTATGAGAAATACAACGATAAAAGGTAAACAATTAAAAGTTCATGAGGCAATTAAGTAAACAAAAAACTATCCACTATAACAGGTGGATAGTTTTTTTATTTAAGATTCTTTTAAATCATCAATCAACTTCTCAGCTAAGCGCCTATACATATTACTCATCGACACAAATGATGTTAGTAATAAAAATTTCTCTAGATTCGGATCTTCTAAGGAAGAAATTTCACTTACTTCTGAAACAAGATTATTTACGTCTTGTGTAAAGCTTTCGACGTTTTTTTCGGTAAGAGAAAGATAATCTTTATATAATGTATTTAATTCGAATGAATCATCGTTTAATAAGGATTCATTTATATTTTCTAAGGAGCTTTTTATGTCATTAATGGAAAGGGCTCCTTTTAATTGATAAATTAAGCTGATTAAAATCATATGCTCTTTTGAGTATTTTTTATTTTTGATTGGAATAAACAGTTTCCCTTTTGCGTAATTGTTAATCATTGTTTTTGTTAATACTTTTTCATCATCGGTTCTTGTTGTATCCGAATAAGTATTTTCAAATAATTGGACAACCTGGTCTACATACAAGTCGACATTTGGAATATCCTCAAGCGTAATGTTTTTTTCTAAATGTAATGTTTCAAGCAGTTTATTTATATTTTCCACGTAGAACCCCTCACTTTTATAACTTAGTGGAGCATAATGTTTAGTTTATCTCTAAATATGGTATTACGAAACAAATGAATTGTAAATGTTGACCTCTAATAATAATGCGTATATAATTACATGTAGTTATTAAAACTACATGTAATTATATGAGGGGTGTATATATGAATACTTATGTAAGAGAACCAGTTAATGCTTTTACCCACTTGGGAGGAGCTGTATTATCATTTATTGCATTATTAGCTATGCTTGTAAAAGTTTCTATTAAGATGCCATCTTTTGCGGCAATTACAGCTGTTATTTTGTTTGGTATCGGAATGATGGTTCTGTATACAGCATCAGCTGTATATCATAGTGTTGTAGCCAGTGAACGTGTTATTTATTTCTTTCGGAAGCTTGATCACTCTATGATTTTTATATTGATTGCAGGTACATATGCACCATTTTGTTTAATTACATTACATTCCGCAAAAGGTTTATTATTATTTTGTTTAGTTTATGCAACTGCCATTTGTGGTATTGTTTTTAAAATGTTTTGGTTTAGTTGCCCGAGATGGTTATCAACAGCAATTTATATTACAATGGGCTGGTTAATTGTTCTGTTCTTTGCACCGTTAGCTGCTAACTTAAGTGCAGGAGGTATCGTGCTTCTAGTGCTTGGAGGCATTCTTTATACAATCGGTGGATTTATTTATGGAACAAAGCCAAAATGGTTAGAGTTTAAACATATGGGGCATCATGAAATTTTTCACGTGTTCGTGTTATTGGGAAGCCTTGCCCACTTTTTAAGTGTATATTGCTACGTAATTTAACAAGATGAAATTTCCGAGTGATTTTTATTTTTTCTTGATTAATAAATAAAGATATAGACACATATGTATGTTAAAGAGTTGCATAACGTAAAGGTTATGCGGCTCTTTTTTATATAAATAATAATTCGAAATAAATATTCTAAATTATCAGTCTTTTATGGTAGGATAGATTTGTATTGAGGTTATAAAATTTTATAATTAATAATAAGTGGGGGACTATATATATGGCGATACTTATAACAGGTGGAGCAGGATATATTGGTAGTCATACGTGTATAGAATTATTAAATAATAATTATAAAATTATAGTCGTAGATAATCTTTCAAATAGTTCAATCGAGTCCTTAAATCGGGTAAAAGAAATAACAGGAAAACAATTTGAATTTTATAAAGAAAGTGTTTTAAATCGTGAAAAAATGAATGAGATTTTTTTGAAAAATAATATTGAAGCGGTTATACATTTTGCTGGATTTAAAGCAGTGGGGGAATCGACTACAATTCCTCTAACATATTATTATAATAATATAATAAGTACAATCGTACTATGTGATGTGATGCAGAAACATCATGTTAAAAAGTTTATTTTTAGTTCATCTGCAACTGTATATGGAATTCCAAAAACGTCACCAATTACAGAAGAATTTCCACTAAGTGTGACAAATCCATATGGGCAAACAAAATTAATGATTGAGCAAATTATGCGTGATGTGGCAAAAGCTGATGATGAATGGAGTATTGCGTTACTTCGTTATTTCAATCCCTTCGGAGCACATAAAAGTGGTCGTATTGGAGAAGATCCAAATGGGATTCCGAATAATTTAATGCCATATGTAACGCAGGTGGCGGTAGGTAAATTAAAGGAACTAAATATATTCGGAAACGACTATCCAACAAAAGACGGGACAGGTGTCCGTGATTATATTCACGTTGTTGACCTTGCAAAAGGACATGTAAAGGCACTTGAGAAAGTACTTGAGACGAAAGGAATAGAGGCATATAATCTTGGCACAGGTAAAGGGTATAGTGTGTTAGAGATGATAAAGGCTTTTGAGGAGGTTTCAGGTAAAAAAATACCTTATAAAGTGATAGGGCGTCGTCCTGGTGATGTAGCAGTATGTTTTGCTGATGTATCTAAAGCGAAACGAGAATTAGGATGGGAAGCAGAATATGGGTTAGAAGAGATGTGTGTAGATTCTTGGAGATGGCAGGTAAATAATAAAAACGGCTATCAAATGATTTAAGGTAGTTAGTAAAGCATTCTCTTATTAATTTGTAGGATATTTTATGTATATAATAAATTGTTTTCTTTATTATGTTGCTTGAGGTCAGTAATATGTTCAATTTAGGAAAGAGAATGTAATAAAATATTACTGACCATAGCATTTGAATAGCAACCGGTTCTATTGAAAAGTATTCCAATACTTGTATCATTGTTAAAGTGCGTTTATAATCAAATAATCTTGTTAGCTTTTTGCTTGAATTACGTATTATTGAAAGCGTTTTTATTGCGTGATATATTTTGATTGACATCATTACTGTATGAAATGTATGAAAAGGGTTTTTCTATTGTTTTTTAAGGTAGGAAGTCTGACTTATTTTCAAAAAAACTTCGTATGTAGTTGTAAGTAAGAAGGAGAATAAGGAATAATATAATTTTTACAAGACGGGGAGGGTACAGTGTGAAAATGTAAGGTTTTCACATGAGGATATATGGGGTACGTAGGATTATTACTTTCGGGTGCAGCTTTATTTTTAAATAGTCTTGTTATATTAGGGAAAGCAGAGATGAAAAGTGCGGGTGTTTTTAATTTATTTGTGGGTGCACTACAAATTATTATTCCGTTCTATTTGATCATGATTTCTGACCAAAGCAATTGGACAGTGTATTCATATGCAGCTACTTTCTTATTTGGATTAACCTATTTATATGTAGGTGTTACCTTTATAAAAGGAATGGATAGTAGCGGTTTAGGTTGGTTTTGTATTTGGGTAGCAATTATTGCTTTATTCTATATGGTTGTTTCATTTGTTCAATTTCACGATGTTGTTAATGCATTAACGTGGTTTATGTGGGCATTACTTTGGTATTTATTCTTTGTATTAAATACACAAAAGAAGAATATCAATCAATATCTTGGAAGAATTGCCTTCGTACAATCATGGGTAACATTGACGTTGCCTTCACTCTTTTATTTTATGGGAGTATGGGGAGAGGGATTCGTATATGAACTATGGGTTTATGTATCCGTAATTTCTATTTTATACTTCTGTTACTGTATTTATAAATATCGAGTACGTTAATATATTTTCTGTAGAAAAGCATGGAATCGTTAAACGAATTTCATGCTTTTTATATATTAGCATTTATAATAGAGAGGTAGTATTTTACAATTTATTAAAATGGGGATGATGAAGTTGAAAAAAGTATTGGTGCTAGGGGGAACAAGATTTTTTGGTAAACATTTAGTAGAAGCACTTTTGCAAGCTGGACACGATGTAACAATTGCGACGAGAGGCATTACTGAAGATTCTTTTGGAAGTGTAGTAAACAGATTGATTGTAGATAGAGAAGACGAAAAACAACTAGCTGAGCGTCTAGAAGATAAAAGTTATGATATCGTATACGATAATTTATGCTATAGCTCGAATGCGGCGAAGATAGTATGTGGAGTGTTACGAGGAAAAACGAAGAAATACATTATGACATCTTCAATGGCTGTTTACGAGCCAGCAATAGGCTTGTTAGAAGAGAAATTTAATCCGTACGAGTATGCCATTACGTATGGAGATAGGACGGATTTTAATTATGGTGAAGGCAAGCGACTAGCTGAAGCTGCTGTATTTCAACAAGCAACATTCCCAGTTGTTGCAGTACGTTTTCCAGTTGTTATTGGAGAAAACGATTATACGAAAAGATTACAATTTTACGTTGAACATATTGTGAAGCAAGAACCTGTCGCCGTGAATGATCTAGATGGAGAGTTATCATTTATACATGAAAAAGAAGCAGGAGAATTTTTAGCTTGGTGCGGGATGAAGGACATAGAAGGGCCAATTAATGCTTGTAGCAACGGGGTAGTTTCTACTCGAGAAGTTATTCATTTCATAGAAGAAAATACGGGAATAAAAGCACTCGTTCAAGAAGTAGGAGATAATGTAGCACCTTATAATGAAGTGATTAATTGTACATTACATAATGGAAAAGCTAGTGAATTAGGATTCCCGTTCCGAGAATTGAAAATAGAAATAGAACAAGTATTACGTTATTACATACATGCAATGAAATAATCATAAATCCCCCGGTGGCAATCCGGGGGATTCTGGAGGATTTCAACAATACTAATTTTACATTACCAAACTTACCTTATACGCACGACTAATGTTTTTGTGATCGCATTGCTTGTAAATACTTTTCATTTACCTGGTCCCAGTTCACTGTATGCCACCAGTTGGTAACAAATTCTGGACGCCGATTTTGATACTTTAAATAATAGGCATGTTCCCATACATCGATGACGAGTAATGGAATTTTACCTTCTTGCAAAGGTGTATCTTGATTGGGTGTACTCATAACGGAAAGTTCCTCACCGTCCAGAACAAGCCATCCATAGCCACTTCCAAAACGACTAATAGCTGCTTTGGAAAGTTGATCTTTTAAGTTGTCAAAGGTATTGAAATAATAATCAATTACTTTTGCAACGTCTCCATTAGGCTCACCGCCACTTCGCGGGCTCATTACTTCCCAAAAAAGACTATGACAATAGTGACCACCACCGTTATTTCTGACAGCTGTAACAATTTCTTTTGGTAAAGTTTCTAAATTACATAGTAACTCTTCTAAAGATTTATTATGTAATTCCGTATAGTTTTCTAAAGCGGCATTCAAGTTATTTACGTATGTCGCATGGTGCTTTCCATGATGAATAGAAAGCGTGTTGCTATCGATATATGGCTCTAGTTCATCATAGTCATATGAAAGCTTTGGCAATTGAAATGAAGACATAACATTCCCTCCTTTCTCATTAAAAAGTTGGTCTAGGTAAAAATAATTTACCTGAGTCAAAAATACACCTATTTTTTATACAAGTCAATAGTAATCTCTTTAATTTTCTGAAAAATATTACAATAAAAGTAACACTTCGACTTTCATTTGTGACTCTTATTCTTTTTGCTTATACTGTAAAGTAGTAACGTTTTGTTGAAATAGAAGGAGATCGTTTATGAGTAAAACGAAACAATTAATAGAGGAAGCGAGTCATTTTATTACGGTTTGCTATAAAGAGCTTAATAAAGAACAATTCATAGAAGAGAGAATAAAAGAAATTCAAGTTGAGATAGAGAAGACGGGGACGTATGAGCATACATTTGAAGAACTTGTTCATGGATCACGAATGGCATGGCGCAATAGTAATCGATGTATCGGAAGACTATTTTGGAGTAAGATGCACATATTAGATGCACGTGAAGTAAATGATGAGGAAGGTGTATACAACGCATTAATTCATCATATTAAATATGCAACGAACGATGGGAAAGTTAAACCGACAATTACAATTTTTAAGCAATATCAAGGTGAAGAAAATAATATACGAATTTATAATCACCAATTGATTCGGTATGCAGGGTATAAAACAGAAATGGGAGTGATTGGTGACTCTCATTCCACTGCGTTTACGGATTTTTGCCAGGAACTTGGCTGGCAAGGAGAAGGTACGAATTTCGATGTATTGCCACTTGTTTTTTCTGTCGATGGAAAAGAACCTGTATATAAAGAAATTCCTAAAAAAGAAGTGAAAGAGGTACCAATTGAACATCCAGAGTACCCAATCTCATCTTTAGGAGCAAAATGGTATGGGGTTCCAATGATTTCAGATATGCGCTTAGAAATTGGCGGTATTTCCTATACAGCTGCTCCATTCAATGGATGGTATATGGGGACGGAGATTGGGGCGCGTAACTTAGCGGATCATGATCGTTATAATTTACTGCCAGCTGTTGCGGAGATGATGAAGCTCGATACATCGAGAAACGGTATGTTATGGAAAGATAAGGCGTTAATTGAATTAAACGTAGCTGTGTTACATTCCTTTAAAAAACAAGGAGTTAGTATTGTTGACCATCATACTGCTGCACAACAATTTCAACAATTTGAGAAGCAAGAAGTAGCTTGTGGTCGTGTTGTAACGGGCAATTGGGTGTGGCTCATTCCACCATTATCCCCAGCTACCACTCATATTTATCATAAACCGTATCCGAATGAAATTTTGAAGCCAAATTTCTTTCATAAATAATATTTAGTATAGTTTTTTTATGCAAATTATAATTTTTTTTGATTACTGTTACGTAGCAAATGGAAGCCTTTACTCTCGGTTATTTTTGGAAGGAGCTTTTTGAACCAAGGAGTTCCTTATGTTATAATCAAATTTCTGTTTCGAAGACCTTATAGAAATATAAGGTCTTTTGTTTTGCTTTTTTATGTAATAGGAATAGAAATTTTCTTTTAAATAAGGGATTTAGCATATTTTTAGGGACAACATAAGTGTGTAGAAAATTGATGAATTATTATGCTTATATAATCATTGTGTTTTGGATGTAAACAATAAAACATAATAAAGTTGTTTTTTTAGATTGCTGAGGAAGGAGGAAGTGTAAATGAGAATGAAGAGTCGAAAAACGGATTGGCCTGTATTTCTTATTAGTGGTGGCTCACTTTTATTATTTGTAATTGCAGTTATTTTAAATAAAAGTTACGTAGAGGGAGTCATTAATAGCAGTTTTGCAGCTTCAATTAAATATTTTGGTGCCTTTTGGCAAGTTTTATTAATTGGTACATTTGTTGTTGCAATGTGTATGGCATTTTCGAAATATGGGAGAGTTAAACTTGGGGGGCTAGAAAAACCTGAGATTAGTACGACAAAATGGCTCGCTATTATTATGTCTACATTACTTGCTGGAGGTGGCGTTTTTTGGGCAGCCGCAGAGCCGATGTACCATTTGATGACGGTGCCACCAATACATGAAGGTATAACTGCTGGGACGCAAGAAGCGGTAATGCCTGCTTTAGCACAAAGTTATATGCACTGGGGTTTCCTGGCTTGGACGATTTTAGGTACAATTAGTGCGGTAGTTATGATGTACGGGCATTATCATAAAGATATGCCGTTAAAACCTCGAACGCTTTTATATCCTATCTTTGGGGAGAGATTGCGAAAGAGTTGGTTTGGAACAATGATCGATGTATTTGCCATTATTGCGGTAGCTGCAGGGACGATTGGTCCAATCGGATTTTTAGGACTACAAGCAAGTTATGGGTTACAAGCATTGTTTAACATTCCTGATGTGTTTACTACTCAATTAGCTATTATTGTTTGTGTAGTAGCTGTTTCTACTATATCTGCGGTAACGGGAATTGATAAAGGGATTCAAATTATAAGTAATTTAAATGTTAGGTTAGCAGTTTTATTAATGGTATTCGTATTACTGTTTGGACCAGGTGGATTTATTATCGATTCATTTGTTTCTTCGTTTGGATTTTATATAAATGAATTTATTCCAATGAGCACATATCGTGGTGATACGGCTTGGTTAGGGTCGTGGACAATCTTTTTCTGGGGATGGTTTATTGGATATGGACCGATGATGGCAATTTTAGTGAGCCGAATTTCAAGAGGAAGAACAATCCGAGAAATCATCGTTGCAATTGGAATTATTGCACCTATTATTACAACGTTTTGGTTTACTATACTAGGGGGATCAGGTGTGTTTTATGAGTTAATGAATCCTGGTTCTATCTCGGTGGCATTAAGTGAATCTGGTATGCCAGCGGCTATGATTGCAATTACAGAGCAACTGCCACTATCTAATATTATTGGACCTGCATTTCTTTTATTAACAATTTTATTTGTAGTAACAACAGGAGATTCAATGGCTTATTCGATTTCAATGGCAGTGACTGGAGATGGAGATCCTAGAATTAGTTTGCGAGTTTTTTGGTCGCTTATTATGGGCGCAGTTGCGGCGATTCTTTTATATATGGGTGAGGGAAGTATTAACGCCTTACAATCCTTCATTGTAGTGACGGCTGTTCCAGTATCTATTCTGTTATTCCCGATGCTATGGCTAGCGCCTAAAGTCGCAGGGGAATTAGCGTTAAAACAAGGTATTGTAAAAGAAGAAGATAAAACTAGCTTCTTGTTCCAAAAAGCTAGTAAATCAAAATAAATAATTGTATTTATATAAGAAGAGGAAGCGTTTCATTTGAGATGCTTCCTCTTTGCTATTTATTTAACTACTGTTCATACTCTGTACATTTTCAATCTATTCTAATACTTTATCTTTCGTCTCTGGAACACATAATAACATCGTAACTAAACCGATTGGATAGATAATGAAGATGAGAGATAATGCTCCCATTAAATTACCACCTGCAGCAAGTAAGCCGTTAATAACAGGCCCAAATCCAGCTAAACCACGTCCTGTACCGAAAATAAAGTTTTCTGCTGTAGAGCGAGCTTCAGCAGGATAGTTTTCGGCTAAAACTGCCCCGAATCCTCCCATCATGCCATTGGCAAAGAATCCAAGCAATGCACTTCCCCATAACAATAATGTTGAGTCTGTGAATAAGAAGAAGTAAATGAGACAGTATATAGTACCACCGACATAATAGATTGTAAAAGTTTTACGGCGACCAATTTTATCAGCTAGAATACCAAAAGTTGCAATTCCAATTAGCATGCCAATTGTAGAGATGAACATCCAACCGCTCGCTTTTGCTAATGTGTAGTTATATTTATTCGCTAAAATAGTTGGCATCCATGTGAAAATTCCATAATATCCGAAGTTCTGGATGAATGACATAATAATAAGACCGATTGTTGTTATCGTTACTTTTTTATTGGCAAATAACTTTCGAAGTGGGAACTTTTTTATTTGCTTTAGTTGTTCTGCCTCGGTAGTTGTTAAATTACCTTCAGCTTCTTTTTGTAACAATTCTTTTTTGTATCGTTGTTTTTGTTCCCATATTTTCGGTTCACTTAAACTTTTGCGGACGTAAACAGCTAATAAAGCGGGAATGAGTCCAAATAAGAAAACAGCTCTCCATCCGAAATGCGGGACGATAAATGCTGGAAGGAGTGAAGCGACTAGTACGCCAAATTGCCATCCAAGTGCAACAACGGATGTCGCCTTAGCGCGCATTTCTTTAGACCATGTTTCAGTTACGATGGCCATTCCAATCCCGAATTCACCACCAACTCCCATTCCAACTAAAAAGCGAAGAATTAATAATTGCCAATAATCTGTTGCGAAATAAATAAGTGCTGTTGCGAGTGAAAATAGTAAGATTGTGAAGGCCATCGTACGGATACGCCCAAATAAATCAGCAATAAATCCAAATAAATAAGACCCGATTAGCATTCCTATTGTGGTAGCTAATGTCAAGTTTCCACCTTCAACAGGGCTCAAATGAAATTCTTTTAAAATGTAGACCAGTACGAAAGATAAGAGCAACATATCTAAACCTTCTGCTGCATATCCTAGCGCAGAACCAAACAATGTTTTATATCTTTTCTCCTTCGTTTCCTCTGTTGTTGATTGTACATCAGTAGTAACGTTCATCATTACTCCTCCTTATTTTCTTCTACAGTCGCTATGGAAGAATAACAAAAGGCCTTCTCACCTGATATGATGAGAAGGCCAAAAAAGCATACGTATCTCTAAAAAAGACCATACGTATAGTATATTCCGACTTCCTTCTCAACCTCACGGGGTTGGGTTAAAGGACTGTATTATATTACTTTATTTTTAGCACTCTTCTATTAGGTTGTCAAATAAAGAGGGGATAGTTATGTGTAAAATATTTCAAAAGATATTGCATTCTTCTTGACGCCCACTTCATTATTTTCCCATAATAAAACTAACTCATATAAAAAGGAATGAATCACAGATGCTAAATTTAGTACTTATGATGATTGAACGTGTCGGACTTATTGTTATTTTAGGATTTTTACTTTCTCATATTAGAACGTTCAGGCGCCTTCTTCATAGACAAGATGGGTATGTAGATAAGCTTAAGCTTATTTGTATTTTTTCAGTGTTTACAATTGTCAGCAATTACACGGGAATTGAAATTGCGGGGAATACAATTATGAATGAAAATTGGCTACAAGGTGTTTCGTCATCTAGTACAATTGCGAATACACGTATTATGGGTGTTGGAATTAGTGGATTGCTTGGTGGTCCTATCGTCGGAATTGGAGTAGGATCGATTGCTGGTATTCACCGTTATATGCTTGGCGGGACGACAGCGCTAAGCTGTGCAATCTCTTCAATTTTAGCAGGTGTTATAACTGGGTATATTGGACACATTTTCAAAAAATATAATCGTGCAATTACGCCTAAATTTTCAGCGATTTTAAGCGTGTTTATTGTTTCTTTAGAAATGATTATGATCCTATTAGTCGTAGAGGATGGAACTAGTATCGTGAAAACAATTGCGATACCAATGATCCTTGTAAATAGTTTCGGAAGTTTTATTTTACTTTCAATGATACAAGCTATTTTGCGTCAGGAAGAAAACGCGAAAGCTCTGCAAACGCATAAAGTATTACGAATTGCTGATAAGACATTACCATATTTTCGCAGGGGATTAACAGAAGAGTCTTGTAAACATGTGGCACAAATTATTCACCGTTTTACGGGAACGGATGCGGTATCCTTAACAGATACAGAGAAAATATTAGCTCACGTTGGATTGGCATCAGATCATCATATTCCTTCACACAGTTTAATAACAGGTTTATCGAAAGAGGTTTTACATACAGGGAAAATAATGAAAGCGAAATCACGTGAGGTTATTAATTGCCAACATGAAGGCTGTCCTTTGCAAGCAGCTATTGTTATTCCATTAACTTCACATGAAAATACGATAGGGACATTAAAACTGTATTTCAAGAACCCTAACCAGTTAAGTCGTGTTGAAGAGGAACTTGCAGAAGGATTAGCAAAAATATTTTCCACGCAGCTTGAGTTAGGTGAAGCAGAGTTACAAAGTAAGTTATTGCAAGATGCCGAAATAAAAGCGTTACAAGCACAAATCAATCCGCATTTTTTATTTAATGCGATTAATACCGTATCAGCTTTATGCCGAACAGATGTAGAAAAGGCAAGGAAGTTATTATTGCAGCTTAGCGTGTATTTTCGTTGTAATTTGCAAGGGGCACGTCAGTTGTTGATTCCACTAGAACAAGAATTAAACCATGTACAGGCATACCTATCACTAGAACAAGCAAGATTCCCAAATAAGTATGAAGTAAAGATGTATATTGAGGAAGAGTTAAAGACAACATTAGTACCACCATTTGTTCTTCAACTGTTGGTTGAAAATGCGTTGCGACATGCTTTTCCGAAGAAACAGCCAGTATGCGAAGTAGAAGTGCATGTTTTTGAAAAAGGGGGCATGGTTCACTTCGAAGTGAAAGATAATGGACAAGGAATTGAGGAAGAACGCTTAGAACAATTAGGAAAAATGGTAGTGTCGTCAAAGAAAGGGACTGGAACAGCTTTATATAATATTAATGAACGACTTATCGGGTTATTTGGGAAAGAGACAATGCTTCAAATTGAAAGTGAATTAAATGAGGGGACAGAGATTACTTTTGTTATTCCTAAAAAAATAGGGGAGGAAGAACGGAGTGTTAAAAGTATTAGTAGTTGACGATGAAATGTTAGCACGTGATGAATTGAAGTATTTATTAGAGCAAACGAAAGAAGTAGAGATAATTGGTGAGGCGGATTGTGTAGAGGATGCATTAGAGGAATTAATGAAAAACAAACCAGATATTGTTTTCCTAGACATTCAGCTATCTGATGATAACGGATTTGAAATCGCAAATATATTAAAGAAGATGAAAAATCCCCCTGCAATTGTGTTTGCTACTGCCTATGATCAATATGCGCTGCAAGCATTTGAAGTAGACGCGTTAGACTACATTTTAAAACCATTTGATGAAGAACGTATCGTACAGACATTAAAGAAATATAAAAAGCAAAAACAAATAAAATTAGAAACAAATCAAGAGGTAAAGAGTGTAGACGTAACGACCGAGATGCATAAATTAGCATTACCAATTGAGGAATCGATTGTACTTGTGAATATTGAAGATATTATATATGTAGGACTTGTGGATGGAAAAGTGACAGTAAAAACAATGAGAGAAACGTATGTAACACACGATACACTTGTAATTTTGGAAAAGAAGTTGCCACAAGCAAGTTTTATGCGTGTCCATCGCAGTTTTATTGCAAATATTAATCATATTACGGAAATACAACCATGGTTCAATTCTACATATAATTTAATTATGAAAGAAGGATCAAAAGTACCTGTTAGCCGTACATATGCAAAAGAACTCAAAAAGCTACTTCGTATTTAAGAAGTAGCTTTTTGCATTTCATCTGCCTATTTTTGTAACTAATTTTGTATATTTGACGTTCCGCTATGCAAACGCTTACAGCTTTGTTTTTATCTTATACAATAAAGGTACCAAATCGAAAGAGGTGGCCAAAATGAGTACGAAAAAAGTATATAGTTTCTTATCACAAGCATTCATATTTTCAGCTATTATGTTAGTTTCTAATATTATTGCAACGCATTTACCAATTCCGATGCCTTCATCGGTGATCGGATTAGTTATTTTATTTAGCCTATTATGTTTAAAAGTTATTAAATTGGAACAAGTTGAATCACTCGGAACGGCTTTAACAGGTATTATCGGATTCCTTTTCGTTCCATCAGGTATTTCGGTTATTAATTCTCTCGGTGTAATGGGACAATATTTTGTACAAATTTTAACTGTAATTGTTGTCGCAACAATTATTTTACTCGCTGTAACAGGATTATTTGCACAATTTATTTTAGGAAAAGACGATAAAGAAATAGAAGATACGAAAGAATTGAAAGTAGTAAATAAAGGACGCAAGCACGGAAAAGTTGCGTAACCAATTTAGTATATATTGCTAGGAGGGAATGAACATGGCAAGCACAATGACTCCATATTTCGGAATCGTCGTTTCATTAATCGCATACGGAATCGGAACATTATTATTTAAGCATTCAAAAGGATTCTTCTTATTCACACCATTATTCGTAGCGATGGTATTAGGGATTGTCTTTCTAAAAGTAGGTAACTTTACTTTTGAAGAATATAATACTGGCGGAAAAATGATTAGCTTCTTCTTAGAACCAGCAACAATCGCGTTTGCAATTCCATTATATAAACAAGTGGATAAGTTAAAAAAATATTGGTGGCAAATTTTATCGGCTATCGTGGTTGGATCTATTTGCTCAGTAATTGTCGTGTTTATTGTTGCAAAAGCAATTGGTTTAGATACAGCAGTAATGAATTCAATGTTACCACAAGCAGCAACAACAGCAATTGCATTACCAATCTCTGAAAGTATTGGTGGTATACCAGCAATTACATCGTTTGCAGTTATTTTTAACGCAGTTATTGTATACGCATTAGGAGCATTATTCTTAAAAACATTTAGAGTAAAACATCCAATTGCAAAAGGTTTAGCACTTGGAACAGCAGGTCACGCATTAGGAGTGGCAGTAGGAATTGAAATGGGTGAAGTAGAGGCAGCTATGGCAAGTATTGCTGTAACAGTAGTTGGGGTTGTAACTGTAGTTGTCATACCGATGTTTATGCCATTCATTGGATAGTAAAACTTACTTAAAAAAACGAGAAAAGCAAGCTATTTGTAGGACAGATTTCTACTGATAGCTTGCTTTTTATGTTACAGTAGTGGTAAGACCTATGTTAATAAAATGTAAGTTTCCTTAAATCTTCATTAATACTGTGTAGAATACGTTTTGAATTAGGTCATTGTATTGTAAAATAAGAAGTAAGCTACTATAGGATCTGCTAAGAGAGACCTATAATAAGCTTATAAAAATCTTTATATGAATGAATAATTAAAGGTAGAGAAGAGAGAAAAAATCTACTTATTAACGTTTTACTTTATAGGACAGGAGAGAGTACTCGTCGATTATGCAAATAAAAAACCTGTTTCAAAGCAAAGGATTTCAGAGGTTTCTCGTATTAGTAATACTTGCTCTCGTGTTATACGGGCTGCAAAGTATGTTGAATTTAATTTTAATTACGTTTATTCTCACATATTTAATGGATCGATTCCAAAAGTTTATTTCTCGCAAATTAGATCATTTCATGCCCATTAACCGAAAAATTATTATAGCGTTTCTATATGTAATGTTAATTGGTGGAATTGCTATTACGCTATTTAAATATTTACCAGTATTAACGATACAAATTTCACAATTGATTTATCAATTTAACGTATTTTTAAGAAACCCACCGGATAGTGAATTAATTAAGTATGCAGTTAATGCTGTCAATCATATGGAACTTTCGAAATATGTAGGACAAGGCGTTGACATTTTGTATAAATCGATTACGAATGTTGGGAAATTTGGCCTTCAAGTGTTACTTTCTTTAATTTTAAGTTTATTTTTCTTATTGGAGAAAGCTCGGATCGTTGCTTTTACTGCAAAATTTAAAGAAAGCCGACTTGCAATTTTCTATACTGAAATTGAGTACTTCGGTAAGAAATTTGCACGTTCATTCGGAAAAGTAATCGAAGCACAATTTTTAATTGCAGTTGTTAACTGTGTTTTATCCGTTATTGCACTATGGATATTAGGATTCCCGCAATTATTAGGTTTAGCGTTAATGATCTTCTTACTCGGTTTAATTCCAGTAGCTGGGGTTATCATTTCGTTATTCCCGCTTTGTATGATTGCTTACAATATTGGCGGTATTATGTACGTTGTTTATATTTTAATTATCGTAACAGTAATTCATGCGCTTGAAAGTTACGTGTTAAATCCGAAGTTCATGTCGCAAAAAACAAACTTACCGATCTTCTATACATTTATGGTATTAATCTTCTCAGAACACTTCTTAGGTGTATGGGGATTAATTATCGGTATTCCAATCTTCATTTTCTTATTAGATGTCTTAGATGTGACAAGTGATGAAATAGAGAATGACGCCAGAAAAATAAGGTGAAGTAAAGAAAAAGCATCGATGTTCGATGCTTTTTCTTTTATAACATGATGTTTTTTATGCCATACTGTAAGCAGAAGATAGAATAGGGGTGAAATAATGGCTGTAAATGAAAAGGTAGAGTTAGCTACATTTGCTGGAGGGTGCTTCTGGTGTATGGTTTCGCCATTTGAAGAGATGGAAGGAATTATAAAGGTTGTTTCTGGTTATACAGGTGGTTATAAAGAGAGTCCAACATATAAAGAAGTATGTTCAGAAACGACGGGACATTATGAGGCAGTACAAATTACATTTGATGCAAATAAAATGCCGTATGAAGAGTTATTAAATATATATTGGAGACAAATTGATCCGACTGATATAGGAGGACAATTTCACGATCGTGGACAGTCTTACGAAACAGTAATTTTTTATCACAATGAAGAACAACATAAAAAAGCAGAGGCTTCAAAAGAAGAGCTTGCAAAGAGTGGACGCTTTTCAAAACCAATTGCTACAAAAATATTACCAGCAGCTACGTTTTATCCAGCTGAAGACTATCACCAAGGATATCATAAGAAAAATACATTCCGCTATGAGTTATACCGTAAAGGATCGGGACGAGATGCTTTTATTAAACAACATTGGCCAAAAGATAATACTCATTTAAAAGAAAAACTCAATGAGATGCAGTTTTATGTAACACAGGAAAATGGAACTGAGCCACCCTTTCAAAATGAATATTGGAATCATAAAGAAGAAGGACTTTATGTAGATATCGTCTCAGGTGAACCGCTATTTACTTCTTTAGATAAATTTGATAGTGGGTGTGGATGGCCTAGCTTTACGAAGCCAGTTATGTCAGCAAGTGTGAAAGAAAAAATGGATGTCAGTCATAATATGACGCGTACGGAAGTGAGAAGCAAAGAGGGAGATTCACATCTAGGCCATGTATTCCCGGATGGTCCAGGACCAAATGGTCTTCGTTACTGTATTAATTCCGCAGCCCTTCGATTTATCCGAAAAGAGGAATTAGAGAAAGAAGGATATGGTGATTTTCTAGTCGTATTTGGGAATAAAAAATAACCTCGCTAACTGCGAGGTTATTTTTTGTTATTTTGCTTTTTTCTTTTTGAACTTGCTTAATACTTCATAAACGATTGGAACAATAAGAAGTGTTAATAACGTTGAACTTGTTAATCCACCAATTACTGTTACACCAAGTCCTTTAGAAATTAAGCCGCTACCTTCAAATCCTAATGCAAGTGGGATAAGAGCACCGATTGTTGCAATTGCAGTCATTAAAATAGGGCGAAGGCGTGTAGCACCAGCCTCTAATAAAGCTTCACGTGTTGATAGACCTTCATTTTCTTTATGAATAACACGGTCGATAAGCACGATTGCGTTTGTTACAACGATACCGATTAACATAAGTGCACCAATCATTGCAGAGACACTTAACGTTTCACCAGAGATTAATAAGGCAACAAGAGCTCCGATAATTGTGAATGGTAGCGAGAATAAAATTGCGAATGGTGCAAGGGCACCGCCAAATGTAACGACAAGAACGAAGTATACAATGGCAATCGCAGCTAACATCGCTAAGCCAAGTTGCTTGAATGATTCTTCAATATCTTTTGTAACACCGCCCATAGAAACATCTACACCGGAAGGAAGATCCATTTTATCTACTTCTTTTTGAACAGCGGCAGATGCTTTTGAAACGTCATCAGATGTTAGTTTTGCACTTACTTCTGCATAAACACGGCCATCGCGGTGTTTCACTGTATTCGAAGTTTCCCCTTCTTTTACAGTCATAACATCTTTCACAGCCACTTCAGTACCAAGTGGCGTTGTAATTTTACGATTTGTTAAGTCATCGATTGTTGCATAATTTTGTTTTTCAGCTTCGACATATACATTGACATCTTTACCGTCTTTTTTAATTGTTGTCAGAACAGGTCGATCATGTTGATTAGAAAGTCCCATTCCGATTTGTGCAGCTGTTAGACCCATTTTACTTAGTTTTTCCTGATCTGCGACTAAAGTGTACTCTGCATACGTTTTTGCAATACTAGAGTCAATATCCTTTAAGTCTTTATTTTTCTTCATGATATTTTGAATATCTTTGACAATAGGTTTAATGTCTTCCGAGCTATCTCCGTAAACGTATAGTTTAATTTCATTACTACCGCCACTCGCTCCGAAGTCTTGGTTTTTCCATTCGCCTTTTCCAGACATCTTCTGTAAATCTTTAACGACTTGCTCTTTTTCTTTTTCGAAGTTTTTCGTGTCGTTATCATATTGCACGAAGAACATTGCTTGATTTGATTGACCAGGACTCATTGGGTTTTCGCCACCTAATGAGAATTGAATTGTTTTGACGTCTTTATTATCTTGGAAGTGCTTCTCAGCTTTCGTTGCAATTTTTTCAACATCTTCTAACGTTTGACCTGGTTCAGGGTTGTACGTTGTAATGATCATTTTTTCTTCTTCAGATGGTAAGAAACTTACACCGATAATTGGCACAAGTGCAAGACTACCAACTAATAGAAGGACAGCAATGCTTGATGTGATGATTTTATGATTTAAAGCCCATGCAAGTATGCGTTTATACCCGTTTGCTAATTTACTTGGTTTTTCTTCATGATGTACTTCTTTTTCCCTCATGCTCTCTTTTTTAAATAAAGAGTGAGCTAACATCGGCACGATTGTAACTGCTACTAGTAACGATGCTAATAAAGCGAAGACGATAGTTAAGGCAAATGGTAAGAACATTTCACCAATCATACCTTTTACTAGTCCAAGCGGTAAGAATACAGCAATTGTTACAATGGTAGAAGACATAATTGGGATAAACATTTCCTTCGTAGCTTCACGAATTAAATCTTTTCCGCGCAGTTTCTCTTCTGATAACGACATTCGTCGGTAAATATTTTCAATAACAACAATGGAGTCATCAACAACGCGTCCAATAGCGACTGTCATTGCTCCAAGTGTCATAATATTAAGCGTAATATCCATTTGTTTTATGACTAATACAGCAATTAATAAAGAAAGTGGTATGGAAACGACAGAGATTAATGTTGTTCGGATATTTCGTAGGAACAGCATAATAATAACAATCGCAAATATAGCACCAAAAATAGCTTTGCTCAGCATTGTTTCTACTGATTTCTCAATCGGTGCACCTTGGTCGAATGTTGAAATAATCTCTAAGTCTTTATATTTTTTCTCAAGGTCTTTTACTTTATCTTTCACTGCATTTACAACATCAACAGTATTCGCGTCAGCAGCTTTCACAATTTGAATTCCAATTGCTTCTTTTCCATTTGTTCGAGAAATAGATTCTGCTTTTCCGACTTCTTTAATGTCAGCAATTTCATCTAATGTAACTGTCGGAATCCCGTTCATAGCCGCTGGATTCATTTGCGATGTTTGTGTACCAGCTCCAGCGTTTTGACTACCTTGACCGCTCGGTGATGAAGGTATAGCTGGGATCTTTAATTCTTTTAATGCTTTCATTGTTGTAATATTTCCATCTACAACAACTGATTTTTCTGTGTCTTTAAATGTATATAAGCCAAGTGGTAAAGATACGTCCGATCCTTTAATTACATTTTTTACAGTATCTTCACTTAAACCTAATTCTTTCATCTTATCTTTCTTGAAGACAAGTTGTACTTCATCTACTTGTTGACCTGAAATTTGAACAGATGCGACCCCATCAAGTCCTTTTAATCCGGGAACAACATTTTTTTCTACATTTTCAGTTAAGGCAGCTAAAGATTCATTTTTACTTGCTACGCTTAACGAAATAACTGGAAAGGCATTGAAGTTTACACGTGAAACTTTCGGGTCTTTTACACCTTCTGGGAGTTTCACATTTGTGAGAGCTTCTTTAATTTCTGTTTCAGCCTTTTCCATATTTTTATCAAAATCATATTCTATCTGAATAGAAGATGCGTTTTGAAAAGATGATGAACTAACAACGTTTACACCACTTAAGTTTTGTAGTTGCTCTTCCATCGGTTTTGAAACTTTGTCAGCTACTTCTTCTGGTGTAGCACCAGGATAAACCGTAGTTACTGTTACAACAGGTGTTGTAATATCAGGAATTGTTTCCAGCTTCATATTCAGCCCAGAATAAATACCTGCAATGGTAACAATAATGGTTAGTAGCCAAACTGCGAACTTATTTTTTAACGAGAAATTAATAATTTTGTTCATGTTTGCGCTCCCTTTGTATTGTATTGACCAACTGGTCAGTCTAATACATAATATAACTGACTGATTGGTCAGTCGTCAATGAAAAGGGATGGTATAATAAATTCATAATAAGATGCGAGATTAAATTTAGGAGAGACATGATATGAAAGAAAAAGAGCGCTTAATTATAGAGATGGCTATGAAGTTATTTGCGACTAAGGGTGTAAATGCGACATCAGTACAGGAAATTGTGACAGCTTGTGGCATATCTAAGGGAGCTTTCTATTTATACTTTAAATCGAAAGATGAGCTTTTATTAGCAACACTTCGATATTACTATGACAAGATTCAAAATAAAATGCTGGATATTGAAAATGAATCGTTATTGCCGCGTGAAAAATTTGCAAAGCAATTGCGTTGTCAGTTTAACGATATACAAAAGCATAAAGAATTTATTATTATGCATGCGAGGGAAAATGCTATACCTTTTAATAAAGAAGTAGAAGAGTTTATGATGAGGATGAAGTTAGAGTCTCATGCATTTTATCGGAATAGTTTATTGTCTATTTATGGTGAAAAGGTTATGCCTTATTTATTAGATTTAGTCATTATGGTAGAAGGTATATGCCGTGGATATTTAGAACTAATCATTTTACAAGCACCAGAAATTGACTTATCTTACGTTTCTGCATTTATTTTGAAAAGAGTAGATGATTTAGTAGATGGATTGGTAGAATCTTCGGAAGAACCTGTGTTACATGAAGAAAAGCTTGGGGAATTTCTTTGCAAATCAGAGCTTAGTAAGGAGCAGGTTAAGGAACACTTTTTAAAAGAAATTATTGTT
The DNA here is from genome assembly GCF_002209985.1 of Bacillus sp. K2I17. Classification (NCBI taxonomy): domain Bacteria; kingdom Bacillati; phylum Bacillota; class Bacilli; order Caryophanales; family Bacillaceae; genus Bacillus; species Bacillus sp. K2I17. Next base: position 35,524 of record NZ_NJGF01000002.1, read on the forward strand.
TTTAAACGCACATTAGCTGATCAACTAGAAGATGAGGAATTGCTTGTTACATTAGATGTTTTGGAGGCAGAAATGAGATTGCAAAATCCAAGGATACCGGTCATTCAAGGAATGTTATCTAATTTAGAGATATATCCAAATTTAAAAGAATTTCGTTTGAGGATTATGGGGTATTACAATATAAAAAGGTAACAATGATGGTTTTCATTGTTACCTTTTTTATTATGCATTCACTTTTTCTTTTGTTTGTGTAGTCTCTTCTTGCTCAATATTGATTGTTTCTTTTACGATATAAATCGGACGGTTTTTACTCTCGTCATAAATACGAGCAATATATTGGCCAACGATTCCTAGACCAAGTAACTGAATACCGCTAAAGAATGTAATAGCAACCATAATAGATGCCCAACCTGTTTGCGTACCAGTGCCAATAATTTTTACAGTAATTGTATATAGTAAGACGATTATTGAAATAAGAACTGATAATAAGCCTAAAGTCATAACGATACGTAATGGTTTTGTTGAAAATGCAATAATGCCATCTGATGCAAATTTAATCATTTTCTTTAATGGATATTTTGTTTCACCAGCAAAGCGCTCATCGCGTTCATATTCAACATACGTTTGACGGAAGCCAACCCAAGACATCATACCGCGGATGAAGCGATTTCGTTCAGTCATTTGATTGAAAACATCAGCTACTTTGCGATCGATGATTCGGAAATCACCAGTATCTTTTGGGATATCGATATCAGACATGTAGTTTAAGAATTTATAGAAATATTTAGCTGTTAAAAGTTTAAACCAAGTTTCACCTTTACGTTGTTTACGTTTCGCATAAACAACTTCATATCCTTCTTCCCATTTTGCAATAAGTTCAGGAATAACTTCAGGTGGATCTTGTAAGTCTGCATCGATAATTACAATAGCGTCACCTTTTGCAGCAGCAATACCAGCTGTAACGGCTATTTGGTGTCCAAAATTACGTGCAAAATTAACGATTTTTGTACGGTAATCATTTGCTGCAATCTCAGATAAGATTTCCATTGTACGGTCTGTGCTACCGTCGTTTACAAAGACAAACTCGTAATTAATATCATTTTGAAGCATAACGGACTTTAAACGGTTATAACATTCCTGTGCTACTTCTTCCTCGAAGTACATAGGAACTACAACCGAAATTAATTTTTGCATGTTGTATCCTCCGTATTTTTAATAAGTTGTTCAAGTTTAATTAGTAGCCTTTTCGGTTTGGTTGAATGTCCAAATTTTATTAAGGACAAAGTTTATAACCATTCCGACACCAATTGCGAAGATCTGTGCAATTAATGCATTAAAAGTAAGTTTATCTACTAATATAAATAAACATAATGTATTAAAAGCCAATACAATTAAATTTACAGTTAGAAATTTAAAGAACATTGACGTGCTTTTATTATTAGGTTTAAACACCCAATTTTTATTCCAATAGTAGCTATTGGCAACACCAATTAAATAGGCAATGGTATTCGCAATAAGGTAGTTCATCCCGAATTTTAATAATATCCAAAAGCTAATAATTGTAATGAGTGTATTAAAGATTCCTACTAAACCAAACTTTAAGAGTTTCTCCATAATAGTATCCTCAACTTTATAAAATATATAAATAAAACAGGAATGTAAAAAGGTTGTTCGTACATAACAACTATCAATTATATCATAGTTTATGCTAATATGTTATATGTTTTGGGTAGATATCATTTTAGGATATAAAATAAATCTGTTCATAATAAAAATGATTATTTTAAATTGGTATACTAGGAAATATAAAAGCAAACATGGAAATCATGATAATATTAATGTATAGTAGCTGGTAGTGTAATTTTTTTAGGAAATATAATGTTTTCCCATATAAATATGTTAAGGAGTGAGTTTTTTTGGAACGTTTTTCTGGATTGTTTTCAACCTTTTCTACACGTGCCATATACGGCATTTATAGCTTTTTCGTTGCAATATTAATTTTTGATTATTTTTCAGATACTCAAAAATATAATTATGTAATGATATTAGTTGGAGTTTTATTATTATGTACAATTGGAAACTTTATACTTAGCAGTGGATCGCTATACCTTGAAAGAGTAAATGAAAAAATATGTTTTTTTGTACTGCTAATTATTTGTGTAGCAGTGAAAACAGCGTGGATTCTTACATATAAGATTGATCCGATTGGTGATTATGAAGCCTTTTTTAATACGGCAAAAGCATTAGGTGACAACTTTGTTATTCATGATAGATATGTTGCATTATTTCCACATATTTTTGGATATGCTTCATTCTTAAGTATCTTCCTGAAAATATTTGGGGCAAACTTTATGATTCCGCCAATTATTAATGTTGTTTTAACTACAATATCGATGGGATTAATATATTTTATAGCTAGAAGAATTGGTGGAGTGAGAACAGCGATAACAGCAAGTGTTTTATGGATTCTCTTGCCATCACAAACGATGTATAACATGTTTGCACTTTCAGAACCGTTGTATTGTACAATATTGTTATTGGCCTGGGCAATTATGATAATTGTTTATGATAAAATTGAAAATATAACGATTGCAAAGGTTCTTATGTATTCAATTCTAGTAGCTGCATTACTTGTATTAATAAATATGGCAAGACCAATTGCAGCAGTGCCAATTATAGCCCTAGCAATATGGATGTTTATTATAGATACAAAGCATATTGGGAATAAAAAGCTACTTATTAACAAGGTGGCATATGTAGGGGTTATCATTATTGGATACTTAATGATGTCTTCGGCGGTAAATCATTATGTAACATTACGTTTAGGTGAAGAGATAGCAACAGTGCCGGGATACAATATTCATGTAGGATTTAATAAGGGAGCTTCAGGAACATGGAATCCAGGAGATTCAGCATTACTATATCATTATAGTGGTCAACCAGGATGGAGTGCTCAGGACGTTCAAAAGCAAATGCTTGAAGAAGCGAAAAAGAGAATAAAAAACGATGATATAGATTTCGGGAAACTAATGTATGATAAATTTATTATCTTTTTAGGGAACGATGATCAAGCTGTTAAATATGCAGATCCAATTATGGATCATAAAGTACGATATACTATAATTTCTAATGTTTTCTATTACTTTTTACTAGCTACTTCACTGTTCGGGGCGTTAGTAGCTATAAAAAATAAAAATAAATCTTCACTTCTCATTATTTGTTTATACACGATTGGGCTAACAATGGCACAAATGATAGTAGAAGTAGCACCGAGATATCATTATTCGGCTACAATACCTATGATCTTTTTAGCTGCTTTTGGCATTAATCATATTTACAATAAAAAAAGGATATAAATAAAAAGGCATGAGCTCGGTATTGCATCGAGCTCATGCCTTTTTTATTTGGCCTTATCTTATATTTTTGTAGTCTTTCTTTTAGACATGAGACGATAAACTACATATAGTCCATAACTTTGAATGATTGTAAAGCTAGGGATGATAAAGTATCGGTATCTTGTTTGATATTCGATTAAGAAGTGAATCGTTATATAGCCAATTATTAATAATAAAAATAGTGTGTAATGTGTGTTGTTTTGCTTAGTTAGTATGAGATAAAAAGTTGCTAACGTGCCAAATAACATAGTTGTAATATATATATATTTATCGTATGTCTTAAGGTCGTCTTGCAAGGTAACCATATCATTCTCTGTGTTACTTAGTGTTGCCAGACTCCATACTGGGGCGGAATCATAATCTGCCCACATAATCGTGAATTTATCACTAAATAAAGATAAAACCTTTTGTGGATCAGCTAGTCGCTCTTGAATCAATTTCTTCTCAACGGCTTCTCGTTCTTTTCCAAGCTCAAAGGACATAACATATTCTACATCTGCTGAAGAATATCCACCTCTTGTTTCGTGATTAAGTCCTACGGTGAATTTCCAGAGAGGATCCCTGTTAGATAGCGGATATTGGGTAATTCCGGCAGATATAAATGAAGAACTTATAATGTAATGAACAAGGTAAAAAATGATGAAAATCCCAGACAATTTTTTTATAGAAGTTAAAATATCCTGTTTTGATTTTCCTAATATACCTTGTAAAAAGACATAAAGAGCTACTGCAATCAAAACTAAAGCGCCAAGTGGACGCATAATATCTCCTAAAGCTAGGGAGATCCCTATAAAAATCCACATATATTTATGGGTTAGGCCTTTTGTAATTAATAAATAAAACCCAAGATAAAATAGGAATGTGGCAATATGTTGATTCGTTAGTAATGAGCTCATTACAATGCTTGGGATATATAATGCATATAGTAATCCAGCCATTCTTCCAGACCATTCATTAAAAACATATGAAGTTATTTTGTAAATTAGCAAGGTTGTTCCTGTGCAATACATTATATTTAAAAGTTTTAGAAGGAAAGGCCCTTCACCGAATAAATTAATAATGAGGGCTTGGTACATTGTAAATCCAAGTTGATAAACCCATGAAGTATAATAGTCATCTTGTGCAAAACTAAAATCGCCTTTAGTAGCTTGAATAGCACTATTGTACATCACTGAAAAATCTGATTCGATAGGAGTTGGAACGTAGAGAACCCAAATTAATCGAACAGAAAAAGCTAAAACAATAAGTGAAACGGTAAATATAAATGTAGACATATACTTATTAGAAATATAGCCAATAAGCAAAAATAGAAGGCCTATTAGAATAATAATCGGGATGATAATAAAGGAATGTGTGTCAGTTTTTTCTTGAATTACGACTATTGATTGCCACGTTATAGCAGCAGAAATAATTAGACATAGTACTAATAAGCACTTTACAAAAAATATATTAAGCTTTAGGGGGAATGTACGTTGCATTACTAAAAACTCCTTATCATACTGTATGTTTATTTTAAAACGAAATCCCTTTACACGCTAAATAGCAGTGTAAAGGGATGTTTTTTAGGGGATTAAGAATTTTCTTGGGCCCATTTCTCTACATCCCAAGTTTTTGTTATCCACTCTTCATAAAAGTCTGGTTCGTGGCATACAAGAAGAATTGTTCCTTTGTATGCTTTCATCGCTTTTTTCAACTCTTCTTTTGCTGTAACATCAAGGTGGTTTGTTGGCTCATCAAAGAGTAGCCAGTTACTTTCTTCACCCATTAGTTTACATAAACGAACTTTTGCTTGTTCGCCACCGCTTAATTGATTCAGTGGACGAGAGATATGTTCGTTTTTTAAACCGCATTTCGCTAACATTGCACGTACTTGATGCTGGTCTAAGCTAGGGAATGTATTCCAAACATCATCAATGGGTGTTATATTATCAGCTTTTACTTCTTGCTCGAAGTATGATGGGTTTAAGAAGTCACCAAGACTTGTTTTTCCGCTTAATGGTTTAATCTTACCTAAAATCGTTTTTAACAGTGTTGACTTACCGACACCATTACATCCAACAATTGCAATTTTTTCACCACGTTCAATTGTCATTGTTAATTTCGGTAATAACGGATGTGTATATCCAATCTCTACATTTTCCCCTTCGAAGACAAATCGACTACTTGCACGACTTTCTTTAAAGGAGAACTCAGGCTTAATAGCTGTTTCAGGACGATCGATACGTTCCATGCGATCAAGTTGTTTTTGACGGCTCTTTGCACGGCCTGTTGTTGAGTAACGGGCTTTATTTTTTGCAATAAAATCTTCTTGTTTTTTGATAAACTCTCGCTGCTTTTCATAAGCATTGATATGTTGATTTTTATTGATTTCTGCCAGCTCTAAGAATTTTTCATATGTTGCTGTATAACGCGTCATTTTTGTGAATTCTAGATGGAAAATAACATCGACACATTTATTCATAAATTCCGTATCATGGGAAATTAATAGGAATGCATGTGGATATTCTTTTAAATAACTTGTTAACCAATGGATATGTTCAACGTCTAAATAGTTGGTAGGCTCATCTAATAGTAATACTTCTGGTTGCTCAAGTAGTAGCTTTGCAAGTAATACTTTTGTACGTTGTCCACCACTTAATGCCGCAACATCACGATCTAGACCAATTGCATCAATTCCAAGGCCGCGCGCTGCTTCTTCAATTTTAATATCTAATAAATAGAAGCCACCTGCTTCAAGGGCATCTTGAATTTCTGCCATTTGTTCAAGAAGTTCCTCTAATTCTTCTGGTGTAGCAGTTCCCATTTTTTCTGCAACTTCATTTAAAACTTTTTCTTTTTCAAATAAAGGTAAAAATGCATCTGCTAATACGTCACGGATCGTGCGACCAGGTGTTAAAATCGTATGTTGGTCTAAGTAACCGTAATTTGTACCAGGTGTCCATTCTACACGACCTTCGTCATGGATAAGCTGACCAGTAATTATATTCATAAATGTTGATTTACCAACACCGTTTGCTCCGACTAATCCAACGTGTTCTCCTGCGAGTAAGCGCATGGATACATCTCTAAATAATGTACGATCACCAAATGTATGGCCTAATTTTTCAACAGTTAATAAGCTCATAATGTCCTCCGTTCATTTCTAAATAGTGTCTTGAATCATGATACTAAATTCTTGGATATAATGCTATCATTTCAAAAATATATAATGTAACTGACAAGCAAGGTATGCGATTACAAAAGAATGATGGGTTGCTTTGCAAGAAATAAGCGATGCAAGAGAAATAAAAAAATAAGGTGTAACCATTTAATAAAAGTGGTTACACCTTGTTTTTTTATTTTAAATATCCACGAACAATACCGCGTAAGCGATTTGCGTGGAATTTACGCTTATCATTAGAAATGTTTTGTGTCATACGGAATGTTGCGGCAGCGACAGCACGTATGAAATAAGGGAATCCATAGTGTAAGCGAATAACCCTACCAAAACCACCAGCATAAGAAATAGCACGTTTTAATGATTGTTCATTAATAATTTCCTCTTTTACAGGATGGTATACGAACAGATCTTTTCTAAATAAACCAGTGTAATTTTGTTTCATCCCACGTAGTACAAAGTCAGTTTCTTCACCAGCTCCATAAATCGTGCCAGAACCAACACCTAAATCTTCATCAAATGTACCTACAGCTTGTACAAATTGTTTTGTGAAGAATAGTGTGAAAGAAGGCCCCATGAATCCATACTTATTATTTAAAATAATGTCTGTATTCGGTGCGTGTATTAAAGAACCTGTACCTTCAACATTTGTAGTGTTTGTCGAGATGAAATGAACATCTTTATTAGAGTTGAAAGTTTCTAATATACTCTCTAAAACATTTGTTTCATAAATACAATCATCATCTGGAAAAGCGATGAAATCACCATCTGCTACTTTTAATCCTGCATTTCGAGCTCTCGATAGCCCTTTAATAGGTGTATAAATGTAGTTAATAGAAAATTTATCTTTATATTCATCAAATAAATCAGAGATTGGCGTATCATTTTGATCTACTACGATAAGTTCAAAGTTTTTGTAAGTTTGTTGTTCAAGTGATTTTAGTAAGTCAAGAATATCATCACGTCTGCCACAAGTAGCCATGATTAAAGAAAATTTCAAGTTTAACAGCTCCTTTTAGAGATTGAGTTTAAGCTTTTTTGAATCGTGCTAATATCTTTTCAAGTAGTGAAAAGAGAATTTCATCCTTTGTTATAAAGAGGATAAGGGCATACGTTAATCCACACGTTATTATGACTAGGATAACTTGTAGTATTTGTCCAGATACGATCATATCAATAACGAATGCTATGGGGACAAATGTTAGGGAATAAAATAGATATTTAAGTTTTTGTATATCAAATAACGTATAATTCACTTTTAATTTCTTTTTCACATAAATATATTCAAATGTGATTAAGAAACAATTCGCAATTGTTGTTGTGAAAATTGCGGTTGTTGGTGTAAGTATATGGAAGAATATTAATGCAATATTGGATGCCAAGTTGATAAATCCACAAATAAATAAAAATCGCACTAAAATGCTTTCTTTCTTTTTCACATAAATAATTTGATTCGATAAAATGGACTCAATACCGACTGTAATCATATAGAAGGCGAAAACAATTAATGTATTACCAGCCTCAGCAAATTGTTGTCCACCGTAAATAACAACAGCTCCATGAGCAATGAGCATTAAACCAATTGCGGCAGGGAATAGGGTAATGAAATATACTTTTGAAATTTTATTTAGTAAAGACTCATATTCCATTTCAGACGCGTTTCCTGATAAATAAGACAGTCTTGGAACGGTTACTTGTACAACACTTAACATAAGTGTATTAATAATCATCATAATTTGAAAAGCCATTACGTAATATGCAACTTCTTCTTTTCCAACATATACCCCTAAAACAAGACGATCTAATTGAGTATATAAAATATTAGCATTTGAAAAAATCAAGACTAATAGTAACGGTTTTAAATGAGGAATAATTGTTAAGTCGGAAAAATCAAATTTCACTTGGCGTTTCACATATATAAAGCTAATAGAGTGGTTTAAAAATGTCGATAATACTAATAAACCAGCATATGTTTTGTAATCGTCAACCCCATGAATGAAAGAGAAAAGAAGTACGACATAGATTAATCGAACGATAACTGTTTTTTTAGTGATGAAGTCATAATTTTCATATGCCTCATTGAACCATTCCACATAAAACATGTTAGATATAAAATTAAAACCGAAAATAAGAAGAACAGGAAATAAACTTTCATGTCCGTATCCAATATAACTAAAGAGCACAAAGCCTGATAAAGCTAAAATACTAGTTGTGAAGTTAATTACATAGAGACTTGTAAATAACTTAGAAACTTTCTTTTTATCGTTTTTAATTAAGCTAATTTCACGTAAACCATATTGATATACACCAAATACGGCGAACACGAAGAAGTAATTGAAAAAAGTTTCAGCAATGTTAACGGTTCCGATTGAATTGGCCCCTAATGTTCGATATGCGTAAGGACCAACTAAAATTGGAAGTATAATATTAAACGTGTTGAGCAGTATTTTATAAAAAATATTTGAAGCAATTGATTTCTGCATAATTTCACCTTTCCATTAAAATAATCCAGTTTTTTCACTAGAGTTAATTCTCTCAATATAATGAAGTGTAAGGTGTTTTCTACACTGTTTACAAATCCTTAAATTGTTTGTTGACCACCCGTATAAGTGTACCCTACATAAACTTTGTAAAGCAACTGTTGATGGGATCGAACTGTATTATAAAGTGAAACTTTAATCAGTGGGGGGGTGTACATTTCCTATTGATTATCAGCACTCATCAATTGGGCGTTTACGGGCAACAGGGCTCCCGCCTAAAGTCTTTGCTACACGGTATTTTTACAGCCCGAAAATAGCGGGATAAATGAGATTTTATCAATTAGAAAAAGTTAATAGCGAACGGGTATGTATAAAAATATTACATAATATGTGTGAAAAGGAGTAATGGTTGTATGAAGGTGTGAAATTGTTTATAAAAAATGAGCGAATATGTGATAGCTATTCGCTCAAAAGATGTTTTAATGGTGAAGGCCTATATACTCCAAGGTTTACTTAAAGTTAAAACTTCAGCCATTTCTTTGCTTTTTACACGCCCTTTTTTTCTACTTTCTGCACGCTCAGAACCAGTTGTGTGTAGCCAATGTTCTTCTTCCGTTTCAGGTAGTACTTGTGGGACGGATGAAGGTTTTCCATCTTTTAATGCAACGAATGTAATGAAACATGTTGCAGCTATTCTACGTTCGCCTGCTAATAAATTCTCTGCAATTACTTTTACGAACACTTCCATCGAAGATTTTCCTGTATAACATACGAATGCTTCGTAACAAACAGAATCTGCTTGGTGAATTGGAGTTAAAAAATCAACAGAATCGATAGATGCCGTTACGCAATGTTTACGGCTATGTCTTGCAGCTGCAATTGAAGCGATACTATCAATTTCCGCTAATAATTTTCCTCCGAAAAGTGTTTGATGATTATTTAAATCATTCGGAAAAACACGTGTTGTTTTAATTGCTTTGGATTCTCGCATGAATTTCTTTTCCATATGGTCAGCCCCTATTTTCTGTTTTCAATCAGAATGACATGTATTGTAAGTGGAGTACAAAAAATTAAAAATCAATAGATATTTAATGAAGTAAAGAATTCCAGAAGAGGGTTAGTAAAACTTCTGTATTTGTATTCATGTAACTGAAAGAAAATTTATTACTATATAAAGTGTAGTGTAAAAGAGGATTCGCTTACATTGCAAGTGAAAAAATTAGGACCCTGTATTTGTCATAGAAATTCCCTATCAGCTGTGTACCTATTCATGATAGAATCGTTTTGTTATGAATGGAAATAGAGGTGCAATGGACATATGAATCATATACAAACAAATTTTTCGTCTTTTTTTAGTAAAATAATGATTGGTGCGATGCTCGCATTTTTTGTTTATAGTTGTTGGTCAGCGTTTGAAACAAGTAAACAATTTTTTGGCGACAGTACAACAAGTGTAACAATTGTATTGGTTATTTTTGTTATTCTTATGTTGTTAGTGGCATCGATTTTACAGTATCGCTTTACAGAAAAACAATTTCTTGTTTTTCTTATGAGTACATCTATAATTGTGAGACTTAGTATGGTTCTATTTGTAGACGTTCCAATAATTGGTGATATGAAAGCTATGTTTGAGTCTGCAAAGCAGATTGCAATTGGTAATAACGTAGAGAGCATAGCGCAGTTACCTTTTATTATTTATGAATCAATAATTATTCGTGTATTTGGCGATACAGTATTCGCATTGCAGTTATTTAATATTTTATTTTGCACAGGGACTGCATTTTTCATTTATCGTATTGCAGCAATGGTTTTCGGAGAAGAATGCGGCCGTATTGCGTCTGTATTTTACGCTTTATATATTCCGAATATATTTATGAGTTCCTTATTAACATCAGAATCGCTCGCAATATTTTTATTTTATTTGGCTTGCTACATACTTTTATATAAAGGTTTAGATCATCCTTATATGTGGGTACTTTCAGCAATTTTATTTGCATGCAGTAATATGATTTTCCCAATAGGATTATTTCTTCCTATTTTTATTGCTGTATATGTGTTGTTAATTGAACTCTTTCAATCAGCAATGAAGCAAAAAGTACTATTAAAGATGATAGGGATACTTATTCTATTTTATAGTGCTCATTTTGGTGTGAGTTATGGAATTCAGACAATGGGAATGTCACAATATACAATTTCAAATGAGACGTATGTTCAATCTGTTTTAATTGGAAAAAGTAAAAATGAGGAAAAAATAACAAAGAATCAAAACGTAACAGAGCATATTGATCAAAAGCTAAAAGAGATTGAAGAAGAAAGATTTAAACTTTTAAAGCCAGTAATTAATCAATTCTCAGGTGAGGGAATACATTCTATTCTATTTAAATGTGAAAAACTTATATATATAGCGGTAACATTATTTATGTCGATAGCTTTATTACACTTTCTTATTAAGAAACAACAAAACGAAGGATATATGTTGTTCGTTTTGTTAATTGGCGGATACGTATTGTTAAGGCTCTTCCAAGTAGATATGGCATATTACAATCTTATTGTGCCAGCCTTGTTTATTTTGCAAAGCTTTGGTGTTTATATGAGTTATGTTTATTGTCAAAAAATATTCTTCAGAAAATAAAAAGAATCCAGTTTGGATTCTTTTTTTATGGATGGAAGATGAGGACTAAGAGTCAGCAGAGATGAAGAATCTCTACTGACATAAGCTTCACCCTATCTATTCAGTTCTAGTTGTAAACTATCAGCTGTTAGAGCCATTTTTGAGGAATCGTCTTGAATTCCTTTCATTACTTGTGAAATGGTTTCTAACTCATTTTCAATTTTTTTATTCTGTTCTTTCGAGTTAGACATGTCTTTTACAATTTCTTGGAAGTATTGATCTGTTGCAGACATACTATCCGTTCCTTCAGATACGAGGGAGCTAATTTGTTTCACTGAAGAAGAGACACGAACAATTTGTTCATTTGTTTTTTCAACGAGCTTTGTAACGTTGAATATAGATTCTTTCGTTTGCTCTGATAACTTGCGAATTTCTCCAGCTACAACAGAAAAGCCTTTGCCAAATTCCCCAGCACGTGCAGATTCAATAGCAGCATTTAGTGCGAGCAAATTTGTTTGCTCTGCAATTGATTTTACAATGTCTATAATCTCGTTAATTTTGTTAGAAATATCGAGAAGTTCATGAGTATCTGTAATAATCGTTTCCATGTTTGTTTGAATGTATTCCATTCGTTTATTCTGTTGATTTAATTGTTCTTTCCCTTTATTCGCTTTTTCTTCTGATGTTGTAGCTAATGATGTACCTGTTTTGGCAATTTCTACAATAGTTTCAGATTTAGCGGTTAACTGTTGAATAGAAGCACTCGTTTTTTCAGATACAGATGCTAGTTCTGTTGCAATATGCGTAATGGTCATAGCTGTTATTTCTTTTTCTTTTTCATGTTCTTTTTGCATTCTTTCATATTCAGATTCATAAGCCGCAATAACGAGCTCTTGTTCAAGGGTGAATAATTTATTTATTACGTTTATAGAATAAGAAAAATCGTCAATTGTTGTAATTTTTGTTTGCAAAATCTTCATGATAGAGCGGAATAATTCTTGATAAGCGGCAGTATACCATTTTCTATGTAAACCAATTTGTACATGTCTTTTGGCAATTTTAACACGTTGTTCAATAAAATCTTCGTGCATATCTCCGCTGAATAATTCCTTTATATGTGTTTTTAAAGTTTGCTTTAGTTTTGGAATAGAGCTATAACGTTCAATAATAGTAGTTAAATTAGGCTGCTTTGTAATATTGGCATAGAATTTTTCCGTAATCCAATCAATTTCTTCATAAATAAAGGGCTGTAGTACCTTTACGATTTGTAAATCTTCTTTTGAAATATGTAGCATATCCATTTGAATTTTCAGTTCAGAATTAGTAGGCACGTTAAAAGTGATTTTTTGATCCTTACTTAATTCAAGTATACTGGCGTTTGTTTTATTTGTATGTTTTTTAAAAAACCGAAGCATCGTTCTTCCCCCTGTGTATAAAGCGTTTTCATTTTTGGTTCTAATATAATTATATATTTTTATATACAATTACTCTATATTAGTGTGTAGAATAGTATATAAATTAAGAGAATTCTGTGTAGAATTCTCTTAATGGCCTTTATTAATTTTAGCATGTGTTTTAAAGAAAACAGGGAAATGTACATTATATATTACAGTGACAACACGAATAATAAATGTTACTAATAAACAAACATAGAAAGCTAGTACGTGTGCCCCCATTGCATATGTGATTAGGAAACTAATTGCTCCTAAAATAGAAGCGATTGCGTAAATCTCTTTTCGGAATACGTAGGGGATATCTTGAGCGCAAATGTCACGCAAAATACCGCCTCCAATACCTGTAATGACTCCCATTGAAACAACTAAAAATGAGGCGTCAACATGATGTGACATTGCTGCATTTGCACCAATAGCTGTAAAAACACCTAAGCCAACAGCATCAGAAAGCATAATAACGACTTGCAGTTTATTGATACGCTCAAAAAACATACAAGTAAATAATGCTGATAATACGCTTACGAAAAAGTAAATGGGTTTAACAAATGCGACAGGAGGCAGGTTACCGATCATAATATCACGAATAATACCGCCGCCGAGCGCTGTAGCTACAGCTAAACAAAGGACACCGAATAAATCTAAATCTTTTTTTAAACCAACTAATGTACCGGAAATAGCAGCGGCGATAATGCCAAGAAACGTAAATATGTCGATTAATAACATTGCTGTAATCCCTTCCTCCTAAAGATGTTCCAGAGAAAAAATATACACTAAAGTTATGTAAATAACAACGCATTTTCTTTACATGTAGAAAAAAAGAAAAAATGAGGAAAGAAAGCGCTTGAAAATGCAAATATGCTTTTTTCTATAAGGTAAGGCTGGGGAGAAATGTGAGGCGTTTAATTAAAAAATATATGTTATAATAAATATTTGAGATAAGAAAAAAATATTAACAGTATAGATTGAAATTAGGTAATAGTTATGGAGGTTCTAGATGTTAAGCGAAAATAGTAAAAGTAATAAATTTGAAAATTTTCTATTAATCTTTATTTTGTTGCAACCAATTTTAGATTTGCTCACGGCATTCTGTATAATGGTTTTAAAAATTGATACGACCATTGGAGTTATTACACGCTTATTCGTTATGTTCCTAAGCGGGATATATATTTTAATTCAAACGAAGAAACAAGGAAATATAAAATATATATTGTATATAATCTTAGTAGGAATAGTCTTCACCATCGGATTGGTAAATAACAAGCTTACAAAAGATCCTATGGTACTTACAGAGGAAATTAAGTTTATAGCAAAAGCATTATATCCGTTTGTTATGCTTACTTGTTATGTATTTGTATTTAAGTCTTTAAAAGAGAAAAGCCATTCAAATTCAAAAATGCGTGACTATGTTACGTATGCATCGCTAATTATAGGAGTAGTCATGCTAGCTTCGATTACTACTGGAACAGATTATAATAGTTATGAATGGGTAAAGTTAGGATCACGCGGTTGGTTTTATGCAGGTAACGAGCTAGGATCTATTTTAGCCATCATGTGTCCAATTGTTATTTTGTATTCAATTGAAAGAACAAAAAGTATAGGTAAAGCGTACTATTGGATTCCTTCAATTTTAGTTGTTTATTCACTATTTGCAATTGGGACAAAGGTTGGCGTAGGAGCAATCTTTGGATCAATGGCTATCGCAGTTGTTATGTGCTTTATTCAGGCATTTACACAGCGTAAAGATGGAAAGAAACATGCCTATTTATTAAATGGTTTTCTTGCAATAACTGTATTTGTAGGCATATTGGCATATACACCTTTTTCACCGTTTATGAAAAATATGGGATTCCATTTCCAATTAATTGAACAAGAACAGAGTGCGAAAAAGGAAGAGAAAAAGAAGGAGGAAGCTAAAGAGCACAAACCTCCTGTGACAGAGCAAGAAAAAGAGAAAGAAAAAGCAAAAGAAAAAGTAGCGGAGAAGAAAGAAGAAACGCAAGCTCTTATTTTTAGTGGGCGTCAATTATTTGAACAGATGTATAAAGATTTCTATAATGAAGCCCCAATGTCTCAAAAATTATTAGGAATGGGTTATGCTGGTAACTATAAAGAACAGCCGAAATTAATTGAACGTGACTTCCACGATTGGTTCTATTCTTTCGGAATCATAGGGTTCATTTTACTTGTAATTCCATTCTTATACTTTGGTATTAAATTTATTGCATGTATATTTACTAAATTTAAACAAATATTCACAGTGAAATATGCAATGATGATTGCAGCAATACTTCTCGGATTAGGTATCTCATTCATGGCTGGTCATATTTTAATTGCACCTGGAGTGAGTTTCTACTTAGTAATAATCATGGCATATTTAATAGTTGACTTGGAAATTGAATGATAGAAAAATAAAAGCTAGCATATGTTAGCTTTTATTTTGTTATAGTAAATAAAAAGAAAAAATGGGGGATGTAAGAAATGAAAGTGTTGCATATGAATGCTGGTGCAGAAGAAGGTGGGGGGAAAACACATATTATTTCACTTTTATCTCAATTTTCAAAGGAAGAAGTGGAATTAATGGTATTTGAAGAAGGTGCGATTGCTAGAGAGGCGAGAAACCTTGGTATTCAAGTGCATGTTTTTACCCAATCATCTCGGTACGACCTATCAATTCTTTCAAAAATAAAAGCATTTATTAATGAAAATCAATTTGACATTGTGCATACACATGGCGCACGAGCAAATTTCTATCTCTCCCTCTTGAAAAAAGGTATAAAAGCGAAATGGATAATGACTGTCCACAGTGATCCAACTTTGGATTTTATGAAGAGGGGATTAAAAGGATGGGTATTTACGAAGTTAAATTTACGTTCTTTCAGGAAGGTAGATTTATTCTTTGCAATTACGGAAAACTTTAAGAGAAACATAATAAAACTAGGTGTACCAGAAGAGAAGATTTGTACGGTTTATAATGGAATCGAGTATGATAATACTCCAGCAAAACCTTATGATAAAAGTGAATTTGGCATTGATGAAGGAGTATTTACAGCTGTTCAAGTAGCGCGTCTTCATCCTGTTAAAGGTCATGATATTTTATTTGAAGCGTTACAAAAAATTAAAATTCCAAATATAAAGGTGCTCTTGCTTGGTGATGGACCTATAGAAGCAGAATTAAAAGAGATGGTGAAACAAAAGGGCTTAGAGGATAAGGTGATTTTTCTAGGTTTTCGTACAGATTCAAAAGAATTATATGCATCTGCACACATTAATTTGTTAACCTCTTATAGCGAAAGCTTCCCTCTTGTTTTATTAGAGGCGGCTAATCAACGCTTAACATCTATTGCAACAAATGTAGGTGATATGAAAAAGTTAATAGTTGATGATACGTATGGATGGATTGTACCGATTGGTGATGCAGATTCGTTAGCAAACGCGTTAGAAAATGCTTATGAAAAATGGTTGAATGGTGAATTAGAAGCGATGGGAAATCGTTTATATAATCATGCATCTACTCATTTCTCGCTAAAGAATTTGTATGAAGATACTTATAATGCATATAAAAAACTTTTACTGAAATAGAGAGGATAGTTAATCATGGAAGTAAAAACGGTTGATATTCTAGGTGTTCCTTTTTCTACAATGACAATGGATGAAACGATCCAATATTTGAAGGGACAACTAGAATTGGAGCGAACTCATACTTTTCAGGTAGTAACAGCAAATCCTGAAATTGTTATGTGTGCAAAAAAGGATGAAACATTCCATAAAACATTATTAAATACAGATTTAATTACACCTGACGGTATTGGAGTTGTAAAAGCAAGTGGTATGTTAGGTACACCTGTAAAGGAACGTGTAGCAGGTTTTGATTTAATGTGTAATCTATTTGCAAAGTTATCAGAGGAGAATAAACCGGTATCTGTTTTCTTACTTGGTGCAAAACCGCATGTTGTACAAGCTGCAGCAGATCATTTAACGAAGACATATTCAGCTGTATCTATTGTGGGTACACAAGATGGGTACTTTAAACAAGAAGAAGAAGAGAGTATCGTTTCTCGCATTCAAGAAGCAAAACCAGATTTATTACTTGTCGCGCTTGGTTTCCCAAGACAAGAGAATTTTATCCAAACTAATAAGCATCGTTTAGAAACGAAGATGGCTGTTGGAGTGGGCGGAAGTTTAGATGTATGGGCTGGAGAGGTAAAACGTGCACCAAAATGGATTCAAGCGATTAACTTAGAGTGGTTTTATAGATTGTGTAGTAATCCAACGCGCTGGCGTCGTCAGTTAGTATTAGCGGAATTTTTAAAAGAAGTCATGCGTTCGAAAAAGTAGCGGAATATCGCTACTTTTTTATTTGGTCATTTTTAATAAAGTGAGGTTTTGCTCATCCACCACTGATGGTTAACCCTCACCAATTGGACGTTTAATGGCAGTTGGTCTTCAATTTAACCTTTTTGTTTCAGCTGAATTTTGAGGTAGGAGTCTTACTGCCCTCAAATAGTGTGATAAGTATTTTACTTTTGGGGAATGATGAAGGAGAATTTTTTGAACGAAAGTATTTTACTTATACAATTCACACATGTAAAATGATGTGTAAAGACAGCTGTGTAAGGAGGACTTCTTGTGGGCAAGGTGAAAGAAATTTCGAAGCGAAAGCTACTTGGTATAGCAGGGCTTGGATGGTTATTTGATGCAATGGATGTTGGAATGCTTTCATTTGTAATGGTAGCACTGCAAAAAGATTGGGGATTAAGTACGCAAGAAATGGGCTGGATAGGCAGCGTTAATTCGATTGGTATGGCAATCGGAGCGCTCGTTTTTGGAATACTATCAGATAAAATAGGGCGGAAATCAGTCTTTATTATTACATTATTACTATTTTCTATCGGTAGTGGTTTAACTGCTTTAACGACGACACTTGCGATGTTCCTTGTTTTACGATTTTTAATTGGTATGGGGCTTGGCGGAGAGCTTCCAGTCGCATCTACATTAGTATCAGAGAGCGTTGAAGCGCATGAACGTGGCAAAATAGTTGTGCTATTAGAAAGCTTTTGGGCAGGTGGATGGCTAATTGCAGCCCTTATCTCGTATTTTGTTATTCCGAAATATGGGTGGGAAGTTGCAATGGTATTGAGCGCGGTTCCGGCACTATATGCTTTATATTTAAGATGGAATTTACCGGATTCTCCCAAATTTCAAAAGGCTGAAAAAAGACCATCTGTTATCGAAAATGTAAAGTTAGTTTGGTCTGGTGAATATCGTAAGGCAACAATTATGTTATGGATTCTATGGTTTTCTGTTGTCTTTTCTTACTATGGGATGTTCCTTTGGTTACCTAGTGTAATGGTATTAAAAGGATTTAGTTTAATAAAAAGTTTTCAGTACGTACTTATTATGACGTTAGCTCAATTGCCAGGATATTTCACGGCTGCTTGGTTTATTGAACGACTTGGTCGTAAGTTCGTTTTAGTTACGTATTTAATCGGTACAGCATGTAGTGCTTACTTGTTTGGAGTGGCAGAGTCATTAACGATATTAATCGTAGCAGGCATGTTACTATCCTTCTTCAATTTAGGTGCTTGGGGTGCATTATACGCTTATACACCGGAACAGTATCCAACGGTTATTCGTGGTACAGGTGCAGGGATGGCAGCAGCATTCGGTCGTATTGGTGGTATTCTTGGGCCGCTATTAGTAGGATATTTAGTTGCTTCACAGGCTTCACTATCACTAATATTTACGATTTTCTGTGGATCAATTTTAATTGGCGTAGTTGCTGTAATTGTACTTGGGCAAGAAACGAAGCAACGAGAATTAGTATAAGGTGAAAGTTTAATCGGTGAGGGATTTATCTCCACTGATTATTAGCCAGCACCAATTGTGTTTTTGGGGAAGTAACACTCATTTCTTCGCATTCAGTGGGTGTTACTTCCTACAAATAATGGAATGAAAGGGTAGGGGGAACCGTTGTGGTTTCCTTTTTTCTGTTTTTTTAGATAAATAATGGTATAGTAAGAAAAAGGGAATGTTTCTTATAAAAGCGAATGTATACAACAAGACATATGGACAAAAGAATTAGGTGGTTGAAGAAATGAAAATTTTACTGATCATGGAAGAAGCAGAAGAGCGAAGAAGTTTAGCTGAAAAATTTACTGAAAATATAAGGAATGTAGAATGTTTTGAAGCGAATACGGGAACAGAATCATTATTGATCATGAAAAAGCATACACCAGATTTTGTTTTCTTGAATTCAAAATTACTAGATGGAACTGGTTTTGAATATGCGAGTTTATTACGGGAAGTAAATTGTTATACGAAATTGATTTTTATGGGTGAAGATATAGAAGAGTCGATTACGGCATTTCGGTTTCAAGCATTTTATTATTTACTACGCCCATTTCGTGAGGAAGATTTGCAATTCCTTTTATATAGAATGTGTAAAGAGCAAGGCGAGAAAGCAAAGAGTTATTTGCGAAAACTACCGATAGAAGGTCAAGAGGGAATTCGGTATATTTTCCCTGAAGATATTGTATATGTAAGCAAAAATAAGGAAAACAAAACGGTTTCAATTTATACAACAAATAATCAGTATATTTCAACATATACACTTCAAGAGCTGGAAAATAAGCTAAATGTATATGATTTTTTACGTGTGCATAAAAGTTATTTAATTAATATGTCATATGTACAAGAACTAAAACCTTATTATAATGGCACATATAATCTGTATTTAGATAAATATGATGAGCAACCGATTCCAGTTAGTCGTAATTATGTGAAACGACTTCGAAATAAGATTGAATTATAGTAGGTAATGCGAATTTTTTAACATGATAAACTAAAAATCCTTCATGATAAGGAGGATTCAAATTAAATATTCAGAAAATTTAGTACAATCCCACTAAGCGATAGTATTGGGGGGATTGTATGTGAAAACATTGAAGTCGATTTTACTATGGGGAGTTATTGCAGCAGTAGGCGCAGGTGCTTTTGGTGTAATAGCTTTATCACAAGGTGAAACTATTAATGCCGTGTGGCTCTTAGTAGCTGCGGTATGTGTGTATGCAGTTGCTTACCGCTTTTATAGTAGATTTATAGCGAGAAAGGTATTTGGTTTAGATAATAATCGGCAAACGCCAGCCCATACATTAAACGATGGAAAAGATTATGTTCCGACAAATAAGTGGGTATTATTTGGGCACCATTTTGCAGCAATTGCTGGGGCAGGCCCTTTAGTAGGACCGATTTTGGCAGCGCAAATGGGATATTTACCAGGGACAATATGGATTATTGTTGGGGTAGTTGTCGCTGGAGCTGTACAAGATTTTGTAATTTTATTTGCTTCGATGAGACGGAATGGTAAATCTTTAGGAGAAATGATTAAAGATGAGATCGGTCCTGTTACAGGGCTTATTGCAATGATAGGCATTTTAGGCATTATGATTATTTTATTAGCGGTATTAGCATTAGTGGTAGTAAAGGCGCTTGTCGGAAGTCCTTGGGGAATGTTTACAATAGCAGCAACGATTCCTATTGCTATTTTAATGGGAGTGTACATGCGCTACATTAGGCCTGGCCGGGTTGGTGAAGGGTCAGTAATCGGAATTATTCTACTTATACTGTCTCTTATTGGGGGACAGTATGTAGCAGAGCATCCAACGCTTGCAAGCATGTTCACGTTTAGCGGTGAAACGATTGCTATTATGCTTATTGTATATGGATTTATCGCATCGGCCTTACCAGTTTGGATGCTTTTAGCACCACGTGATTATTTAAGCACATTTTTAAAAGTCGGAACAATTGTTGGATTAGCAATTGGTATTTTAATTGTAGCACCAGATTTACAAATGCCAGCAGTTTCGAAATTTATCGATGGAACAGGTCCTGTTTTCTCTGGAAACTTATTCCCGTTCTTATTTATTACAATTGCTTGTGGTGCGGTGTCTGGATTCCATGCTCTCGTTTCATCAGGTACGACACCAAAGATGATTGAACAAGAGGGACACGCACAGCCAATCGGTTATGGGGCAATGTTAATGGAATCATTTGTAGCTGCGATGGCGATGATTGCAGCTTGTGTATTAACACCAGGAACTTATTTTGCGATTAATAGTCCCGCAGCGCTTATCGGTACGGATGTCTCGCAGGCAGCTCAAGTTATTTCCTCATGGGGATTTGCTATTACACCAAATGAACTAAAAGATCTCGCTGTAAACGTTGGAGAGCAAACGATTTTATCACGCACAGGTGGTGCACCAACGTTAGCGATAGGTATGGCGTATATTTTCTCACAAGTAATAGGTGGAACAGCCATGATGGCCTTTTGGTATCATTTTGCAATCCTCTTTGAAGCTCTATTCATTTTAACAACAATTGATGCTGGAACGCGTGTAGGCCGATTTATGATTCAAGATATTTTAGGACATGTATATAAGCCATTTGGGAAAACGGATTCTACATTAGCGAATGTGATAGCTACAACGTTATGCGTATTAGGATGGGGTTATTTCTTATACCAAGGGGTAGTTGATCCGCTTGGTGGAATTAATACATTATGGCCACTTTTCGGTATTGCAAATCAAATGTTAGCAGGTATTGCATTATTACTTGGAACGACAATTTTGTTCAAAATGGGGAAAAAGGCATATGTTTGGGTGACACTTATTCCAACTGTCGGATTGCTTATTGTAACGATGACAGCGGGTTATCAAAAGCTATTTCATGAAAATCCTAAAATAGGATTTCTATCTCATGCAAAGGTGTTTCAGGGAGCATTAGATGAGGGGAAAGTGTTAGCACCAGCTAAAAATGTCGCTCAAATGAAACAAATTATTTTCAATGATTATATTGATGCAGCGCTTTGTGGAATTTTTATGATAGTTGTAATCGCTGTATTAATTTCTGCGATTCGAATTTGGATTCAAGTATTAAGAAATAAGCCGATGCCGCTAAAAGAGGCACCATATATTTCTAGAGATGAAAGTGAGTCGAGGAACTATTATGCTTAAACGACTACGGAAAGTATGGGGAAAAAGGAAACACTTTATTAGTTTACTCGTTGGGGTACCAAGCTATGAAACATATGTAGAGCATATGAAAAAGCATCATCCAGAAGAAGAAGTGGTATGTCAAAAACAGTTTTTTGCAGAAGCGCAAGAAGCTAGATTTAATGCAAAGGGTGGAAAGATATCAAGGTGTTGTTGAGGAAAAGGGCGAGTTTTCGTCCTTTTTTATTTTTTGCTGTTTCACGTGGAACAGCAAAAAATAAATAAAAAGCTTTGGGAATTATAGGTATTTCGTATAAAATAAAATAAGGAAAGGGATAGATAGAAAAGTAGGGAGATTATTTTATGTTAAGGGACTTATTTGTAAACACAACAATTATTCTTTCCTTTATTTTTGTTGGAGGTCAGCTTTTAAGAGATAAACCGTTAAAAGAAGGGTTCTCTTTTTGGCAGAAATGTGTAGTAGGTATTCTTACTGGAATATTAAGTGTACTGTTGATGCATTTTGGTGTACATATTGAAGATATTATGTTGGATCTACGTTATTTAGCTGTTATTTTGGCAATTATAATTGGAGGTCCGATAGCTAGCAGTATAACAGTTACTATTATATTAATTACCCGATTATTTTTTACTGAGTACTCTTTAGCCTCTGAATTGGCTTGTTATACAATTGTATTGATAGGTTTTGGAATTATTTTCATTTGGCGGATGAAAGCTTCTATATTTAAAAGATGGATCTGGTTTAATGTATATAGTTTATCTATTTTAACGGTTCCACTTTCTATTTTATTTAAGGATATGTCTATAATAGCATTATATTTAGTTTGTAGTGGTGTTGCAGCATATATCACATTTATAAGCGCAAATTATGTATTGCAATCCAATGAGTTATTTCAAACGATGAAGCAATACGCAACGATAGATGCACTGACAGGTTTAGGAAACGTAAGACAGTTTGATTTAGAGATGAATCGTCATATTGGTAATAAGCGTATGAAAAATGATTCACTTTGTTTACTACTTATAGATATTGATCACTTTAAGTGTGTAAATGATACGTATGGGCATCCTGCGGGAGATGAAGTATTAAAACAAATGGGGCATATTTTACGAGAAGTTTCAATGTTTCCAGATTTGGCTTTTCGAAAGGGTGGGGAAGAGTTTGCGCTTTTGATACCGCAGAAAGGATTAGCTTATGGAATGCGTATGGGGGAAAAAGTTCGTACGGCTGTTGAAAACCATCCATTTCAATTGCTAAATGGAACAAAAATAAAAATTACAGTTTCAGTAGGAATTTCAGTGTATGAAGAATCACCAGAGCGATTTATTCAAGCTGCTGATGATGCATTATATTACTCCAAAAGAAATGGTAGAAATCAGGTTAGTTCTGCATCTTAAAGATAAGATGACCAGAAGAGCTTATAAAAAAACACCCACAGAGAGGAAATATATAAACTCTGTGGGTGTTTTCATTTATATGTTAGACAAGTTCTTTTGATGCAACGAATTTACGATATGCACCGTGATGTGTTGGGCCTACGTATTCGTTGATCTTGAATGAATAACGGATAGCAGCTGTGATAAATTCTTTAGCAGTTTTTACTGCTTCTTTCACAGTTTTTCCTTTTGCAAGTTCTGCTGTAATTGCAGCAGAATATGTGCAACCTGCGCCGTGTGTATTTGTCGTATCAATTTTTTCTGATTCTAGAAGATCGAATGTTTCTCCATCATATAGGACGTCGATTGCAGTTTCCGTACCAAGCTTGCTACCGCCTTTAATTAGGACATATTTCGCACCTAAAGCGTGGATTTTTTTTGCTGCTTCTTTCATGTCTTCAAGAGAATTAATCTTTATGCCACTTAATTGGTAAGCTTCAAATAAGTTTGGTGTTACAACTAATGCCTTTGGAACAAGAACGTCACGTAAGCAATCGTTCGTTTCAGGATGTAATGCTTCATCAGCACCTTTACATACCATAACAGGGTCAACTACTACATTTTTGAAATTATGTTTTTCGATTGTTTCAGCAACCATTTCAATAATTTCTACTGATCCAAGCATACCTGTTTTTAAAGCATCTACTCCAACACCATCAATTGTCGTTTCTAATTGTGGTTTTAATGTAGAAGCTGGGATTGGGAATACGTTATGTGCCCAACCGTTATGTGGATCCATCGTTACGATTGTCGTAAGAGATGTCATTCCGTATACACCAAGTTCTTGGAATGTCTTTAAATCTGCTTGTATACCAGCACCGCCACTTGTGTCAGAACCAGCGATAGTAAGTGCTTTATTTAATGTCATTATGAAATCCCCCTCAAGTGATATAATGAAAACTATGTTTTCACCATTATATCAATGTTACGAATAAGTACAAAGTGAAAAGTAGATGATTTACTTTAGGGGCGATTTAAAATCTTGTATGTAGGAGACGAATTATGTTTCAAGAGAATCGTACAAATGAATTAGTTATATTAAAAGAGATTGCAGAGACGTTGAACACCTCAAATGATACATATCATGTGCTGCAAGCTGTGTTGGAAAAACTGTTGAATGTAACAGGTTTAACGACAGGATGGATATTTCTTGCGGATGAAAATGGCAGATATACAAAATTAATTGATTATCAATTACCAGAGGGACTAAGATTTGAAAATAAACGACCGATGTGTGAGGGGAATTGTTGGTGTTTACACCGATTTGTGGAAGGGAAACTAGAGAAAGCCGTTAATATTATTGAATGTAAGAGAATTAATAATGCGATTGAATATAACTGGGGAGATACAGAAGGGATTGTGCATCATGCGACAGTGCCGCTAAAAGCGGGGGGAGATGAATTTGGCGTATTAAATGTGGCTAGTCCAGGTAAAACGCATTTTTCTGAAGAAGAGTTAGTGCTATTACAATCAGTTGCTTTCCAAATTGGAACAGCATTAAAACGTACAAAATTGTATGAAAATGAAAAGAGAAGGGCTCATTATTATGTAAAGTTAGACCGATTTATTCAAGCTTTAAGGACGATTCATAAATTTAATGCATTGCCAGAGGAGATTGTAAAGCAAATAGGGAAGTTATTTTTATGGGAGCAAGTTGTATTCTTTATTAGAGAAGAAAATGAACTTGCTGTAAGAGCCTCATGTAAGATAGATGAGATACAAGAGGATTTGAAGTCAGCGGCACAGGAAGCTCTGAAAAAAGAAGAGCCTGTTTTGTTAAAGAGTCAGGTTGGGAATATCGTACATCCTAATCGTGCGGTTATTGCCATTCCCATACATATTCAAGATCATATATTTGGCGTACTAAGTGTAAGTTCGAATAATGGAGAATTTGATATAAATACGATAGATGTAGTACAGGCGTTAGCCAATCATATATCGTTAATGATAGAGAACTTAAGGTTAAATGAAAAGCGCCGAGAACTTGTACGACTGGAAGAACGTAATCGTTTAGCTAGAGATTTGCATGATTCTGTTTCACAAAAGTTGTTTTCATTAACTTTTATGACGAAAGGTGCCGAAGCCGTCTTAAAGGGGAAAAACGAAAAGGTAGATCAGTCTTTGCATGAGATACGTGAGTTATCGCAAGGTGCTTTAAAAGAAATGAGGACGTTAATTTGGCAACTACGTCCAGCGGGATTAGAGAAAGGACTATTACCAGCTTTAAAACAATATGGTGAAAGTTTGGGATTGAAAATTCGGGAACAAGTTACAGGTGTTCGTGATTTGCCACGCGTAGTAGAGGAAGCGCTATGGCGAATTGGACAAGAAGCTTTAAATAACGTAAGTAAACATGCGAATGTCAGAGAAGCGGCGATTTATTTCAAAGTGACGGAGAAGAATGTATCATTAGAAATAGTCGATCAAGGAAACGGCTTTGTAGAGAAGAATATAAAAGAGAAGAAATCACTCGGTATGACTACGATGCGCGAAAGAGTAGAATTAGTCGGTGGAACAATTAAAATTGTAAGTGATAAGAAAAGAACAAGTGTAAAAGTAAATGTACCATTATGATGTGAAAATGAGGGAAGTTTGTGAAAATAAAAGTATTGTTAGTTGATGATCATACAGTTGTTTTAAAAGGATTAGCATTTTTCTTAAGTACACAGGAAGATTTAGCGTTAGTTGGAGAAGCAAATAATGGGAAAGAAGCGTTAGTGAAAGTAGGGGAGACGAATCCTGATGTTGTATTAATGGATTTATATATGCCCGAAATGGATGGTGTCGAGGCGACGGCGTGCATCAAAAAAGAATATCCAAATGTGAAAGTAATTGTATTAACTAGCTTTTCTGATCAGGCGCATGTTTTACCAGCGTTAAGGGCGGGGGCAAGTGGGTATATTTTAAAAGATGTAGAACCCGATCAGCTTGTTGAAGCTATTCGAAGCGCATATAAAGGTAATATTCAATTACATCCAGATATAGCAAATACTCTTCTCTCTCAAACATTACCTGTGGAAGAAAAGGAAGAAGAACCTTCTATTCAAGTGGATGTGCTAACGGCGAGAGAAAATGAAGTGTTGCAGCTATTAGCGAAAGGAATGAGTAATAAAGAGGTCGCTTCTGTTTTAGTTATTACAGAAAAAACGGTAAAAGCTCATGTAAGTAGTATTTTGAGTAAGTTGAATTTATCTGATCGCACGCAAGCAGCATTATATGCAGTGAAAAATGGAATTGTATAAGACAAAAGTCGTAAGACCTAGTTCGCCTTTAGAAGGTGGACTTTTTTTATGGAAAAATACGTCTATGTGAGGACGAAATTGTCTTGATATAAAGATAAAATATGTTTGTAAGCAACAAAACAACAATTACAAGGGATACCTTTTTTGAAAGCATATAACAACAGAAGAGTGAGTACTAGGAGGAAAAACAATGGCAACAGTTTTATTTGTAAAAGCAAACAACCGCCCAGCGGAACAAGCAGTTAGTGTGAAATTATACGAGGCATTTTTAGCAAACTATAAAGAAGCACATCCAAATGATACAGTAGTAGAACTTGATTTATATAAAGAAGAATTACCATATGTAGGCGTAGATATGATTAATGGTACATTCAAAGCAGGTAAAGGATTTGATTTAACTGAAGAGGAAGCAAAAGCAGTAGCAGTTGCTGATAAGTATTTAAATCAATTTTTAGAAGCTGATAAAGTCGTTTTCGGTTTCCCATTATGGAACTTAACGATTCCAGCAGTGCTACACACATATATTGATTATTTAAACCGAGCTGGCAAAACGTTTAAATATACGCCAGAAGGTCCAGTTGGTCTAATTGGAGATAAGAAGATTGCATTATTAAACGCGCGCGGCGGCGTATATTCTGAAGGTCCAGCAGCTGAAGTAGAAATGGCTGTTAAATATGTAGCAAGCATGATGGGCTTCTTCGGTGCAACAAATATGGAAACAGTAGTTATTGAAGGACATAACCAATTCCCAGATAAAGCAGAAGAAATCATTACAGCTGGTCTTGAAGAAGCAGCTAAAGTGGCAAGTAAATTTTAATTGAAAATAGAATCGTCACTCGAAAAAAGTAGCATTAACAGATAAACGTTAATGCTACTTTTTTATATTTTAAGTTCATCAGCCAGTTTTTCTAATTGAATTCGATCTTGTATGTAATAGGTTCTTCCGTCTTTTTTTAAGTAATTTTGCTGGCAAAACTGGTTTAATACGTATAAAAGATGGCGGTAGCTGACATTTAAGTATTCCGAAGCCTCGGTATGTTTTTCTGTATAACTGTTATTTTGTTCTGTTAATAGAATAAAAGCCGCTAATCGATTTTTGAACGGATAACTATTGTTTTTGGCGTAACTTTCTGTTCGGCTAATTGTTTTTTCGCCGATAAATTTACATAGTTTCTGTAGAAAGGTAGCATCTTGCAATAAAAGATGCTGACAATCTTTAAGAGGGAGCGCTAAGCACATACAATCTTCAATCACTTCCACCGTTTTCGTAACGGATTCAACGCCAATTAACCCTAATTCTCCAATGAACGAAGGTGCTTGAATAAAGTTAATTAAGGAGACCTTCCCGTTTTTGTGACTCATATATATTTTCGCTTTTCCGGAAATTAAGTAATAAAGATAAGGAACATCAACGCCTTCATTACATATCCTTTCTCTCTTTTGAAAGGAATGTAGTTCAGCATACGGTAAGACATTAAAAGAAAAAAGAGTATGGACGTTGTAAGTTTGCATGTAATGAGAGATTTCTTCGCTATTTTTGCTGACTTTCATATTTTCACCTCATGTTTAGTATGAGATATCTCCTATTATGTTTACAAGAAGGAATGATACGATTTACGTAAATTTGTTTTTGTAGAAAAGAGAGTGTGAAGGGCTTATGAAAAAATATAAAACATTGCTATTTGATGTAGATGATACATTGTTAGATTTTCAGAAGGCGGAGAAAATGGCGTTACGTATGCTGTTTGAAGAGAAAGGGATTCCTCTAACTAGCGAGGTTGAAGGGCACTATAAAAAAATTAATAAAAGTCTTTGGGATGCTTTTGAGGAAGGT
The DNA here is from genome assembly GCF_002209985.1 of Bacillus sp. K2I17. NCBI lineage: Bacteria > Bacillati > Bacillota > Bacilli > Caryophanales > Bacillaceae > Bacillus > Bacillus sp. K2I17. The sequence continues at coordinate 64,145 of NZ_NJGF01000002.1, forward strand.
GAAATGAACCGTGATGAAGTTGTAAATACGCGGTTTTCAATTTTGTTTAAAGAGTACGGGGAAGAAGTAGATGGAGTATTATTCGAAAATAATTATCGTAGCTACTTAGAAGAAGGAGACCAACTTATGCAAGGTGCGTTTGAATTTATAAGTCAAATTCAAAGTGAGTACGATTTATATATAGTGACAAACGGTATTTCTAAGACGCAAGATAAACGTTTACGTAATGCAGGATTACATGCCTTGTTTAAAGATATTTTCGTTTCTGAAGATACGGGATTCCAAAAGCCGATGAAAGAGTATTTTGATTATGTTTTTGAACGAATTCCTAATTTTTCCCCTGAAGAAGGGCTCATTATTGGGGATTCGTTAAGTGCTGATATGAAAGGTGGATATGTAGCGGGAATTGATACTTGTTGGTTTAATCCAGAAAAGAAATCAAATAATAGCGAGATTGTGCCAACATATGAAGTACAAAATTTTGAAGAGTTATACGCGTTATTGAAGCAACGTGTGTAATAAAAATAGGCAGTGGAACTTTTGTCCCTACTGCCTATTTTTATTCGTTTGCAGCTTCGTTATTTTTAGGAAGTGGAAATGTATTACCAATCGCTGCCGCTCCAAGCATCGGTAATAGTAAATTGAGCGGGAAAAACATGAGTAATAGTAATGTTATAGCAATTGGTTTTCTTAATGCATAGCTTGAAATTGCTGTCGTGACGATGGCTACCGAAGCGATTGGATCTATCGGGATAATGGAAGCTATAGCATATCCGATACTAGATCCAGCAAATATAATTGGGAAAATATGTCCACCGCGCCAACCTGTATTTAAACAAACGGCAGTAATACATAATTTTAAAACACCTGAAAGAAGTAGTACCCAGAAAGATAAATGACTCCATTCAACGACTAAATCTTTTAATTGATGTTCTCCTGAGAATAACGTGTACGGGAGAAAAGTTCCTGTAATTCCTAATAAAATACCACCGATAATTCCAAGTGATAGTTTGTATTCCCTGAAGGGATGGATTAATTTCTCTAATGTGAATTCAAATTTGAAATAAAAGAAACCAACTATAGCACCAATACTAGCAAGTGGTAGAAAGGCGATCCATTCATTAAGAGAAAGGGAACCTTCCCCAAAATCAACGATAAAGGATCCGCGATTATCGAATTTACTAAGTAATAAATAAACGGAAAAGCCAGCGAAAGTGGTAGCTAAATATACAATTGCTTTTTTTCCTTTAGAAAATTCGTTAATTTGCTCACCCTCATTTTCATTTGGAGCTAAATAACCGAATAATGGCGCGTTAAAAATTACACTTAAAGTAGCGCCAATTCCAACCTCTGTTAGTTCATTCATTCCTTTTAAGGCAAATGTAAAGCGATCCCCTACCCATGTACAAAGTCCACCGATAATTCCAACAAGTGCTGCTTCGGGACCTAAGCTAGCTCCAAATATTAAAACGATAATCGCAGTTAAAGTAGCTTTATGTACAAAACGGTATTCAATTCTACCAGTTTTTTTATATTCACCCATCACTTCCGGCATAAGACGTGGATATATGCCGAAGTATTTTTGGGTTAAACCAACGAGAATACCACCGATAGTTGTTACACAAATAGTGTAATACGGGGGAGAAGAGAAAATAGTAGGTAAGTATCCCCAAATAAAGTGAATGCCGATATTTATTGTAACTAAAAATAGCCAGACTGTAGCTCCTACTATAGAGCCTAAAAGAATGCCGTATAGGACGAGTATATAGTGCATGTCCTTTGTGTTTGTCATGTTATACCTCCGTTATGTAAGTTTTAATGTCGAAAGGATTAAATATGCTACTGTGAAAGGAATATGTATAGTATCTTTTTGAGAGGTGGGCTTATTCAATATATTGAGGTCTCGTGAGAATTTGAAATGTATACAGTTAAACTACTTACTTAATTTTATATAGTAATCGTGGGTTTTAAAAGGTCTTTTTCAAATGGATATGGAATATATTTCTTTTGTTATGCATGTCAAATTCTTTGTATTTAATTTAGAACATTCAGAAAAACTGTTTGACATTAGGAAATTATTGCTATAAAATCAACGGTAATTGCATAGTCTTATCAAGAAAAGGTGGAGGGACAGGCCCGATGAAACCTTGGCAACAGCCGTATAACGGAATTGTGCCAAATCCTGCAGGTAATAATCCTGAAAGATAAGAAAGAGCCTTTAGAGCGTGTTTTCAAACTGCTCCTTTCTTGTTTTCAGGAAAGGAGCAGTTTTTTATTTTGTATAAAAGAAAGGAGAATGAGAGATGGGAGAATCATGGGGAAAAGGAACAATTTGTGTGCAAGGTGGCTATACACCAAAGAATGGTGAACCGCGTGTTTTGCCACTTTATCAAAGTACAACGTATAAATACGATACTTCAGATGATTTAGCAGCGCTATTTAATTTAGAGGCAGAAGGATATATATATACGCGTATTGGAAATCCTACTTTAGCTGCATTTGAGCAAAAGTTAGCGGATTTAGAGGGTGGTGTAGGAGCTGTTGCAACGGCTTCTGGGCAGGCTGCTATTATGCTTGCTGTTTTAAATATTTGTAGTAGCGGAGACCACTTGCTTTGTTCTTCCACAGTTTATGGCGGAACGTTTAATTTATTTGGAGTGAGTTTGCGTAAGCTTGGTATTGACGTTACGTTCTTTAATCCGAATTTAAGTGCTGATGAAATTGTGGCCCTTGCTAATGATAAGACGAAACTTGTTTATGCAGAGTCGTTAGGAAATCCAGCGATGAACGTTTTAAATTTCAAAGAATTTTCAGATGCAGCGAAAGAGTTAGAAGTACCTTTTATCGTGGATAATACATTAGCAACTCCTTATTTATGCCAAGCATTTGAGCACGGAGCAAATATTATCGTTCATTCTACGACGAAATATATTGATGGTCATGCAAGCTCTTTAGGCGGCATTGTCATTGACGGAGGGAACTTCGATTGGACAAATGGGAAATATCCTGAACTTGTTGAACCGGATCCAAGTTATCACGGCGTAAGTTACGTTCAAAATTTTGGTGCAGCAGCGTATATTGTGAAGGCACGTGTTCAATTATTAAGAGACTATGGAAACTGTATGAGCCCATTCAATGCGTATATTAGCAATATCGGCTTAGAAACGCTACATTTAAGAATGGAGCGTCATAGTGAAAATGCTCTCGCAGTTGCTAAGTGGCTTGCTAACCATGAACGTATTGAATGGGTGAATTATCCGGGATTAGATAGCAATGAAAATTACTCGTTAGCACAAACGTATTTGAAAAAAGGTGCTAGTGGTGTTTTAACATTCGGCATTAAGGGCGGATTAGAAGCAGCGAAAGAATTTATCGCAAATGTAAAACTAGCAACTCTCGTAACGCATGTAGCGGATGCACGAACTTGTGTTATACATCCTGCTAGCACAACGCATAGACAATTAAGTGCTGAAGATCAGCGTCTAGCTGGCGTTACATCAGATTTAATTCGTTTATCGGTTGGTATAGAAGATGTTTCTGATATTATTGCAGATTTAGAAGCAGCGCTAGTCGGAGGCAAAGAACATGCCGATCATAATTGATAGAGATTTACCAGCTCGCAAAGTGTTGCAGAAGGAAAATATTTTTGTAATGACGAAGGAGCGAGCAGAAACACAAGATATCCGGGCATTGAAAATTGCTATCTTAAATTTAATGCCTACAAAGCAAGAAACAGAAGCGCAATTACTTCGTTTAATTGGCAACACACCGTTGCAATTAGATGTTCACTTACTTCATATGGAATCACATTTGTCTCGCAATGTAGCGCAGGACCATTTAACGAGTTTCTATAAAACATTTCGTGATATTGAGAATGAGAAATTTGATGGACTTATTATTACAGGAGCACCAGTTGAAACTCTTTCTTTTGAAGAGGTAGATTATTGGGAAGAGCTTAAACGTATTATGGAGTATTCAAAAAAGAATGTAACATCTACGCTTCATATTTGTTGGGGGGCACAGGCTGGCTTGTATCATCATTATGGTGTTCCAAAGTATCCTCTTAAGGAAAAAATGTTCGGTGTATTTGAACATGAAGTTCGAGAGCAACATGTGAAATTGTTACAAGGGTTTGATGAATTGTTTTTTGCCCCGCATTCTCGTCATACAGAAGTACGAGAGAGTGATATTAGAGAGGTGACAGACTTAACATTATTAGCAAATTCTGAGGAAGCAGGTGTTCACCTTGTCATTGGGCAAGAAGGAAGGCAAGTGTTTGCGCTCGGGCATAGTGAATATAGTTGTGATACGTTAAAGCAAGAATACGAACGGGACCGCCAAAAAGGGTTAAATATTGATGTGCCGAAAAATTATTTTAAGCATAATAATCCAAATGAGAAACCACTTGTAAGGTGGAGAAGCCATGGGAATCTATTATTCTCTAATTGGCTGAATTATTACGTGTATCAAGAAACCCCTTATGTATTATAAAAAAAGATTGTGTAACACGTGGCAACGTTTTCTTTGTAAAGATTAACTTATATTTTTCCGAATGTTCAAAAAACATTGTTTTTCAGATTTTTTACTCATATAATTTCATCTAAACACAATTTTTGAGGGGTGGACAGTATTATGAAAGAAATTCAAGTTGGTTTATTAGGTCTTGGGACAGTTGGGAGTGGTGTAGTTCGTATCATTACAGATCATCAAGAGCGACTTATCCACCAAGTAGGTTGTCCTGTAAAAGTAACGAAAGTACTAGTACAAAATATTGAAAAAGAGAGAGAGGTAGAGGTACCTTCTACTCTATTAACACAAGATGCAAATGAAATTTTAGATAATCCAAATATTGACGTTGTCATCGAAGTGATGGGTGGCATTGATGATGCAAAAGCATATATTTTGCAAGCCTTACAGAGCGGGAAGCATGTTGTGACTGCCAATAAAGATTTAATGGCGTTACATGGGGCGGAACTCTTAGCGGTAGCAAAAGATAATAAAGCAGATTTGTTTTATGAAGCAAGTGTAGCCGGAGGGATTCCGATTTTACGAAGTATCGTAGAAGGACTTTCTTCAGATCTTATTACGAAAGTAATGGGAATTGTAAATGGAACGACAAATTTTATTTTGACGAAAATGTCAGATGAAGGGAGAGCATATAACGACGTGTTAAAAGAAGCCCAACAACTTGGATTTGCAGAAGCAGATCCAACATCAGATGTGGAAGGTTTAGATGCAGCGAGAAAAATGACGATTTTGGCTACCCTTGGTTTTTCTACAAATGTAGAGCTTGGAGATGTGAAGGTAAAAGGGATTACTTCTATTACAGAAGAAGATATTGAATACAGTAAGAGTTTAGGATACACGATTAAATTAATCGGTCTTGCGAAGCGAGATGGTGAAAAATTAGAGGTGACGGTTGAACCGACACTACTTCCAAATACACATCCTCTTGCGGCCGTACAAAACGAATATAACGCTGTATATGTGTATGGTGAAGCGGTCGGAGAAACGATGTTTTATGGACCAGGTGCAGGAAGTTTACCGACAGCAACAGCTGTTGTTTCAGATTTAGTAGCTGTAATGCAAAATATTAGATTAGGTGTAAACGGAAATAGTGCGGTATCCCCGCAGTATAAAAAAGTATTAAAAGAGCGAGAAGAAATTGTTGTGAAGAAATTTTTAAGACTTCATGTAAAAGATGAAATTGGTGTATTTGCAAAAATTACTTCATTATTCTCTGAGCGTGGCGTTAGCTTTGAAAAGATTATTCAAATGCCGCTTGAAGAGAAAGGGAAGGCTGAAATTGTAATTGTGACGCATCGTGCGTCTCTTGCTGATTATGATTATATTCTACATACGTTGCAAGGGTATGAAGAAATAGATTGTTTGAAAGCAAACTATCGAATTGAAGGGGATGCTAAGTAGTATCTCTTCTCATAAAACAGAAAGAGCCTGTTAAGCAGCTTGCTTAATAGGCTCTTTTCTATTTAAAATCTTCGTACCAATTTGAATAAATGCTTGGATAATCCAGCCTGTTGTAAAGGATAAGATGATTGTTCCAAAATAGATAGGTCCATCTAATAGGAAGCTTAATGTTAAAAATAAAAACGCTAACGAAATTTCTGTTCTTCTAAATGTCCATTTCTTTTTCTCAGCAACCGTTAAAACGAAAGCTTCTTGAGGTGCTGCGCAAAGGTTTGTAGAGACGTAAAGACCAATCCCAGCTCCAACGAATAGATTTCCGCAAATAAGTGTTATATATTTTGGAAGAGAACGGATAGCGTCCATAATAGTTGGAATGGAACCAATCCAATCAACAAAAAGAGAAATAAGAACCATCGTTACAATTGTACCAATTGTTATTTGTTTTTTATTCCAAAAGAGTACGATAAGAGTAAATGCAAAGTTAATCATGAAAATCCAAAAACCGATACTTATCCCGAAATTTTGATATAGTGCAATAAAGAAGGAATCATAAGGGCTAAGTCCAAAGGAAGTAATTGTCGTCATCATATTAATACCGATGGCGAGAGTGAGTAGACCGCCAATGAAAAATATATATTCTAATTTGAATCGAAGCATAGTTGTATATCCTTTCAAAATGTATTTGCTAGGAAAGGATATATTGTGGAAAGCTTACCAGGTCAAGGGAGAATTTTTGCAGGGAAGGGGAAAATGAGATGACGAATATAAGGAAGATTGCTGAGCTTGCTGGGGTATCTGTTTCAACTGTTTCACGTGTACTAAATAATCATCCATATGTGAATGAACAGAAACGAAAAGAAATTTTAGCAATTATAGAAGAATTAAATTATACGCAAAATGTGAATGCAATTCATTTAGTGAAAGGAAAAACGAATGTAATTGGCGTTTTATTACCGCACGTAAATGATCAATATTATAGCGCTATTATCGAGGGAATATCAAAGGAAACAGCAAAGAATAATTATAATATGATGCTTTGTCAGACGAATTATAGTGAGGAAAGGGAATTAGAAATTTTAAATATGTTAAAAATGAAAAAACTTGATGGGGTTATTATATGTTCGCGGGCGAATAGTAAGGAAAAGCTTGAAGAATATACGAAATTCGGCCCTATTGTTATGTGCGAAGAAATCGACTCGAATTTCATTTCGAGTGTGCATATTGATTACTATAAAGTGTTTTCGCGCGGAATGAAAAGCTTAATAGATGCGGGCCATACAAGTATTGGGTATTGCATTGGAAGAAGTAATAGCATTAATAGTCAGAGAAGAAAACAAGCATATGAAGATTCGCTTCAACAGATTGCTGTAACACCGATAGAGGCTTGGAAGTTTAAAGGCTGTTTTACAGTGGAAGATGGGCGTAATGTGATTAGGGAATGGACACGTATGTCAGTAAAACCAACAGCGTTTCTTGTATCTTGCAACCATATTGCCGCGGGGATGGTAACGGAAGCGAAAAAACAAGGCATTCGTATTCCGGAAGATATTACGATTATCGGTTGTGATGATCAAGATGTGGCAGATATTTTAGGCATTACGACGATTTCGTATTGTAGTAAAAATGTTGGTGTGAAGGCATTTGAATTATTATATGAAAAGATTAATGATGAGCAAATCGATATAAGGCACGTAGAGTTATTGCCAGAATTAGTACATAGGGAAACAACATAATAGATAAGGTTTGAAAATCGCTTTTCAAAATTGCGTTTGGTATAATTATGGACAATCTATGAGGGCTAAAAGGGGTTTTGATATGAGATCAAAAGTAGTAAAAGTAATTCTACTCATTACAATTGCATCTTTCTGTTTATTTGCATATGGCTTTGTTTCAGGTGTAAATGATGTATTAAATCCGAAAGCTTCAAATTTAATTAAAAAGACCGATGTAGTGGCAAAAGAGAAAAAGAAAACGGGAACGTTACAAATCGTTAGTTTAGGTGATTCATTAACACGCGGTGTTGGTGATAAAGAAGGAATTGGCTATGTTGGACGGATGAAAGAAGATTTACAAAAAGATTATAAGCAAAAGGTTGCATTAACAAACTTAGCTGTTAGTGGTGCAAAAATGCCCGACCTATTAAAACAAATTGAGAGTAGTGGCGCTCAATATTCAATTAAGCAAGCAGATGTAATCGTTTTAACAATTGGAGGAAATGATTTATTTCCAGGGTGGGAATCGCTTGAAAAGATAGATTTAGAAACATACCGTCCTGATACAGCGACGTTCCAAAATGAAGCGAAGAAAATAATAGAAGAAATTCGTAAGTTAAATACAGATAGCCCTATTTTTTGGCTTGGTTTATACAATCCTTTTGAAGATGTAGAAGATTTAAAAGGTTCTTCAAACATCGTTGTAGACTGGAATGCATCTTTAGAAAAATTAGCGATAAATAATAAAAATGTGTATATTACACCGACATTTGATTTATTCCAAAACCGTGGGAAAGATTTATTATACTCCGACCATTTCCATCCGAATGAAATAGGATATACATATATGGCGGACCGATTAGTTCAAAATGTTGCGAGTAAATTAAAACTAGAACAAGGAGGGGTAAAATGACGACGATACTTTCCGTACGTGACGTGAAGAAGGTAATTGGAAAGAAGACAATTGTAGAGAATATTTCCTTCGATGTAAAACAAGGGGAAGTGTTCGGCTTCCTAGGGCCGAATGGTGCCGGAAAAACAACTACAATTCGAATGTTAGTTGGATTGATTAAAGAAACAGAAGGCACGATTTCTATCGGCGGTTATTCTATTAAGGAAAATTTCAGAGAAGCGATGCGTCAAATTGGGAGTATCGTTGAAAACCCAGAACTGTATACCTATTTAACGGGATGGGAAAATTTAAAACAATTTGCCCGTATGTTAGGTGGTATATCAGATGAACGTATTATTGAAATTGCTCAAATGGTTCATTTAGATGAAAGAATTCACGATAAGGTAAAAACATACTCACTCGGTATGAAACAGCGTCTTGGTATTGCGCAAGCGCTTCTTGGAAATCCAAAATTGCTCATATTAGATGAGCCAACAAATGGTTTAGACCCAGCTGGGATTAGAGAACTTAGGGAATTTATACATAAGCTTGTGAAAGAAGAAAATATGAGTGTGTTTATTTCAAGTCATTTGCTAAGTGAAGTGCAAATGATATGTGATCGCGTTGCTATTATTCATAAAGGAAAGATGATAACAGTTGCCAAGGTTGAAGAGTTAATTAAAACAGCAAGTGATCGTGTAGAATGGATTGTTACACCGATTTCTAAGGCGAAAAATATGCTAGAAGATGCTGAGGAAGTAAGAGAAGTGAGTATAGAAGGTGATCGATTACTATGCCGCATGAATATCGCATCTATAAGTAATTGGAATAAACATTTTGTAGAAAACGGGATAGATGTACATAGCGTTAAGGAGCTTGTATTTACGCTAGAAGATTTATTTATTGAACTCACAAGGGGTGAGCAGCATGCGTGAATTTGCGAATCTAGTCTTAAATGAATCGGAAAAAATTTATCGTAAGAAACGTATTTTTGTTGTCATGCTTATTTTAGCAATCTTGATCCCACTTTTCGTGTATGCGCAGTATCGTGAAGTAGAAACGACACAAAAAAGGCTCGGTACGACGGATTGGAAAGTTTCATTACAACAACAAATTGTTGATTCTCAAAACCGCTTGAACAATTCTAGACTACCAGAAGAATGGCGTGATTGGCTAAAGGTAAGAGTGGAGCAGCAACAATATTATTTAGATCATGATATTAACCCGATGGCACCGGGTGCACCCACTTTTGTAAGGTCGTTTATTGAGCAAGGAATTACATTGTTTATTCCGCTTCTCGTAATGATTGTCGCTATCGATATTGTTTCAGGAGAGCGAAGTGATGGAACGATGAAGATGCTACTTACACGGCCGATTCGGCGCTGGAAAATACTTCTTAGTAAGTACGTGACGATGTTATTTTTCATTTCACTCATACTGCTTCTTGTCGGTTTGTTTGCTTACATATTATCTGGGCTTGTATTTGGATACTCGGGATGGAATTTGCCTGTTTTAACTGGGTTTGTTATTGATAAGGAAACGTTAAATACGAATTTTGTACACCTTATTCCGCAGTGGCAATACGTCTTGATGGCGTATGGGTTAGCTTGGTTTGTTGCTATCGTTGTCGGAACTATATCATTTATGGTTTCTGTTTTAATTCGAAATACACCAGCCGGTATGGGCGTTATGTTAGCCGCATTAATCGCAGGTGGCATTTTAAGCTCGTTTGCAACATCTTGGGAGGGTGCGAAATATATTTTTAGTGTGAATTTATCATTAACAGACTATCTATCAGGAAAATTACCTGCATTACAAGGCTTATCGATGGGGTTCTCTTTAATGAATTTAACGGTTTGGGCAGTTATATCCCTTATTATTTCGTTTGTAGTATTTACAAAACAGGATATGGTGAATTAATTGGACGGGAAGTGAAAGCATGAAAAATGTTTTAAAAAATGATTGGGAGCCATTATTGGCACCAGAATTTGAGAAAGAATATTATCGTAAGCTGGCTGATTTTTTGAAAGAAGAGTACAGTACACATGTTGTTTATCCAAGGATAGAAGATATTTTTAGCGCTCTAGAGTATACAAGTTATGAAAATACAAAGGTCGTTATTTTAGGGCAAGATCCATATCATGGACCGGATCAAGCACATGGTTTAAGCTTTTCAGTACAGCCCGGCATTAAAACGCCACCGTCATTGCTAAATATGTATAAAGAACTTCGAGATGAATATGGTTATGAAATCCCGAATAACGGTTATTTAGTAAAGTGGGCAGAGCAAGGGGTTTTATTATTAAATACGGTATTAACAGTTCGACAAGGTGAAGCCAATTCTCATAAGGGAAAAGGTTGGGAGCATTTCACAGATCGTGTAATTGAGCTATTAAATGAACGTGAAAAACCGGTTATTTTCATATTGTGGGGACGTCATGCACAGGCGAAGAAAAAGTTAATTACGAATACGAAGCATCATATTATCGAGTCTGTACATCCGAGCCCATTATCGGCAAGACGTGGTTTCTTTGGTAGTAAGCCATACTCTAAAGTAAATACGATTTTAGCTAATATGGGCGAGAGAGAAATTGATTGGGAAATTCCAAATTTGTAAATAAAAAAGGTAGTTAACAGTCGTTAACTACCTTTTTGCTATTATTGTTGTTCGTTCTTTAATTTTGCATCTAGTACAAAAGTACCGAATGGGATAACTGATGAAACAAATGCCCCAAGTGCCCATGCAATTGATTTGCGGTGTACGATTGTTACTTGAATTACCGCAAAGATGAATAGAATAAATAAAACACCATGAGCCATACCTGTAATTTTAACGGCTGTTGCAAATCCTGCAAAATATTTTAATGGCATTGCTACAAATAATAGTAATAGGAAAGAAATCCCCTCAATTAAGCCGATTGCTCTTAATCGTCCGATTGGTGTAGATAACATGAAGTAGCCTCCTTTAATGTATGCTTGTATATAGTAAATTTGTATTCTTTTTCAAAATAAAATAGTCTATTTTGTTCCATTATATACAAAAAGAAAGTTTACACTACGAGAATAGTGCAAAGTTCAAAATATAGTCACAAAAGCATGAGAATTTAAATAAAAACCTATTTGAAGTGTTTGACTTCAAATAGGTTTTATGAGTGAAAATATTAAACAAGTGCTTCTCTTTTTAGTACGAACTTCTCTACAACTTTTGCAACGCCATCGTTCATATTTGTATCTGTTACGTAGTTTGCAATTTCTTTAATATCATCTGGTGCATTGCCCATTGCAACACCAAGACCGGCGAATTCGATCATTGCCTGATCGTTATAGCTATCGCCCATTGCGATAACTTCTTCGCGCTTAATGCCAAGTTTTTGAATCAGTTGGTTTAAGCTTGTTCCTTTTGTAACACCGGCTTCAGTAAATTCTAAGAAGAATGGTTTAGAACGCATAACACTTAATTGGCCTTCTAGTTGTTTTTGTAGTTTTGATTCTACCGTTTGTAAATGTTCTGGATTTTCTACCATTAACACTTTTACAACTGGTTGTTGTACAGATTCTTTCAGGTTATTTACTTCTACGATTGGCATACCCGTAATTTGACCTTCAATTTCTGTATAAGAGTTGTTTTTTTCAGTGATAATATCGTCACCAATGTATGTGTGAATCCATACATTTTCTTCTTTACTAATATCGTAAAGACTGTGAACGATTTCAGGGGATAATGTACTACTGAATAACTCTTCATCTGTTTTACAGTTAATAATTTTTGCACCATTAAATGAAAGAATAAAGCTACCGTACTCCTCTAATTGCAATTCTTTTGCGATTGCACGCATTGCGAATGTTGGACGTCCAGAAGCAAGTACAACTTTTACACCTTGCTCTTGTGCAGTCATTAGAGCCTCTTTCGTACGAGGTGAAATGGTATGGTCGTCACGTAATAAAGTATCATCTAAATCTAAAACAATCATTTTATAAGTCATATTGAAAATTCCTCTCTTTGTTGAAATAGAAATAAAGTTTTATGAAGATATTGGGGAATATATAGTAAGACATCGAACTTCTTTTTGTGAAGCTAGAAGAAGTTCTGTATTTTTAGTATAAATTACCACGAGCACGTTGCCCATGATAATTTATACTGCTAATGCCCGATCGGTGAGAGCTAATCATTAGTAAAGATGAATAGCTCTCATTGATTAAAGTTTAACTTTATCATTATCGTAACAACTCTAAAGATAGAGTGCAATAATGGAAGTTTTCCAATTTACGATGGTTGTTTTTCTGTAGAACGAGAAAATAGTATTTCGAGCAAAATTGCCATTACAGATCCAAGAACAAGACCGTTACTTAAAAACGATGCTAGAAACGGCGGGAGTGTAGAAAATGCTCCTGCTGGAACAAACATAACTCCGACTCCTGTAAAGATTGAAAGACCTGCTACTTTAAATAACCGTTCTTTATCTTGTACTGTTTCGTATTCGCGAAAGGCAAGGCCAATCATGCTTGCAAATACAGGGTAAATGGCAGCATATCCGACTGCGACAGGTATCGCCGCAAAGAATGAAGTAATCTTTGGGAATATACTAACGAAAATAATAAAGCTTGACCCTAACATAAATGGGAGTCGTTTATAAATATTAGTCGTTGCAATAAATCCTGCTGATCCAGAAATCGCGACAGGTCCAATAGCTGAAAAAAGGCCTCCTAGCAATTGATTTATTCCTGTTATAATACCGGCTTGTTTGAAACGATCTGGTGCTGCATTCTTTTCATACTTAGAGACAATCCTTTGCACAACGCGAATACTTGCTAACATATTTGTTAGAAGTAATAGTGTAACGAAAACTACCGTAATTGCCATGTTCCATTCAATACGAGGCATTCCGAAAACAAATAGAGACGGAAAACGGATTATATCTGTCACAGGCGTTACTGGATTTGATAATCCGAAGCATGCGAATAATATCCAGCCGCAGACGATACTGAAAAGAACGGAATATTGTCCAATAATAGGTAGCTTCATGATGAAAAAGGATAGTAAAATAACAATGAGTGAAAGAATAAATACGTCAGCTTGTACCTCTGTATGTTGTCCGTCAAGACCGAACATTCCCTTTAAGAAGGACCCGCTAAGTTGCGCGACGAGAAGAAATAAATATGTTCCAATTACTGTCGGTGTAAAATAGCGCACTAGTTTATCGATGAGTCCAAAAACACTAAGAATAATACAAATGATACCACTTAATAGGAAGGCGTACTGAAGTACTTTAAGCGTTTCGTTGCTGGATCCAAATAATACGATACCTAAACTTGCATAAAGAGAGAAAATGCCCCACCAAAGGCCTGAAGGACCTTCTTGAATAGGAAGTTTATGCCCAAATATAGCTTGCAGTAGGCCGGCAAAGCCAAGAACAAATAATGTTCTTTGTACGAATGCAATAGCTTCAGTGCCATCGAGACCATAATTAGTTGCGACGCTAATTGGTACAATAAGGCTCCCAGCTAAAATAAATAGCGCCCATTGTAAGGCGGAAAGAAATGTTTTCATTATATCAACCTCTTTCATAGATTCCGTATCTAGTATATATGTATTTCATTTCCACTGGCAAAGATTGTAGATAGAGAAAAGAGTTGAAACACGATATGAATGCACGGAAGCAATTATGGATAGCAGTTATATGTATGACCTTTGTTGTAATTCTAGGAACGTTAGGATTTATGGCGATTGAAGAGATTAGTTTGTTTCAAGCATTTTGGATGACGATGATTACTGTATTAACTGTTGGGTACGGAGATGCCGTTCCTGTAACACAGGCAGGAAAAGTTTTTGCGCTTCTTATCATACCGGTTGGAGTCGGTATTGTTACGTATGCAATTGGTGTAGTGGCAGCTATGATTATTGAAGGGAATTTATTTCATGCAGTACGGAGGAAGAAGATGGATAAACAAATAGCACAGTTACAAAATCATATTATCGTATGTGGTTGTGGTAGAGTGGGGCTTCAAGTTGTACATGAATTGCAAGAAAAGAAAATTCCATTTGTCGTCGTGGATAAAGATGAAAGTATATTAGAGAAGGAAAAACTTTTGTATGTACACGGAGATGCAACGGAAGATCAAGTGTTACATCATGCGGGAATTTCAAAGGCAGCCGGTTTAGTTGCTATCGTAGCAAATGATGCTGAAAATGTATTTATTACATTAACAGCAAGAGGGCTAAACGATGCAATTAAAATTGTGGCAAGGGCGGAAAAACCGGAAACTGAAGACAAATTAAAGCGTGCTGGGGCAAATAAGGTGATTAATCCATCTAGCATGGCAGGAATTCATATTGCAAAAGGTATTGCGAATCCGCTAACAGTTCATTATATTGATACAGTACTATATGGCGTGGAACAGTCATTTGTAATTGAAGAAATTGCAGTCGGCAAAGGTTCTATTTTAGCTAGTAAATCGTTACTAGAGAGTGATGTGAGAAATCAATTTGATGTAACAATTTTAGCGATTTTGAGAAATGGGGATGTTATACATAATCCAACAGGGCAGGAAAAACTACGAGAACATGATATGATAATAGTGTTTGGTTCAGTAGAGAAGCTAGGACAATTTGAGAAAGAACTACAAAGTAAGAGGTGACAAGGAATGCAAATATCGAGCGATAAGATTTTAAATAAAATGGCGAATGAAATTGCAAAGGCAAAAAGCAGTGAAGGGCAACAATCAAAAGCGCATTTATTAGTTGTGCGAGCGTTATGTGATTTATTATTAGATGAACAAGCTGAGCCTTCTATGTATAGAGAACCTGAGATTCCATCACAAGTAATTGGATCTCAGCCTATGACGACAGTTCAACCAGTTATGCCGGTTTCTGGAGAACCTGTTTATATAAAAGAAGAAGGCGCAAACGGTAATTCTTTATTTGATTTTTAGAAGATAAATCGTTTGGCTTATATGAAAAAATTGCTTATGATAAAGGTAAAAAAAGGGGAATTAAGATGAAAATTTTCTTTTTACTAGGTTGTATTGCGGCAGGGCTATCTGTTGCGTTAGGGGCTTTTGGAGCACACGGTTTAGAAAATAAAGTTTCTGCAAAAATGTTAGAAGTTTGGAAAACAGGCGTTACATATCAAATGTTTCATGCAGGTGGACTATTCGTAGTTGCTTTATTAATGGATAAAATTCAATCATCACTTTTAACTACTGCTGGCTGGCTTATGGTAGCTGGGATTATTATGTTTTCAGGTAGTTTGTATGCATTAAGTACGACAGGTATTAAGTTCTTTGGCCCAATTACACCTCTTGGTGGTGTAGCGTTTATCGTGGCATGGATCTTAGTCGGAACTGCAGTTGTAAAAGGCTTATAAAAAAACAAAAGCTGGCATATGCCAGCTTTTTTTATGGTCTTGGAGCATAAGTTGCTTGTTGACTAGGTAAATACATAATTTCTTCTGGGAATTCTACATAATCTAAGTAAATCATTAGTAGTAAAAAACGTTTCCCCGATTGCGGTTCACTAATAACGATGTGATCACGTCCAGCTGCCTCAATAATACCTGTATAAGATTGTGTACCGAGTGAACTACCACGCTCATAAGTCATTACTACGGTGGCTTGCTTGCCTTTGTTCAAGCGAAGAATATTTTCAATATACGACTGTTCTAATGGTAACATGCCTTGAGAGACGGCATATTGAGCTTGCGCAGCTTGTTGTTGCATCGCTTGCTGTTGTTGCTGTTGCTGTGGGGTCATTTGTTGCTGTTGTGCATAAGTTCCAGATGGTTGATAAAAACCTGTTCCATAATACGGGTTTTGTTGCTGTGCCATTCAAAAATCCCTCCTCGTTTTCATTCCTTAATATACGCTAGGGCAATCCCCGGCAGATGGTTGGAAGAAGCAGTGCTTTTTAAAACGTCCAGAGTTTTGTTGGTCATACCAAGTTGGTGGGCAAGGACCTTCAGGTCTAAAAAACCATAAGGCGAAATTTGCAGGCCAAAAACGTTGTCCTTGAATCGTTCGCCTTGCTAATGCGATATCTTGTTCTCTTGCACGCTGATAAAAATACCCTTTTTGCGTTGCCTCAAAACCGCCAGGATTTTGATAAACCATTTGACGTAAATTACGTATTTTTTTAAAATCTAAACAATTTCCGCGGACACGATTTACCCCTACGTTTCCGACCATTAACATTCCTTGTTGTCCTTCTCCTTCGGCTTCAGCACGCATCAGTCTAGCTAATAACTTTACATCTTCTTCGTTATAAGCAATAACACCCATTATGTGTCACCTCTCTTTTTGGAATACCTTGTGGAAAGAGGTTTATTTCTAGATGAAGTGTGTAACGATTACTAGTTCATACGTATGAGAAAAAGGACTCAGATATGACAACCAAACGAAGTTTTACATGGAGAGGAAAATAAAAAAAGCTAGCGTGAGCTAGCTTTCCATCATTAAAATACTTTAGACCATAAGTTTGAGAAAAAATCTCCAATAGAGCGCATTGTTAATACGAACCAATTTGCCTTTTCAACTTCTTCTGTCGTTTTTGCAGTAACTTTCATGTTTTTATTTCCATCTAAAAATCCGTATTTATCAGTTGGTTCTAGAACGATGGAACCTACCTTTGCATCCTTTTTAACAGGAGCGACTAAATGTCCATCTTCAGCAAGAGATTTATCTACTTCAGTCCCAATTTTATAAGGATCTTTGCTACCTTTTTTCGCAATTACTGTTATTTCTTTTTCCGGTGTAACAGTCACTTGATCTTCTTTCCCTTTTAATACAGGAATTGTATTATTTTTATCTATTTTTAATTTTTGTTTCTCAAAGTTATTAAATCCGTATTCGATTAATTCACGAGATTCTGTGAAACGCTCGTCCATTGATTTTGTTTTAATAATTACTGAAATGAGGCGTAAGTCACCACGTTTTGCTGTAATAGTGAATCCGTATCCAGCAGTATCAGAACTACCAGTTTTTAAACCATCTGTTCCTTCATAAGAGAAAGCGGCACCTGGTAACATCCAGTTCCAGTTTTCCATACGAATTGGTTTCGGATGATTATCTGGGAAGTTTCTAAATCTTTGTTTTGTATCCTCTAGCATTTCTGGATACTTTGTAATTATTGTTTTTGAAAGCATACCCATATCGCGAGCTGACATGGAATTTTCTCCATTCGGATCCGTTCCCTCAGGGTGTTTTCCTTTTAAGTCAGCGTTATTTAACCCAGTAGCGTTTACAAATTTATATTTCTTTAACCCTAGTTTTTTTGCATGTTCATTTGCAAGATTCAAGAAGTTCTTCTCACTTCCTGCAAGAAGTTCTGCTAAGGCAATACTAGATCCGTTTGCAGAGAAGATAACGATAGAATGATATAATTCTCTTACAGTATATTGACGTCCCTTTTCAAATGGAACGTTAGAGAATTCATTATTACGTGAAACTTCATAAGCATAATCAGAAATGTTTACCTTTGTATCCCAAGTAATTTTTCCTTCTTTAATTGCTTCTAATACGGCATAAACAACAATTAATTTTGACATACTAGCAATAGCTAGTAATTCATCTGGACTTTGTTCATGCAGTATTTTTCCTGTATCTGCATCAAATAGAAGTGCAGCGGCCGCTTCAATGTGTATTTTTTTTCCGCATGGGATGTTGTTACTCCTAAGGAAGAAATTGACAATAAAAGCGCTAGTAAAATAGATAAGATTTTCTTCATATAGATTATCACCTTCGCATCGTTATTAGCATGTAGCTCGTACCATTTTAGCATAAATTTGGATATAGAAAGGTTACAATTTTGTAAGGAAATTGAAAAGAATTGTCGATTTTTGTTCAAATTTGCAGAGAAAAGAAGTTTTTTGAGGAGAAATATAGAGGATAATAAAAAAAGGAACGAAATTCGTTCCTTTTTTACGATTTGCCCCGCTATTTGCCGGGCAGTAAGATCCCCACCTAAAAATTAAGCGAAAGCAAAGAAGTTAGATGGGCGATCAACTGCTTGTAAAAGCCCGATTGGTGAAGGCTAATAATTAGTGGGGATGAACAAAACCCCCACTGATTAAAGTTTCACTCTATATGTGTAAAAACTTCTCTACCTTTTCGTCTGGTAAAATGTTTCCAACGAAAAATGTTCCGAATTCACCATAACGAGCACTTACTTCATCGAAGCGCATTTCATATATAAGTTTTTTAAATTGAAGAACATCGTCAGCGAATAATGTTACGCCCCACTCAAAGTCGTCGAATCCAACTGATCCTGAAATAACTTGGCGTACTTTACCTGCGTACTGGCGACCGATTTTACTATGACTGTACATCATTTTTTTACGTTCTTCCATAGGAAGCATGTACCAGTTGTCATCACCTTGGCGACGCTTATCCATTGGGTAGAAGCAAATGTGATTTGCTTTTGGTAGTTCTGGATATAAGCGAGCTAAGATTTGTGGGTTTTGATATGGATCTTCATCAGCTGGAAGGTAGTTGCTTAGTTCAACAACAGATACGTAAGAGTATGCAGGAACCATATATTCAGCTAATGTTGTTTTATTCAATTCTGTCTCAATTTCATTTAACTCTTCCATTGTTGGACGTAAAATCATAAGCATAATATCAGCTTTTTGGCCAACAACAGTATACATTGCATGACTACCTTTTTTCGCGGTAGATACTTCGTTCCATTTTTCAACGACATTTAAAAATTCAGACACAGCTTGTCCGCGTTCGTCGCTAGATAATGTTTTCCAGGCAGCCCAATCAATAGAACGTAAATCATGTAAACAATACCAGCCATCTAACGTTGTTGTTGCTTCACTCATTCTATTCACCTCAGTTAATGATAGTTTTACACGTTAACTATAGCATATATAGTTTTAAAATCATCTATATAAAACCTTAGCGCATAAAATTGTCACATTTAAATTTACTTGAAAATAGGAGAAGATAAGGCTTAAAGGGGATTTATTTCTAGGCTGAATTTTATGAAAATATAATCATTTTAATTTTATCTATTTTTTGGGAGCTATAAGTTTAAAATATAGAGGAAAAGCAGTATTCTTAAAGATAGAGTTTTTTAACATATGTAGGAGGGTTTATTCGTGAGCAACTTATTTACAACAGTAAAAGAAAAAGTTCAAGGAAAAGGCATTTCTATCGTACTTCCTGAAGGAACTGATGAAAGAATTTTAGGCGCTGCAGAGCGTTTAGCAAAAGAAGAGTTAGTACAACCAATTTTAGTTGGTAATAAAGAAGAAATTAGCGCAAAAGCTGCTAGCATGAATTTAACATTAGCAGGCGTTGATATTTATGACCCAGCTACATACGAAGAAATGGATGCAATGGTAGCATCTTTCGTTGAACGCCGTAAAGGTAAAGCAACTGAAGAAGACGCTCGCAAAATCCTTAAAGACGAAAACTACTTCGGTACAATGCTTGTATACATGGGTAAAGCACACGGTTTAGTAAGTGGTGCAGCTCACTCTACAGCTGATACAGTTCGTCCAGCACTTCAAATCATTAAAACAAAACCAGGCGTTACAAAAACTTCTGGCGTATTTATCATGGTACGTGAAGAAGAGAAATATGTATTCGCTGATTGTGCAATTAACATTGCACCAAACAGCCAAGATTTAGCTGAAATTGGTATCGAGAGTGCGAAAACTGCTGAACTATTCGGTATTGATCCACGCGTTGCTATGTTAAGCTTCTCTACAAAAGGTTCTGCGAAATCTCCAGAAACAGAAAAAGTTGTAGAAGCAACTCGTATTGCAAAAGAAATGGCTCCTGAATTAACTTTAGATGGAGAATTCCAATTCGATGCTGCATTCGTACCGTCTGTAGCTGAGAAAAAAGCTCCAGGTTCTACAATTAAAGGTGATGCTAACGTATTTGTATTCCCAAGCTTAGAAGCTGGTAATATTGGCTACAAAATCGCTCAACGTTTAGGTAACTTCGAAGCAGTAGGACCAATCTT
Source organism: Bacillus sp. K2I17 (assembly GCF_002209985.1). Lineage (NCBI taxonomy): Bacteria > Bacillati > Bacillota > Bacilli > Caryophanales > Bacillaceae > Bacillus > Bacillus sp. K2I17. The sequence continues at coordinate 84,648 of NZ_NJGF01000002.1, forward strand.
ACAAGGTTTAAATATGCCTGTAAATGATCTATCTCGCGGATGTAACGAAGAAGAAGTGTACAAGTTAGCTTTAATTACAGCAGCTCAAGCACTTTAATTCTATAATGAATCGAAATAAAGACCGTCGCTATTATAGCGACGGTCTTTATTTTTCTAAGCCAAGTGCTTTATTGTTACGATCAATAATACGTTGTAAATTCGTCTCATATAAAGGTATTTCATCTATTGTTAATTGAGATGGTGTTAACTTTGGAGCGAATTGCTGCAGTGTTTTTAAAAGGCGCATCATTAAATCTTGTACTGTAATAGTTTCGCCAAGTAATTCTGAAAGTGAAGCCATCGTACTCGGTATAATTTCAGGATACGTAAAGCGTGTTTCTTCTCCTTGAATGGCTAGGTTGTAGAAATCACGAACGAGTGCGGCACGCTCAGAGCCACTTCCTGTAGCGCAGAGATAAATTTGGACAGCGACACCACCGCGAATACGGCGCTGTGAAATGCCAGCAAATTTTTGATTGCGAATACTTAAGTCATAGCTACCAGGACAGTAAGAACCAACAATTTCTTTTGCCTCGATTGTAACATCGTAATCGTTTAACATTTCCTTAATTAAATGCCACATTGTATCGTATCCAAGATCAATATCGATACCTTTTTCTGTCTCTTGGAATAAAAGTGATACGTTTAAAACACCTTCATCAAGTACGACTGCAAGTCCACCGGAATTACGAACGATAACATTGAAGTTGTTTTCTTGTAAAAAGGAAATACCTTCTTCCAAGTGTGGTAGGCGTGAATCTTGAATGCCAAGAACAATTGTATTGTGATGAACCCAAGAACGCATTGTTGCAGCTGATTGACCATTTCCAATGCTTGTGCACAGTGTGTCATCCATTGCGAATGACTGCAATGCATGGAATGTTGGTCCCAAACTAGACTGATCTACAATACGCCACTCTGGCTGAGATAAAATGGAACGGGAATTGCTCATATAACTAACCCCTTATCTTTAAAATGACAATCTCTATTATAGCAAAAAATGAAGAAGGGGGTTTTCTCGCATATAAAGGGAAAGTTTAAAGATGAAAGACTAAAAAAGGATGCATTACATGCATCCTTTCTATTCTGCAATTTTTTCTAAATTACCGTTTCGATCCATTCGGAAAGATGTTTGAGAACGTTCTTCGTCATCCATGACTGCCAACTTACGAGCTCGGTTCATAATATTCATAAGTGTTTCGTAATCTTCTTGTACAGTATGAGATTGTTTTTCTAATTTTTCTAGTTTCTTTTCTAGTTCTTCATTTCGAAGGATTTGTGCTCTAATCTCTTGTTTCAATCTCGTATTCTCGTTTTCAAGAGCTGTCACTTTTATATTTGAAGATCCGACTGTTTGTAAAAAATAAATAACATCTTGCATTGTCATAGAGCTTTTTGTAGCAGGAACGGTAGTTTCTTTATATGGAATAGCTTCTTTATATTGTACAATTGATTCCTCTTGTACGAATTCTTCATAATCAGTTATCGAATCTGAAGCTGGTGGTGTATAAAGTAAACGTTTTTTCGCTTGTTCACCGCTTGCAGCGCGCATTTTATCTTTACGATGTTTTTTTGCTAGTTGAAGAGCTTGTTCATAACTATAGCGAACAACAGCATTCCAACGGAAACCACAGGCAGCCGATGTACGATTTAATTGATCACCCACTTCTTCAAATGCATTTAATTGAGTACTTCCTTCTCGAACGTGACGAAGTACAGTTTCAGCAAGTAATAAATCATCCTCATCCGTCCAAGCATCTTGTCTTACTTTCATAGATTCAACTCCCTTTCTTTTTATGAACTTCCTATTTTTATAATGGGCAAAAAAATGAGCTTTTATACAAAGCTTTTAAAAATATGGTAGATTTCGATGAAAGGTATAAATTTTGCCAAGAATGACGTAAGCTTCTGTAGGAGAACATATAAATATGTAGCATTATATGAAGAAAGAGCTTTAAAGGGAAACTTGCAACGAGCTTCAAAGAGCGGTAAAATACCATTTAGTGTTTATTTTTAAATGTACTTGAGAAAAGTTTAAAATAGAGGAAGTGTTATATAATGGGGAACGAATTTCGTGTGTGTGATGATTGTCAGGCAACGAACGTTAAAACGTTGATTCCAAAGTTAAAAAAAGTAGATTCATGTGCAACGATTGAAGTTGCATGTCAGTCTTACTGTGGTCCTGGTCGTAAAAAATCATTCGCATTTGTAAATAATCGTCCAGTCGCGGCTCCAACAGAAGATGAATTAATTGTAAAAATTGAAGCAAAGTTAAATAAGTAAGAAAAAGAAGAGTGAACAGATTACTCTTCTTTTTTATGTCCATACGAGGAATGAGTTATTCTACGAAAATACAATTGAGTAGATTAACATTCAATGAAGGAGGGGCATCATTTATTCATTCAAATTTCAATTTATATAAATTTATATTTCAAAATAATGGTTGACAGTCTTTTGAAGCGATAGGTAGAATAGAAAGTGTCTGATTCTGATAATCATTATCAAGAAAAGGTCAATTAACCTAATTTTTTATTACTATTTGAGAATAAATTTCATTTCATTAAATATATGTTGTTGGTTAGGATGGTTGAGGTATGGAAGCGAGCGCAAGGAGTATAGAACAGCAAGATGTGAATGTTAAAGAGATTAAGAGCAGGCCGCTCGTTGCTTCTATTATTTTAGTAGCAGGTACAGTTTTGTTAGCTTTAAGCATGGCAGTTTCTATTTCGTTTGGTGCTGCAGATATTAGTTTAAAGACTGTATGGCAAGCTGTGTTTCAGTTTGACGGTTCTATTACGCATCATAACGTAATTCAAGAACTTCGCATGCCTAGAGCAATAGGGGGCGTAGTTGCAGGTGCCTTTTTAGCAGTATCAGGGGCAATTATGCAAGGTATGACGCGAAATCCACTTGCTTCACCATCGTTAATGGGAATTACAGATGGAGCTGTATTTGGAATTGCAATTATGTATGCATTCTTCCCTAATTCACCTTATTTAATGTTCGTTATCGCATCTTTTATTGGGGCTGCGTTTGGAGCGAGCATTGTATATGGAATTGGGTCTTCTTCACCAGGTGGATTAACACCTGTGAAGTTAGCTTTAGCGGGTGCAGCAATTAGTGCTTTATTAGGGGCCATTTCATCTGGAATTGCGCTATATTTCAACCTTGCCCAAGAGGTGAGTATGTGGAATGCAGGCGGAGTTGCGGGAGTGAAATGGGAAAGTATTAATATGTTAGTACCAATTGGCCTTGTTTGTCTCTTTATTGCAATTATGATGTCGAGGTATATTACAATTTTAAGCTTCGGTGAAGAAATTGCGATTGGACTTGGTCAAAATACGACATTAATTAAATTTATCGGAACAGTACTTGTTCTTGTGTTAACAGGTTCTGCGGTTTCTATGGCAGGATCGGTTGGATTTGTTGGTCTTGTAATCCCGCACATGACTCGTTTCCTTGTAGGCTCAGACTATAGATGGGTTATTCCATGTTCTGCGGTCTTAGGTGGGCTGTTAATTGAATGTGCAGATATGTTATCTCGCGTTATTAATCCGCCGTTTGAAACGCCAATTGGAGCAATTACAGCGCTAATTGGGGTTCCATTCTTCCTCTACTTAGCACGTAACGAAGGGAGAGGGAAAATGTGAGGACAAGTGTCTTAACAAAAAAGAACGTTTCTGTTTTAACAATCTTAGTAGGATTAATCGTTACTGTATTTTTAGTAAGTTTAAATACAGGGACATTTAAAATACCGCCAATGGACGTATTAAAGTCATTGGTTGGACTTGGGGCTGAAGATCAGTCTGTTATTTTATTTGAATTCCGTATGCCGCGTATGGTCATTGCTATATTAGTTGGATCTGCTTTAGCGATGTCAGGTGCGATTTTGCAAGGGGTATCACGTAATCCACTTGCTGATCCAGGTATTATTGGTATTAACGCTGGAGCGGGGTTAACAGTCGTTATCTTCGTTTACTTTTTCTTCGGGAAAGTTGGAACTGGTACATTTTTATCTGTATTTATCCTTCCTTTCTTTGCGTTAGTTGGTGCGATATTAGCAGCGGTTATTATTTATTTACTAGCATGGAAAGACGGCGTTTCATCAACGAGATTAATACTTGTCGGTATCGCTGTTGCAGCCGGGTTTGGTGCTGTTAGTTTAATTTTTTCTATGAAGATGACATCTAACGATTTCCGTTTTGCTACGATTTGGTTAGCAGGAAGTCTATGGGGCACAGATTGGAAATTCGTACTAAGTGTACTTCCATGGATGGTTATTTTCTTGCCACTTGCTATTAGTAAGGCTCACATATTAAACATAATGAACCTAGGCGACTCCACAGCGGTTGGCCTTGGTGTAAATGTAGAAAAAGAAAGACGTAAATTATTATTTATTGCAGTTTGTTTAGCTGGTGCATCTGTTGCTGTTGCCGGAGGAATTGGTTTTATCGGTTTAATGGCTCCGCATTTAGCTAGACGCCTTGTCGGTGGTAAACATCAAATTATGCTGCCTACCGCTGCACTAATAGGGACGTTTTTACTCTTATTCGCAGACGTAATTTCAAGAAGTGTGTTAACAACTTCAGAAATACCGGTCGGTCTTGTTATTTCTGTAATTGGTGCACCATATTTCATATACTTACTTATGAGGACAAAATAAAGGGAGGCTTTTTGTATGGCAACTTTAGCAGTTGATGCGGTATCTGTTGGCTATAATGAAGGGTTAATTATTGATGGATTAACAGTTGAAATTCCGGAAGGGAAAATTACAACAATTATTGGACCAAATGGTTGTGGGAAGTCCACATTATTAAAAACAGCTTCTCGTATTTTGAAGGCGAAAAAAGGTACTGTTTATCTTGACGGAAAAGCAATCGAGAAACAGCCAACGAAAGAAATCGCAAAGAAAATGGCGATTTTACCACAGACTGCAGAAGTGCCAACTGGCCTTACTGTGTTTGAACTTGTTTCATATGGACGTTTTCCTCATCAAAAAGGATTTGGAACGTTGAAAGAAGAGGATTATCGTTACATTCATTGGGCACTTGAAGTGACGGGAATGACAGAATTCGCAAATCGTCCAGCAGAGGCGTTATCAGGCGGGCAACGTCAACGCGTATGGATTGCGATGGCTCTTGCACAAGGGACAGAATTACTCGTATTAGATGAACCGACAACGTACTTAGATATGGCTCATCAATTAGAAGTATTAAACTTATTGAAAAAGTTAAACGAAGAAGAAGGTAGAACGATTGTTATGGTTATCCATGACTTAAACCATGCTTCTCGTTTCTCAGATCATATGATTGCATTAAAAGCAGGTAAGTTAATGAAGCAAGGAACGCCAGACGAAGTGATGACGAGTGAAACACTTCGCAGTGTATTTGAGATTGAAGCTCAAATCGTTCCGTGTCCAGTAAACTGTAAACCAATTTGTTTAACATATGATTTAGCGATGATTAGTAATCAATTGCGTAAAAAAGCATAAGTAGATCCCCCTCGTAAAGAGGGGGGCTTCTAATGGACGTTGAGCTTCTTATTAGTAAATAGGAAGTTGAACACCCGTTAGAACGGGGCATAAGCAACAATTAATCAATATATATTTATTAATTGTTAATCTTGTTTCTTATAGTTCACTGTAACTTATAAGAGAAATACAGCTAGAAGGAGTGGGAACATGAAGAATTTTAAAATGGCGTTATTAGCAATGGTATTAGTCGTTACTTCTGTACTATTTGCAGCTTGTTCTAACAAAGAAGAGAAGAAAGCAGATGCGAAGGATGCGAAGACTGAAGAGCGCACTGTACAACACGCAAAAGGGGAAATTAAAATTCCTGCAAATCCAAAGAAAATTGCTGATCTTAGTGGTTCAACAGAAGAATTATTAATCTTTGGTATGAAACCAATTATTACTGCTAATACATCTCAAGAAAAGATTGATGCACATATTGAAAAGAAATTAAAAGACGTAAAACCAGTTGGTTCTGCTTGGGGCGATAAAATTAACATCGAAGCAGTAGCTGCTGCAAAACCAGACTTAATTCTTGTAAACAATCGTCAAGAAAAGATTTATGATCAATTATCTAAAATTGCACCAACAGTTATGTTAAAAACTCCATTAGACCAATGGCGTCCGAAATTCGAAGAAGTAGGTCAAATCTTCGGTAAAGAGAAAGAAACGAAAGAATGGTTCAAACAGTATGATGAAAAAGCAAGCAAATTACATGACAAAATCGTTGCGAAAACTGGCGATGCTAAATTTATGAAAATGGCTGCATATCCAAATGCTTTCCGCGTATACGGTGACTACGGTTACGGTAGCGTAATCTTTAATGATTTAAAATTACCAGCAGTTAAAGGTACACCAACGGATAAACCACTAGTACAAGTACAAAAAGAAGCTTTAATCGATTACAACCCGGATTACTTATTCGTATTTACAACTGGTGACGGTTCTCAACGTCTAAAAGAATTCAAAGAAGAATCAATTTGGAAAAACATGAACGCTGTTAAAAACAACCACGTATTTACAATTAAAAACGAAGACGTAAACAAAGGTTACTTCCCTCTAGGTAAAGAAATGATCTTAGATGAAGTTGCTGAATTCGTTTTAGGGAAATAATGTATAAACAGAAATCACTTTTACTTTGGTAAAAGTGATTTTTTCTTTATATAAGGGCAATTAATATAGTCTTTCATTTCTTTCTGTTTCCTATTTCGTTTATAATATATAGTAAGAATGCAGTAAAGAAAGGGGGATGTCGGAAGGTGGTATATTTAAACGACAAACTCAGCGAAACAAAAGTGTTTAAAGACCCGGTACATAAATATGTGCACGTGCGCGATCGTGTTATTTGGGATTTAATCGGAACGAAAGAATTTCAACGCTTGCGCCGTATTAAGCAGCTTGGAACGACATTTTTTACATTTCACGGTGCAGAGCATAGTCGCTTTACTCATTCGTTAGGTGTATATGAAATTATTCGTCGTATGATTGATGATGTGTTTGATGGCAGACCAAACTGGAATGCTGAAGATAGATTGTTATGTTTATGTGCGTCATTACTTCATGATGTCGGTCACGGTCCATTTTCTCACTCGTTTGAAAAAGTATTTTCATTAGATCATGAGAAATTTACGCAAAAGATTATCGTTGGAGATACGGAAATTAATCGCATATTAAGTCGTGTGGATAAAGACTTCCCGCAAAAGGTAGCCGATGTAATCGCCAAAACATCTACGAATAAATTAGCGATTAGCATGATTTCCAGTCAAATTGATGCAGATCGTATGGACTATTTATTAAGAGATGCGTATTTCACTGGCGTAAAGTATGGAAACTTTGATATGGAACGTATACTACGTGTCATGCGTCCATATGGGAATCAAGTAGTCATTAAAAATAGTGGTATGCATGCTGTTGAGCATTATATTATGAGTCGTTATCAAATGTATTGGCAAGTATATTTCCATCCGGTAACGCGCAGTGCCGAAGTTATTTTAACGAAGATTTTACACCGTGCAAAATCATTGCATGAGAAGTATTATACATTTAAAAATCATCCGGTTCATTTCTATTCTTTATTTGAAGAAGAAGTTACAGTAGAGGATTATTTAAAGTTAGACGAGAACGTTATGTATTATTACTTCCAAGTATGGCAAGACGAAGAAGATCCAATTTTAAGTGATTTATGCCGTCGTTTTATGAATCGAAACCTATTTAAATATGTAGAGTTTACAGATAAGCACGGTTTAGATAATTGGATGGAATTAAGTAGCTTATTTAAAAAGATTGGACTTGATCCAGAATACTATTTAGTAGTTGATTCAACGTCAGACTTACCGTATGACTTTTACCGTGCTGGTGAAGAAGAAGAACGTCTGCCAATCTTACTTCTTATGCCAAATGGAGAGCTTAGAGAGCTTTCGCGTGAATCGGATATTGTTGAGGCAATTACTGGTAAGAAGAGAAGGGATCAAAAACTATTCTATCCGCATGATTTAATCTATGAAGATGGAAGAAAAGGAAAATATAAAGAGAGAATCATCGAATTACTAGAAGGAAAAAAATAAGAAGCAGCTAAGAGCTGCTTCTTATGAAAGAACTTGAAATTATTTGTCGCTTAAGCGTTTTCCGCCAACTGCATAATGGTTTTTAGACATTTCTTCGATGAAAACAACGATGTTTTCTTCAGGAGCACCAGTTGTTTCGCTTACTGCTGCTGTTACTTTCTCAGCAAGAGCTTTCTTTTGTTCCTCTGTGCGTCCTTCTAGCATTTTCACTGTTACGTATGGCATATATAATCGCTCCTTTTATGTAAGTTACACTCTTATTATAGCGGATTATGGGGAAGAACAATCGAAAAAACAAATAATTTCTTTTTTTGACATATTGAAGAGGAGATGAATCATGGATCAGTTATTTAGATACCCATTGCAACAAATTCCGTTGGTAGCAATGGCCATTATTATTGCGTTATCAGTGCATGAATTTGCGCATGCATATGTTGCATATAAATTTGGAGACGATACAGCAAAGAAGCAAGGCCGTTTAACATTATCACCGATGGCGCACTTAGATCCTATTGGGATGATCGCTGTATTAATTCTTGGTTTTGGTTGGGCAAGACCTGTTCCTGTTAACCCATATAACTTTAAAAGGCCGCGTCTTGCAGGGATATTAGTTTCAATTGCAGGCCCAATTAGTAACTTAATTTTAAGTGCAATTGGTTTAATTATTTGGTATAGCCTATTAACATTTGGTGTATTAGATTCAATTCCATTTGCAGTAGCAGATACATTGGCTCAATTCTTCCGAATTTTTATTATGCTTAATATCGTATTACTTGTATTTAACTTATTGCCAATTCCGCCACTTGATGGGTATCGAGTTGTGGAAGATCTAGCACCAACAAATATTCGTGCGAAAATGACACAGTATGAAAAGTATGGAGCAATAGCGTTATTAATTCTTGTTATTACACCGCTTAGCAATTATACAATTCAACCTATTTTTAATGTTGTCATTCCATATGTATTTGTATTTTTAGACAGTATCATTGCGCCTATTTTTGGCCTTTTATAATCATTAAGTGAGGAGGAGTTTACATATGACAGAGAAAAAGAAAAAAATCGGTTTTAATATCGTGAAAAATGATTCAACAGATGGACATGGTGGTTTTGGTGTTGGAGCATTAAGTCTAGAAAACATTTCACCTGTATTTGTCGATGTACTAGAGAAAACAGCATTTGTTGATATCGGTGCAATGCATGCACGTAGTACAGTCGAAAAAGGTATTAAGTTTTTAACAAATAAAGATGAAGTTCCAAACGGAAAACCATTTTGGCTTGTGTGGGTAACGATTGAAAGAACGGCGACAGGTGCTTATTATGCAGGTGTAACAGCTTGTGAAATGACAGTTGACCGTGAAATTCGCCGCGGATATAAATCACTTCCAGAGCACGTAAACAAAATGGATAAATCAATGAAGCGTTACATTATGGTTGACCATATGGATGAATCATCTAAAAAAGTACTTGGTACATTCTTGAAAGAACATAATGAAGCGATTTGGAACGAATCTAGTGAAGAATTGCGCCGTGCATTATTAAGTGAATAAAAAATAGCTGACGGATGCCCGTCAGCTATTTTTTTTACCAAGGAAGATATTTTTTCCACCAACTTGTTTTCTTCTTTTCTTCAGTTGTCTTTTCAAATTCCTCTTTGTCATCGACATGATCCATACAATATTCAGTTGGTTCTGTACCTTTTGCGAAATACATTTTAACTGAAATGGGACAATTTTTTGTAGCGATTTTTCCGTTTTCAGGGTTAATATCGACTGCAACGACGTCACTTGGTTGTTTAAACTCTTTTTGAGGTTGTCCATCTAAGCCTTTTTCCATCGTATCGGTCCATATTTTTTTCGCATATCCTTGTTCTGCTACGTTTGAAATCGATTTAGGTTGATCGTATCCAACCCATACACCCGTTACGATTTGCGGGGTAAATCCAATCATCCAACTATCTGTTTCAGTAGAACCGGATTTTCCGGCATATGTTCTTGATAGTTTAGATAACATCGATTGACCAGTTACAGCAGCATAGCTGCTCAGTTTTTTATTAAACATGCCCGTCATCATTTCTTCCATTACAAACGCTTTGCTTTTATCGAGAACTTGTTTACTCTCCAAATGAGCATCGTATAGCATGTTTCCTTCCTGGTCCATAATGCGGCGAATAAACATCGGTTTTACTTCTTTTCCGCCGTTTGCGAACATGCTATAAGCGTTAACCATTTCAATTGGTTTTACAGGAGATGTACCGAGAGCGAGAGACGGAACATCTTTTAATGCGGTAGTAATACCGAATTGCTTCGCTGTTTTTGTAAGAATGTCTTCGCCTAAAAATAAATTGGTCTTCACGGCATATACGTTATCAGAGACCGCAAGAGCTTGCGCCATTGTTACAAAATCGTCTGCATAATAGTCTTTATAGTTTTTCGGTTTATACTTTGAAACACCGTCACCTAAAGTGAACACAGTGTATTCGCTTTTTAAGCGCGTAGCAGGGGTGAATCCTCGTTCTAATGCCGCGTAATACAGGAATGGCTTAAACGTAGATCCAGGCTGTCGAGCGGCCTGTGTAGCCCTGTTAAATTGACTCGTATTATAATCAGTTCCACCAACAAGGGCAGCTACTTCACCTGTTTTTGGATTCATAGAGACGAGCGCAGTTTGTATGTTTGTTGTGTCAGGTATGTGATCTTTTACAGCTTGCTCTGCAACAGATTGTAATTTAGGGTCTAGTGTTGTATAAATACGCAGGCCACCCTTTTGTAAGGCTTGTTCATCTAATCCGATATCACGAAGAAGAGAAGCTTGTACAGCATCTTGGAAATAAGGTGCAATCTCTGCCACTTTTTTTGTATCTAATGAGGCAAAAGTTAGTGGCTCTTTTTTTGCTGACGTTGCTTGTTTCTTCGTAATGTAACCTTGTTCTACCATTTCGTCTAATATGAGAGATTGTCGTCCTTTCGCACGATCCTCTTTTAAAAAGGGAGAGTAGACACTAGGTCCTTTCGGGATACCTGCGAGCATACTAGCTTCCGCTAATGTTAATTCTTTTGCTGTTTTATCGAAATATAGACGAGACGCAGCTTCGATTCCGTAAGCACCATGCCCGTAATAAATTGTATTTAAATATCCTTCTAAAATATGATTTTTATTATAGTTCACTTCAAGGCGAATTGTGTACATCGCTTCTAATAGTTTACGTTTCCACGTTTTATCATGATCTAAGTATAGGTTACGAGCATACTGTTGTGTAATCGTACTAGCACCTTGGACCTTTGCCATCGCTTTTAAATCGGCAACAATAGCACCAGCAATACGTTTCATATCAAAGCCATGATGTTTGTAAAATCGTTGATCTTCGATAGAAAGTGTCGCCTCTTTTACATAAGGAGAAATTTCATTGAGAGATACATTGTAACGTTTTTGCATTTCATTACTTTGTCCGATAACAGTGTCATCATTAGCGTAAAAGACACTTGTTTGTGGGACAGCAACAGGAGGAGGTCCCATAATTTTTGCAACTATAATAATAACAAAAAAGGAAAAAACAAAAAAAAGAACAGAAGAAAACATTACGGTGAAGAAAAGACGTTTATATTTTTTAAGTTTCGGATTCATAGTTTGATCCATCTTTTTCAGCCCCTCAATACTAATACAAACATTATTGTATTAGTATTGAGGGTTTTCGGTTATTTTAAACAATGAAATTTCGAAAACAAAAAGCTCCTTCAATTAAGAAAGGAGCTCAAAGGCACGTGCTGGCCAATCGGTAATAATGACATCTACGCCATAGTCAATCATAGTTTGTAAATCTTTGTATTCGTTAATCGTATAAGGGCGGAAAACGTACCCTTGATCTTGTGCAAATTGAATAAATTCCTTTGTTAGTAATTGAAAGTTTGGATGTAAACCAGTTGCTTCTCTATTTTTTGCTTCAGCGATAGGATCAGCAAGTGGTGTATCATATAAAATTGCTCTTGGGATTTCAGGAGCTATTTCTGCTAATAATGAAACAGAGTCGTGGTTAAATGATGAGAATATAATTTGATTAGATAGATGGTATTCACGAACGAGAGCAACAGCTTTTTCTTCAATAGTTGGATAGTGGATAACATCTGTTTTTAACTCAATATTGAGCTGTAAATTTGTCGTAGATAACCAAATGAATACTTCACGTAACGTTGGGATTTTTGCTTCATGGAAAGAAGGGTCTTTATGGCTACCAGCATCTAAAGCTTGTAATTCCGCTACCGTTTTTTCAGAAACAAGACCTATGCCATTTGTTGTGCGATCTACTGTTTCATCGTGAATCACGACAAGTTCACCATCTTTTGATAGGTGGACATCAAGCTCAATTCCGTGGGCACCAATGCGTTCTGCTTCTTGGAAGGCAATCATCGTATTTTCTGGATGTGTTCCTTTTACCCCGCGGTGGGCGAAAATAAGTGGTTTATTCATACGGAAATCTCCTTATCGTTTCTTTTCTTTCATTATGAAACTGCTTTTGGAAAAATACAATTGAATAGGATAAACATTTACAAAAGTCTAACAGTTGCACAAAAGTTAACGTTAACGTAAAATGTAATAATTGAGTGAAGGGAGGAATAAACATGTATAAAATTGATGAAGTCACAAAGCAAGTTGGTTTAACAAAACGTACACTTCGTTATTATGAGGAAATTGGTTTAATTCATCCCCCTGAACGTAGTGAGGGGAACATTCGCCTGTATACGGACGAGGACATCGCCAGAATTAAAAGGATTGTAGAAGCGAAAGAAGTGTTAGGGATTACACTTCAAGAAATGCAACATTTTTTATCGTTAAAAGAAAGAATGGAGCAAAGAAGAAATAGTGAGAATCCTCGTGACCGCGAAGTGATTCAAGAAATTAAAGAGATGCTTGAAAAACAAGTGCATACGCTAGACGAGAAAATGGATCAAATGCAGCGTGTAAAGGCGGAACTCGAAGATAGCCTACATCGTGCAGCGACATTTTTAGAGAGTACAAAAGGAGAATGATCAAAATGGAGAGCAAACAAAAATTAGGGAGATTGATTACAGTGGTGGCTACCTTCCTTGCTTTTTCGGGTATAGGGGTAGTCGACCCAATCTTACCAAGTATTGCTGAGCAAATTGGTGCATCGCATTGGCAAGTAGAGATGTTATTTACAGCATATATTTTAACGATGGCAATTATGATGTTACCAGCTGGAATATTCGCATCAAGATTTGGTGATAAACGAATGATGACGATCGGTCTTGCGATTGTAACTGTATTTGCGTTTATATGCGGTATATCGCAAACGATTGCCCAATTATCTATTTTCCGCGCGGGGTGGGGATTAGGAAATGCGATGTTCTTCGCAACGGCGATGACATTATTGATTGCATTAAGTAAAGAAGTTCATGAAGCAGTAGGACTATATGAAGCAGCTATCGGTTTAGGGATGGCAGGCGGACCGTTATTAGGCGGGATATTAGGTGGACATTCTTGGCGTTACCCATTTTTTGCGACGAGTATTTTAATTTTCTTAGCATTTATTTTAGTTTTCTTTTTTGTAAAAGAACCGGAGCGAAAAGTGAAACGTAAGGCGGCAGGCGTAGGAGAATTACTTAACCTGGTGAAATATAAACCGTTTATGCAAGGTGCGATTTCAGGAATGTTATACTACTACGGATTTTTCGTTGTGCTAGCATACTCACCACTTATTATGCATTTATCTGCTATTCAATTAGGTTTTGTATTTTGCGGATGGGGATTAGCGTTAGCTTACGGTTCTGCAATTTTGGCCCATAAGCTAGAAGGGAAATATGAACCGAAAGCATTGTTGAAAGGTAGTTTACTCGTATTTGCGCTTTTCTTAATCGCACTATTCTTCGTGAAAGTTATGTGGTTACAAATTGTATTAATTGTTCTATCGGGATTAGCATCTGGATTAAATAATGCATTATTTACAAGTTATGTAATGGATATTTCACCTTATGAAAGATCTGTTACATCAGGTGTTTATAACTTCGTTCGTTGGTTAGGTGGCGCAATTGCTCCAATCTTATCAGGAATCATCGGCCACACTGTTTCACCGCAAAGTCCGTTTTTAGTCGGTGGAATTGTTGTGTTAGTCGGTTGTGTAATGATTTTAATTCCGGTTCGAAAGCCGGTAGAAGTAGAGACAAAAGCCCTTTCCTAAGAAAGGGTTTTCTTTCCTATTACAGGGCAATCCCTTTTCGTACATATGTTAGAACCCTCTGACTAAAATATATTTTCGGTATTTTTGTACTTTTAACTATACTTTTTGGATGTTTTGTTTTATTTTTGTTAGGGGACATTAATGATGTCCCTATTATAAATTTGCATTGAAAGGTGTGATTGTACGATGGAACTATGGTTCACTGAAAAACAAACAAAACATTTTGGGATTACGGCGCGTATTAACCGCACATTACATACGGAGCAAACAGAATTCCAAAAACTTGATATGGTTGAAACGGAAGAGTTCGGAAACATGCTTATTTTAGATGGCATGGTTATGACAACAGAAAAAGATGAGTTCGTTTATCATGAAATGGTAGCGCACGTACCTTTATTTACACATCCAAACCCTGAAAACGTATTAGTTGTAGGTGGTGGCGATGGCGGTGTTATTCGTGAAGTGTTAAAACACCCAAGCGTAAAGAAAGCAACTCTTGTTGAAATCGATGGAAAAGTAATTGAGTACTCTAAACAATACTTACCATCAATTGCAGGCGCACTAGATAATGAGCGTGTAGAAGTAAAAGTAGGAGACGGTTTCCTACACATTGCAGAAAGCGAAAATGAATATGACGTAATTATGGTAGATTCTACTGAGCCAGTAGGACCAGCAGTAAATCTATTTACAAAAGGCTTCTACGCTGGAATCTCTAAAGCGTTAAAAGAAGATGGTATTTTCGTTGCACAAACGGACAACCCTTGGTTCACACCAGAACTAATTACAACTGTGTTTAAAGACGTAAAGGAGATTTTCCCAATTACTCGTTTATACACAGCGAACATTCCAACTTACCCAAGTGGTCTTTGGTCGTTCACAATTGGATCTAAAAAACATGATCCATTAGAAGTGAGTGAAGAGCGTTTCCACGAAATCGAAACGAAATACTACACAAAAGAATTACACAATGCAGCATTCGCATTACCGAAATTTGTTGGCGATTTAATTAAGTAAGAGCGTTAAATTGAAATAAATAAAGTGTAAGTGACTCATTTAAGGTGTTTGTCTAGAAGGCTTGAACATGCTAGTTACTTACACTGCTACAAATGAAGTAGTCTTCTTGTAAGAAAAAGAAGGCACAGGTAAATCGAGAAAGAGGAGTTATAGGCTCCAAATTTGAGAAATAATGAAAGGTTGGGATACCTTAAGTTCCACACAAGGAGGAAAAGAGTATGCGTTTTGATGAAGCTTATTCAGGTAAAGTATTTATTAAAAGTCATCCAAGTTTTGAAGAGTCAGAGGCAGTTATTTACGGGATGCCAATGGATTGGACAGTAAGCTACCGTCCAGGTTCTCGTTTTGGCCCTGCACGTATTCGTGAAGTGTCAATCGGTCTTGAAGAATATAGCCCATATTTAGATCGTGAACTAGAAGAGGTAAAATATTTTGATGCGGGTGATATTCCATTACCATTTGGAAATCCACAGCGTAGCATAGACATGATTGAAGAGTATGTATCAAAACTTTTAGATGCCGATAAGTTTCCACTAGGTCTCGGCGGTGAGCACTTAGTGTCTTGGCCAATTTTTAAGGCAATGGCAAAAAAATATCCGGATTTAGCAATCATCCATATGGATGCTCATACTGATTTACGTGAATCGTATGAAGGGGAGCCTTTATCCCACTCTACACCTATTCGTAAAGTGTGCGATTTAATTGGTCCGGAAAACGTATATTCTTTCGGTATTCGTTCTGGAATGAAGGAAGAATTCGAATGGGCAAAAGAAGTAGGTATGAACTTATATAAATTTGACGTATTAGAACCGTTAAAAGAAGTATTACCGAAACTTGCAGGACGCCCAGTTTATGTCACAATCGACATTGACGTATTAGACCCAGCTCACGCTCCAGGAACAGGAACGTTAGAAGCTGGAGGTATCACATCTAAAGAATTATTAGATTCCATCGTGGCAATTGCAAATTCAAATATAAATGTAGTTGGAGCAGACTTAGTAGAAGTAGCTCCTGTCTACGACCATAGTGATCAAACACCAGTCGCAGCAAGCAAATTCGTGCGGGAAATGCTGCTCGGTTGGGTGAAATAAAAGTGAAGCCGACTGTTTAGACCCGGTGACTAAGGTTCTTTCCTGCAAAAGGTGCTTTTTACCTTTTGGCAGGGAAGGTTCTTAGACGCAAGGGTCTAAGAGGCGTAACTGGATAGAAATAAAAGCGGAAGTGGCTCGTTTAGAATGTGAGGGGGATGGAGCTTCAGACGTAGAGGCACTTTTTGCCTCGAAGGAAGAAGCGAAGCCACCGATCATTCTAGCCGCTATAGCTGGATAAAATAAGAGCCTCCTATATGAATAGGGAGCTCTTATTTTGTCGTTATGTGTCGGTAAGTCGATATATTAAAAAAATCGCTGATATAATTTCATTTACCGTTACACGACAAGAAAAAGAGCTACTCTCAAACAATGAGAATAGCTCTTTTTCTTATGCAACTTTTTCTTCCGAAGTAATGCCGCGAATTTCATCAGCAGAACGAATTGGATATTTGCGGAATACGATTGATCCGATGTATCCAACAATAGTGGTAACGATTCCACACAGTACAGCAGCAATTGTTACTTTTACAACGTCATTAAATCCGAATAAGACAAGAAGTCCTGGGATTGGTGATGCTGTTCCTGGTGCATTATTAACGAGCTGGAACAGAGATGTAATAATACCAGCAAGTGCACCGCCAACGAAGTTTGTCGCATAAATTGGAATTGGATTTGCTGAAACAACATCGGCTTGTGTTAAAGGCTCGATTGCTACAGCGATTGTGTCTTTCTTTGAGCAAATTTTTAGTCGCTTAAAGAAAATAAAGTTCATCGGGGCTGAGGCTGCTACGGCAAGACTACCAATTGCCATTGGTAAACCTGTTAATCCAAGCATTGCAGTTAGTGCCATAGAACTTAATGGAGAAGTAGAAATAACTGTTATTAATCCACCAAGCATAATACCCATAATGATAGGACTTTCTGTAGTTGCAACTGAAATCATAGAACCGATTTTACCGAGCGTTGCATTCACGAGCGGATCCATAAGCATGGCCATTCCGCGTGAGATTGGTGCGGCAATAAATAAAATTGCTAAAAACTCTACACCAGCCGGTAATTTCTTTTCGAGAAATTTCACGACGAAAGCGCAAACGTATCCAGCGAAAAATCCTGGTAAAATACCGAATCCGCTAGTAGCAATACCAATTAAAACAGCATATACGGGTGAAACACCGATTGCTAGTGCGACTAAAATTGCCGCTGCGACACCGCTCATACTACCAGAAGCTTCTCCTACTGATTGTAAAAAGTCATTATGAAACATCTCTCCACCGATATAACGGTGAAATGCTTCAATAAGAAAACTTGCGATTGCTGCATTAGCTAAAGCACCCATTGCTTTCATTCCGTAAGGAGCACGGTAACTAAAAAGTGTAAATAGACAAAGTACAACAAGTAATAGTGCTAAACCTTGCAAGATAGCCATTTGAAAACTGTCTCCTTTGATTTTTGTAATAAAAATTTGTATCATTCAATAATAATATAAAAGTTCATGAAACGGAAAAATTTTTTATTGGGAAATTGCTATAAGTTGAAAAACCCTTACAATAATGTAAGGAAAGTGTAAGACTTTTCAATAGAGTATGGTATGCCTTTTTCCGTATAATACAGGTATAGACATAAGATTAGTGAGAAAGAAGTGCAAACAGGAGGCGCATGTATGAAATTGGTAATTAAAGTTTTAGCTGTATTCGCCATTATTTTAGGTGGAACAGCGTACTATTTAAACACGAAAACAGAAGGTGTGCATGCTTTTGTAGACAACTTCTTTTCAAATAAAGAAATACAAGATTATTATGCGGTTATAAATAAAGGTGAGAAAAAAGACGGTGAATACTTGTATACATTTAAAGGGTATACAGAAGACGGAAAGTTACAAGTTGTGAAAAGAATGATGAACCGTGAATTGCATACGGGGGCGTTTATAAAAATTTATGCAAAAGGTATGCAAGGAAAAGGATGGGCTGAAATCCCAAAAGAATCAATTCCGCAAAAAGCGTTGGAAAAAATAGAAAAACCGTAAAAGGAGCGAATCGTTCGCTCCTTTTTTAGTGCGTTAAAATGGTAATAGCTGAATTCTCTTTATTAGAAATGATTTTTGCACGTCCACCAATTGGGAAAGTGAAAATCGGGGTTGTATGCCCGAAACTTGCGTTTGCAATGATAGGTATATGTGTAAGTTCAGGCTTTGAAGCAATCATTTCTTGAATGTCTTCTATCGTACATTCTGCACCTTTTTGCATCTTTCCTATAACGATGCCTTTTACATGTTCAAAGTCAGGTTGCTGCATAAGAGAATGTAAATAACGATCAAAAGTGTTAAGGGTAGCTTTTCCAGTTAAACTATCCTCCTCAAGAAATAATATTTTCCCCTGTAAGTTTGGCATATATGGTGTACCTTGTAGTAAATTCAATGTGCTCATATTACCACCGATAATCTCTCCAGTTGCTTCGCCTTCATGAATCGAAATATAACCTTCATTTGTAATGAATTCTCGATTTTCCTGATCTATATACCAAGAATCATCGCTCCACGTTTCAGATGGCAGGACTTCAATAGGCTTATTAGAAGTTAAGCATTGTAAAAAGTAATTAGTCGTATATTCGAGACCTTTCTTCATTCCAAATGAAGAGAAATGGGGCCCTGAATATGTAATAAGTCCTGTTTTTGTGTAAATTGCATTATTTAAAGCGGTAATATCAGAATAGCCACAGAAAAATTTCGAGTTTTCTCGAATTAAATCATAATCGAGATGTTTCAATAAACCATTAGAGTTGTATCCGCCAAGTGTTGTCAAAATGGCTTTTACATTAGGGTCTCTAAATGCCTCGTGAAGGTCTTGAACGCGTGAAGAAATAGAAGAGGAAGCAAATTGATCTAGCTCATCAGCATATGTTGAGAATGTAACTTGAAAGCCCATGTCAGTTAATCTTTTTACAGCAAGCTTTCTGTTTTCAGTTGAGACAATACTTAAGCTGCAAGATGGTGAAATAACTCTAATTTCATCACCCTTTTTTAATTTTGTCGGTAGCACATAACTCACCTCTTTAAATGAAAGAATATTTAGATTTAAGAAATATTTTATCATATGAAATAAAGTGAAAGTGAATTATTTTTTGAAATGGAGTTTTCCTGATTTTTCAGCAGACAGACAGAGGTTTTTTTTGATATGATAGGAAAAGTGATTTATTATAAGTAGTATTTAATATCTATAACATTTGAAAGGTGTGCAAGACGTGGAGAAACAACTTGCAGGCTTGCCGGTACACGTTCATTTCGTAACAGAAATCCGTGAAGGGGCGAGGAAGGAAACCGTTGCTTTTGAAGCAAATGGTCAATACTATGTAAAAGGTCAAGGTACATATGTAACATTCCAAGAGCCGAACGAACAGGGCGAAGTGAAAACAATTATTAAAATTCAAGATGAACAAGTTCTCATTATGCGTTCAGGTGCTGTTTCAATGCGTCAAACGCATGTGAAAGGTGAATGGACAACTGGTACGTATACGAGTGAACTTGGTACGTTTGCATTGCAAACGAAAACTGATAACGTTCTTTTTAAATGGTCGGATGAAAAGAAAAAAGGACAACTCTTCTTAACGTACGCATTGCTTCTAAGTGAACAAGAAGCTGGCAGATATACAATTACACTTAATTTGAAGGAGGCAAAATAATGAATTCTTTAGAACAAGTAAAAGGATTAATTAAAGAAGAAATTCAAGCTGCTGTATTAAAGGCAGAATTAGCGACAGAAGAACAGATTCCAAACGTTGTATTAGAATCTCCAAAAGATAAAACAAATGGTGACTTCTCTACAAATATGGCAATGCAACTTGCACGCGTTGCGAAAAAAGCACCTCGTATGATTGCAGAAGAATTAGTTGCAAACTTCGATAAAGCAAAAGCTTCTATTGAAAAAATTGAAATCGCAGGACCTGGTTTCATTAACTTCTACATGGATAATAGCTACTTAACAGACTTAATCCCAACAATCGTTAACGCTGGCGAAGCTTACGGTGAAACGAATACTGGTAAAGGTGAAAAAGTACAAATTGAGTTCGTATCTGCGAACCCAACAGGTGACCTTCACTTAGGACATGCACGTGGTGCGGCAGTAGGTGACACTTTATGTAACGTATTAGCAAAAGCAGGATACGATGTATCTCGTGAGTACTACATTAATGACGCTGGTAACCAAATTCATAACTTAGCTCTTTCTGTTGAAGCTCGTTACATGCAAGCTTTAGGCCTAGAGAAAGAAATGCCAGAAGACGGATACCATGGTGCGGACATCATTGGAATCGGTAAGCGTTTAGCTGAAGAGTTTGGCGATCGTTATGCAAAAGCTGATGCTGAAGAAAGCTATGAGTTCTATCGTTCATACGGTTTAAAATATGAGTTAGCAAAACTTCAAAAAGACTTAGAAAGCTTCCGTGTTAAGTTCGATGTATGGTTCTCAGAAACATCATTATACAAAAACGGAAAAATCGATGCTGCACTTGCAGTATTAAAAGAGCGTGACGAGATCTTTGAAGAAGGCGGTGCAACTTGGTTCCGTTCTATGACTTACGGTGACGACAAAAACCGTGTATTAATTAAAAACGACGGTTCTTACACATACTTAACGCCAGATATCGCTTATCATCGTGATAAATTAGAGCGTGGTTTCGATAAGTTAATCAACATTTGGGGTGCTGACCACCACGGTTACATTCCTCGTATGAAAGCGGCTATTCAAGCACTTGGTTACGATAAAGAAACACTTGAAGTAGAAATCATCCAAATGGTACAACTGTACCAAAATGGTGAAAAAATGAAGATGAGTAAGCGTACAGGTAAAGCAGTTACACTTCGTGAGCTTATGGAAGAAGTAGGCGTGGACGCAATGCGTTACTTCTTCGCAATGCGTAGCGGTGATTCTCATTTAGACTTCGATATGGACTTAGCTGTATCAAAATCTAATGAAAACCCAGTATACTATGCACAGTATGCTCATGCTCGCGTATGCAGTATTCTTCGTCAAGGTGAAGAGTCAGGATTAGCTGCAGGCGGAGACGTGAATTACAAGCTTGTTACTTCGGAGAAAGAAGTAGAGTTACTGAAAAAACTTGGTGAATTCCCAGCTGTAGTTGCGGATGCAGCGCAAAAACGTCTGCCACACCGCATTACAAGCTATGCATTTGAATTAGCAGCAGCATTACACAGCTTCTACAATGCAGAAAAAGTATTAAACCAAGACAACTTAGAATTAAGTAAAGCTCGCTATGAGTTAATGAAAGCAGTACGCACTACACTTCAAAATGCATTAGCAATCGTAGGAGTATCTGCACCAGAAAAAATGTAATTAAGAAAAGCGGAGCCGACTGTTTAGCCCTGAAGGCTAAGGTTCTTTCCCACAGAAGATGCATTTTATCTTCTCGTGGGGAAGGTTCTTAGACAGAAGGGGCTAGGAGGCAGAGCTAGACAATAAAGAAAAGCAGAAGCGGCTCGTTCAGAATAGGAGGAAGGCGCGAAGCCACCGAGTATTCTAACCGATTTTTCGTTTTCAGTAAAAGGCAATCACACGATGTTGTGATTGCCTTTTTGTATGGAGATAATAAAAAAATAAAATTTTATCAAACAAAAGGAGAATTTGCGTCGTCTTATATAAATGACAGGAGGTTTAAGATGGAAGAAAAGGTAGAAGAATTAATTGATATATATAAGCAGCAAATATATTCCTTATGCTATAAATTAGCGAAAACGAAAGAAGATGCAGAAGATATTTTTCAAGAGACTTGGATAAAAGTTTTTTCCTCTAGGCACCAGCTTTCTTGCGTGGAAAATTATAAAAAATGGATTACTACAATTTGTGTTCGTACGTTTTATGACTTTTATCGTAAGAAGAAAAGGTGGAAAGATCGCGTATTGGATTTGTTTCATAAAGAGGATGGTGGAGAAATCGATTTCGCAGATGAAGTGAATATATCAGAAGAATTTATTCAAAAAGTGGAATCGGAAATGATACGTGAAGTTATACAGCTATTGAATGAAAAATATAAAACCGTGCTCGTACTCTACTATTATGAACAATACTCTTATAAAGAAATGAGCGAAATATTAAATATACCGATTGGTACGGTGAAATACCGCCTTAATTATGCGAAGAAGCAAATGCGGGAACATTTGGAGGGGTTTGTTTATGACGGAAGATAAGTTTGATCAGAAGATAAGAAGCAGCTTAGCTGAAGACACGATTCCAAGCGGAGAGCTGATAAATAAAACGAAACAGAGCGTACGAAATGCTCGGAAATTAGAGAAAAGATGGGTTGTTTGTATTCATGCTATTTGGATTATTTTATTAACAGTTGTTATGGAGCAGTTTGTCACTCATTTGAATCATAAAGTCCCTATGTTGATAGCAAGTGTGATTATGATGCATCTATACGTTCCTATATATGTTGTCATACAGTCATTTTTAAAGAAGGAGTATAAATTACATGATAGAGTTCGCTAATCCATTTGTAGTATTTGAGATAGCTGGGATTACAATGCTTTTGACTTTTATAGCACTTTTAGTATGTGTAGCATCATGGGTGTATACAGATGCGAAAACGCGTGGAATAAGTAAGTGGTGGAGTGTTATAGCGATTGTATTACCATTTTTTATTGGAGTTTTGTTATATATGATACGAAGAAGTAACAAGAAAATAGAAGGAGAACATACGATGAAGGCTATGAAAAAACAAAAGATAACATTAGTTGTCATATTTGCAAGTACGATGTTTGTATTACTGAGCGGCTTTGCTTTCGTTCAAACGTTAGATGATATGTGGAGAGCTGGTGATATATATTTAGAAAATGAGAAGCAAGGGGAGACCGGTTACGAGGCAAAATTCTCATCATGGGATATTACTGGGAAAGATATTGAACTTGAGTATGAAAAAGATACAGAAGTAACATTTTCTTATGAGACAGATGCAAAACGTGGGAATTTATGCTTTAGCTTGTATGAAAGGCAAGGAGAAGGTATAAGAGAGTTAAAAGAGATCTGTGAATCGAAAAAAGGTACTTTCAAAGCTGCATTAAAGGCAAATGAAAAGTATGTATTTAATATAAGTGGTGTAATGGTGAAAGATGGTTTTGTAAAAGTGAATTGGGAAATAAAATAAAGGGCCTTGAGAAAGGCCCTTTATTTTATTGGATTGTATACGTAACGGAAAAGCTAACAGGACTATAGTAAACGAAAGGTGCGTGAAATTGAACATACATATTTCCATCTGTTTTTACAGTGAAAATTCGGCCGTAACCATCAGAATATCGCCCGATAAGGTTATGATTTGAGTCATAAACACTGTAACTAGGAGTTTTACTGTTAGGTTGAATTGTTAGTTCCTGTCCTTTTTGAAGGAAAATAGGTTCTTGTTCAGAACTACTTCCAGTTTGTAAAGAATAAAATTTTGTAAAACTTTGTTCTTGAGTGGCAGCAGCGACTTTTGTTTCAGGAATAAAAGCGGTAGCGCCAGTAATTCCTGCTAAAGTTAAGGCACTGGCTAAAATCATTTTTTTCATAGTAGAAAAAGCCTCCTTATTAGTTGTAATCATTTTTGTTACACTTAATATTGTATAGGATAATGAGCAGGAGGGAATATGCTTTTATGCATATATATATTTTCTCAATAAAAGACCACCGATAAAAATCAGTGGTCTTTTAAATGATTAAGCAGCCTTCTGTTCAGTTTGAGCAACAGATTTTTGAAGTGTATTATAAACTCCTGTCCCGATAACTTCTAATGCCATTTTCATACGTTCAGGCGAAATGTTTTCTAACACATTATCTTGAGGCGTATGGTATACCTTCTCAATATGATAGATTAATGGATTCCAACTATCGACACCCATCCAAATAAATAGGGCGGCAGGAATACCAACTTCAGCAAATGGCACGTGATCACTAGAGCCGAATTTCCCTTGCAGTACGAGGTCATTATTTAATTGTTTACCTGCTTGTAAGGCTGCGTCTGTTACAAGGTTTGGAGAACCGTTAGGCGTCATAGCATATAAATTCTTTGCTTTATCGTAATTTGTTGCAACCATGTCTGCGTTAAAGACACCTAAAATTCGATCGCGTTCTTTTTGGGATAGACTATTAACGTAATAATCGGAGCCAAGTAAGCCAGTCTCTTCAGAACCAAAAGCAATAAAACGAATTTCTTTATCAGTTTCTACATTTTGAAAAGCACGAGCTAATTCTAATACTAATCCTGTACCAGAAGCATTATCGTTTGCTCCAGGTGCTCCAACGACACTATCATAGTGCGAACTTACAACGACGGCTTTTTCATTACCTGTGCTGTTTTTTGGTTTCTTTTTAGCGATGACATTAAGTGATGTTAAGTTAGATTCATGTCTCGCTTTTAGAGAAAGAAGAGTGGTCCCTTTTTTAGCGATTTCCTCTTTAAATGCATTTCCTTGTGCATAAGCAAGACCAAAGACAGGGATAGACTGCTTTTTCGTTAGGCGGGGATTGAAGGTTTGTCCATAATTTCCGCGTCCGCCAATTAAACTGTATAAAAGGACACCTTTTGCTCCTTTGCTAACAGCATTTTCAACTTGTTTATTATAGTCTGCAACTGTTGTTCCTCTTTCAAATAGAACAATTTTTCCGTTTACTTCATTTGGGATATCCTCTAATTTTGTTCCACCTTGAACAAAGATAAGAGGAGCTGTAACAGCTTCTGTAGAAATTAGTGCGTTAGGGGCAGCGCCGGCTTGCCAATTACGTTTTGTGGATAATGGTGATTCAATAAATCCAACGTATTGATCCGGTACTTGAAATGGTTGATATTCTACTTCATAGCCCATTGATTTAAGCTGCATACCAACGTAGCGAGAAGCCCATTCTTCTGATTTTGTCCCACCAGGACGAGGACCAATTGTTTCGGATAAGAAACGGATGTGTTCGATAGCGCGGCTTGCATCAACTTGTTTTGTGATAGGTGAAGTCTGTGTGATTTCTGACGTGGAATCAGCTTTGGCTTGTCCAATTGGAGCTAAGCTAACAGCGAGTGATACAGCAAGCAAAGAGCTTACTATTTTTTGTTTCAAAGATTTTTTCATTTTTTCCTCTCCTATTCTTCTATTCTCTCTGACTGACAAAAGAAGACGGATAACGACTTTATTTTACCGTCATCTTCATTATTTTTCAATATTCTGACATTGAGAAATAAAAAAACGCTATATGCATATTTGCATATTTTTGATGGAGATATGTATGCTATCATTTTAAATGAAGGTTCGCTTTCTGCTTGGAAAGCTCCTACATTGCATGAATCTAGTGTACCCAAACTTTAGATTATGTAGAGAAAAGAATCCTATAGGATTTCTTTTCTCATGTTTGAATCATGTGATGATAAATATGTTTCCGCATTTCATACTTATTATCAGTGATATATGTAAGGCATCCATATGAAAATACGAGGCTGTTCAAAGGTTTTCCGTACTTTTGGGCAGCCTCACCCCGTTAAAAGGACGATACTCTATGTATCGTCCTTTTTTGGCATAAAAAAACACCTAATCAAATGTTCACTTGATTAGGTGTGAAAAACTATTAATAATATTTTTTTCGTTTTGTAGCTAAAATACTTAAAAAACCAGCTAGTAGAAGTACGATGCCTACTGTTTGAGTAGGATCATTTTTGTGACCTGTATTTGGAAGTTCTTTACCCTTATTTCGGTCATCTTGCTGTTTGTTTATTTGTGTGTCAGGGTTTTCTTTTTCTAGTTCTTCGGAAGTTCCTTTACCATGTGTGTCAGGATTTCCTTTTTCTAGTTCTTCGGAAGTTCCTTTACCATGTGTGTCAGGATTTCCTTTTTCTAGTTCTTCAGAAGTTTCTTTCCCCGTTTCCTCTTCTTTATTAGGAGGAGTAATTTGTTTATTATCTCCACCGGATGAAGAATCGATTTTTTTATTTGAAACTGTAATTTGTAGTGGTGCAGCTTGAGCTTTTTCAATTGTAAAGTTTATTGGTGATGCATCTAATTGATAACCTTTAGGAGCCTTTGTTTCCACTAATTGATAATTACCAGGTTTCAAATCATTTACGATTAATTTACCATGTCCGTCTGTTTGTAAACCTTCTCGTACTATTTTTCCGTCGTGATCTAAAATGTTGAAAATGGCACCTTCAAGTGTTCCATGGTGATCAATATCAATTTTAGTTAACTCCATTGAACCTGTTGTTAAACTATTTAAAGCTGTAACAGAAGTAACTTGAGATTGTCCTTTCGTAATTGTGAAAGGAATTGGCTTAGCACTTAAATCGTATCCAATAGGAGCCTTCGTTTCAACGAACTGATAGTCTCCCGGACGTAAATCAGAAACAGAAATTTTGCCGTCTTTATCAGTAGTTAAATCAGAACGAACGTCGTGCCCGTTCATATCGACGATTTTAAATACTGCATCTTTAAGGACAGAACCGTCAAAGTCATCCACTTTAGAAAGTTCAACAGCGCCTTTCGTTAAGCTATTCGTAGCGGTAACGGAAGCGATTTTTTCTTGTCCTTTTTTAACTGTGAACTTAATAGGTGTTTCGTTTAAGTCATAGTGATTAGGAGCTTTTGTTTCGATAAACTCATAGTCTCCTGGTGGTAATTCATCCACAACTAAACGGCCGTTTTTATCAGTAGTTAAATCAGTACGGACATCGTGTCCATCCTTATTAACAATTTTAAATACCGCACCTTCCAGTGTTGTGTTTTCTTCAACATCGTCAACTTTAATTAACTCCACACTACCTTTCGTTAAGCTGTTCGTAGCTGTAACGAAGACATGTTTTGTTTGACTTCTTTCAATTGTGAACTTAATCGGCTCTTCATTTAAGTCATAATGTTTCGGAGCTTTCGTTTCAATAAATTGATAGTCTCCAGGTTGTAAGTCTTTAGCGATGATTTTTCCATCTTTATTGGTAACTAAATTCGTACGAATATCGTTACCGTTCATATCAGTAATTTTAAATACCGCACCTTCCAGTGTCTCTTTCGCATCTAGAGAGTCAACTTTCGTTAATTCCACGCCACCTTTAGTTAAGCCATTCTTAGCAGTAACGGAAACGTGAGCTGGTTGGCTTTTCTCGATAGTGAAAGGAATCGGTGTTTTATTTAAATCATAATCTTTAGGAGCTTTCGTTTCAACGAATTGATAATCTCCTGGTCGTAAATTAGAAGCAGAAACTTTCCCGTCTTTATCAGTAGTTAAATTCGTGCGAACAACTTTACCTTTCGCATCAATGATGTTAAATACTGCATCAGAAAGTTTTGTATCTGGATTTATATCATCCACTTTAATTAATTCAACAGCACCTTCAATTAAGCTGTTAGTAGCAGTGACTTGTAGCTTCTCTGCTTGGCTTTTCTTAATTATAAATTTAAGCGGTGTACTATCTAATTTATAATGTTCAGGAGCTTTTATTTCAATAAACTGATAGTCCCCTGGACGTAAATCAGGAACAGAGATTTTTCCATCTTTAACAGTAGTTAAGTCAGTACGAACATCATTGTTTTTGTCATCAATAATTTTAAATACTGCGCCTTCAAGAGCTGTACTGTCGATATCATCCACTTTAGAAAGCTCTACCGCACCTTTTGTTAAACTATTTTTAGCAGTAACAGAAATCGGTTCAGCTTGTCCTTTTTCAATAGTGAAAGGAATCGGTTCTTTATTTAAATCGTAGTGTTTCGGAGCTTTCGTCTCGACGAATTGATATTCACCAGGACGTAAGTCAGAAACGCTAATTTTACCTTGTGAATTTGTAGTAAGATTCTTGCGGATTACAGTACCATTCATATCAACAATGTTAAATACTGCGTCTTCAAGAGTAGTACCATCGACGTCGTCCGTTTTAATAAGTTCAACGCCGCCTTTTGTTAAACTATTTTTCATAGTAACAGTAGCAATATCTTTCTGGCTTTTCTCAACTGTAACTACAATTGGCTTTTTGTCTAAATCATAATGTTTAGGAGCCGTTGTTTCGACAAATTGATACGTACCAGGACGTAAGTTTTCAACAATGATTTTTCCTTCACTGTTCGTTTTTAAATCCGTTTTAAGTACTTTCCCGTTTTGATCTAGTAAATTAAACACAGCATCGGCAAGTTTTGTTTGATCATTTAAATCATCAACTTTAATTAATTCGATACTACCTTGTTTTAAACTATTTTTAGCAGTTAAAGAAATAGTTTTTTTCTGTCCTTTTTCAATAGTGAAATGGATTGGTGTTTCATCTAAAACGTAATGCTTAGGAGCTTCTGTTTCAATGAATTGGTAATCACCAGGACGTAGGTCGTTAATTTCGATCTTCCCTTTACCATTTGTAACAAGGTCTTTATGAATTACAGTACCATTTATATCAACAATGTTAAATACTGCACCTTCAAGGGTAGTGTCATCGATGTCATCTACTTTAGAAAGTTCCACTGCACCTTTTGTTAGAGCGTTTTTAGCCGTAACATGAAGCGTTTCAGTTTGGCTTTTCTTAATTGTAAATTCGATCGGTTTTTTATTTAAATCGTAATGTTCAGGAGCAGCTGTTTCAATAAACTTATACGTACCAGGACGTAGATTTTCAACAACAATTTTTCCTTCAGCATTTGTTTTTAAGCCTTCATCAACTATCTCTCCGTCAGCATCTAATAAATTAAATACAGCATGAGCGAGCTTCGTATCAGTATCAATATCGTCAATTTTTGTTAATTCAACGCTACCTTTTTTCAACGTGTTTTTCCCTGTAACAGGAATTTTTTTCGTTTGGTTTCGTTCAATTGTAAATGGAATCGGTGTTTCGTCTAACACATAATGTTCAGGAGCCTTCATTTCAATAAATTGATAGTCTCCAGGACGTAAGTCAGAAACAGAAATTTCACCATTGTCATCTGTAACAAGATTTGTGCGAACTTCTTTACCATCCATATCAATAATTTTAAATACTGCATTTTTCAGCATTGTACGATCGATGTCATCTATTTTTGTTAAAATGACGCCACCTTTCGTTAAGCTGTTAGTAGCAGTAACGTTAATATTTTCTTTTTGACTTTTTCCGATAGTGAACGGAATAGGATCTTTCCTTAAGTCATAGTCTTTCGGAGCTTTTACTTCAATAAATTGATAGTCACCTGGACGTAAATTAGAAGCAGACACTTTACCATGTTCATCAGTAGTTAATCCTTTACGAACAACCTTTTTAGTATCATGAGCATCAACAATGATAAATTCTGCACCTTCAAGTGTAATGCCATCAACGTCATCCACTTTAGTTAAAGTGACGCCACCTGTAAGTAAACTGTTTTTTACAATTACAGGGACTGGCAGATCATCCTTGCTACCTTTTTTAATCGTGAACTTAATCGGTGTTTGATCTAATTTATAATGTTCAGGGGCTTCTGTTTCAATAAATTGATAATCCCCTGGTGCTAAATCAGGAATAACTAGTACCCCATAATCATCTGTTTTTAAATCTTTCATAATGTCAGTGCCAGTTGCGTCTTGTAATTTGAATACAGCGCCAGCAAGAGCTATTTTGCTATCCACATCATCTTCTTTAATAAGTTTAACTTTACCTTTCGTTAAACTATTTTTAAATGTAAGTGGAAGAAGTTTTGGTTGTCCTTTTTCGATTGTAAATTCAATTGGTTCTACATTTACATCGTAATAAGTTGGAGCCTTTGTTTCGATAAGTTTATAGTTACCAGGACGTAAGTCATCTACAACTAACATTCCTTTACTATTCGTAACAAGTTCCGTACGAACAACTTCATTCGTATCTCTATTAACGATTTTAAATACTGCACCTTGAAGTGTTTCCTTTTCATCTGCAGCATTCACTTTTGTTAATTCAATACCGCCTTTTGTTAAGCTGTTTTTAGCAGTAACAGTAATTGGTGAAGTTCCTTGACTTTCTTTAATTGTGAACTCGATAGGCGTTGTATTTTTATCGTAATACTTTGGTGCTGTTACTTCGATAAATTTATAATCGCCAGGGCGTAAACCAGTAGCGATAGCTTTACCATCCGCACCAGTTTTTACATTTTCGCGAATGACTTTCTTTTCATCATTAGCATCAACAATTTTAAATACAGCACCTTCAAGAGTTGTACCATCGATATCATCAACTTTCGTTAATTCAACATCTCCTGGTTTTAAAGCATTTTCAGCTTTTACAAGTAGAGTTTCTTTCTGACTTCTATCGATTTTAAATGGAATCGGTGTTTCGTCTAGTACATAATGCTCAGGAGCCTTTGTTTCAATAAACTTATAGTTACCAGGGCGTAACTTATCAGCTTTTGTTTTTCCATCAGCATCTGTAGTTAAGTCAGTACGAACGTCATTATTATTTAAATCGACAATTTTAAATACGGCACCTTCTAGAGGTTTTTTATCACCAAATTCATCAACTTTTAATAATTCGACTTCGCCTGTTTTTAAACTGTTTGTTGCCGTAACAGTAGCAAAAGACTGTTGGCTTTTATCGATTGTAAACTCAATAGGGTTTGCATTTAACACATAATCCTTAGGAGCTTCTGTTTCAATAAATTTATACGTACCAGGCTCTAAGTCTTTAACAGTTACTTTACCATCTGCGCCAGTTTTTACATTTTCGCGAATGACTTTCTTTTCATCATTAGCATCAACAATTTTAAATACAGCACCTGCAAGAGTAGTTTTATTATCGATATCATCAGTTTTTGTTAAAGTGACGCCACCTTTAATGAGGTGATTCGTTGCTGTAACAGTAACTGCTTTCTTTTGACTTTTTACAATTGTAAACTCAATTGGTTTTTTATCTATGTCATAGTGTTCAGGTGCTTTTTCTTCAACAAATTGATAGTCTCCAGGACGTAAATCTTTTGCTTCGATTTGTCCTTGATCATTTGTCGTTAGTTTTTCATATCCACGAATTATATTGTTATGTCGATCGCGTACACTGAACTCCGCGCCTGCTAAAGTTTTTCCGTCTTTATCGACTTTTGTTAAAATGGCCGATCCTGGAAGCAAACTATTTGTTGCAGTTCGATATACTACAGTCGTTTGATCTTCTTTGATTGTAAATTGAATAGGTGTACTGTCTAATTTATAATGCTCAGGAGCAGTTGTTTCTTGTAAGTAGTACGTTCCTGGTTTTAAATTATCTACAGTAATTTGACCTTTATCATTTGTTGTTAATTTTTCGTGTTCTGAAATTATTTTTTTGTCTTTATCAAGTAGTGTGAAAACGGCACCTTGCAGTGTTACGTTTTTATTCAGGTCATCAGACTTTGTGAAAACTACTTTACCGACAAATTTCTTATTTGCAAGTGTATATGTTGTAGTCTCTTGTGAACCAAGTTCAACAATTTTTCCCTGTTTTAGATCCCAGCTAATTACATAGCCTTCAGGAGCTTTTGTTTCTTTTAATAAATATTTATCGCGCTTTAAGTTATTAAACTTAGCGATACCATCTTTGTCTGTTGTTATTTCGCGGATAACGGTTTTTCCTGTACGATCGTATAAAGTAAATTCTGCCCCGGACAATGGTACTTTCTTATTGTCGTTATCTACCTTTATAATTTCAAGGTTTCCGCGCCCTTTAGTAGCAGATCCTCCGCCTGAACCGGAAGACATTCTCACTTCAATCGTTTCAACAGTTTCTGTATTCTTAACTGTTAACTGATTGCCAGCGATTTTTGCTTTATTACTCACTTTTTCTTTATCGTCTGCATTAATAAGTGAGCGATATTCTAAAATATAAGCTCGATCAATTTTCTTCAAGAAAGCAATTTCAAAATGTTGCTTTCCAGTATTATTGTCTGTTGTGATCGTTAACTTATAGTCTGTTCCTTGTTTTAATTCATTTGCTGTATCTTTTGTTAAATTTCCATATGGATCAACAGTTGTAGGATATAAGTGGAATGAATCTGCCACAAGTACCTGATTGTCTGTTGGATCGTCTGTTACAACTGCGTCTGCAATGGTTGATTGACTTTCGTTAATTGCAATACTCCAATTAATATAGTTGTCGTCTTGCACAGCCTTTTTAGTAACAAAGCTGCCACCTTTATTTACTTGAGTGTCACCTTTAAGGGTGTTTACAATTTTAGAGCCATCTTTTAACTCTGCCTCGTTTTTGTAGGTACCTTGGATAAGTTCACCATCGAGGCTTGTTTTAAAGATAATATAGTAAGGTGAATTAATTGATTGCTTGAAATGAACCTTTAGGGTGTTTTTATTTTTATCTGTAGGTTCTTCAAGTTCATACTCTTTAGGTGATACGGCATCACCAGGTCTTGCATTATTCGGGCTTCCATTTAAAATCATATCGCGTACTTCAATGGATCCTGGTACTAACTTTTGTTTATCTTGTATTACGTCTATAACATATGGATCTTTAATCTCAACATTATTATAATTAAAACCTATTATCCAAGTGATTTCTTTCGTTTGGGCGTTATAAGAACCGTATTTATATCCATTCGCCTTTGTGAAAGCATCAGGATCAAAGTCTGCTTCAACTTTATTTGATTGTGGATTGGACCCTGCATCTATCCAAGATAGGTTACCTGTATTTTTAAATGAAGTTTTACCACTTTCTAATTTTGTATAGTCAAAGTCTGTCGTATATTTTACGACTAATGTCTTTGTCATATTAGACTGATATGTACCTATAAGGGTAATTTTGAAACCTTTATCTGTTACATCTAAAACATAGTCAGTCTTAGCTTGAAGGGTATAATCTCCGTCTTTAATTTCTAGTTTATTATCTTTTAATTGTAATCCACCATGATCAAAGGTATCCGTAATGATGGCATTGTTTAATGGATAGTTGTTATTATTTACCGCAATTGTCCAGGTTGTTGTTTTGTCTTTATAGTTTGTTTCAGCTTTATTATTAGATTTAATAATATTTTGCTGCTGGAAGCCAGCCTCATTTTCTTTACTTGAGTCATTATCAGCTGTAACTGTATTTTTTACTTTTCCATCTTTTATGATACTATCAGTTGGCTTTGTTTTATAGGTAATTACATAAGCACTATTAATATCCTCATTAAACTGTAAATCGAATCCATTCTTCTTGTTACTTACAGTGTAATTATTAACAGTGTCGCCTGTTACAAGTCTTCCTTTATCATCGTATGAAGCGTTCTTCACAACGATAGAATTTGCATCTAGTTCATGTGTATCGTCAAAAATATCTTTTAAAAGTGCATCTGTTTTTTTGATATTTTTTTGATCACCGTTGTAAGTAATTGTCCATTCAATCGTTTGCGTCTTTGGATCATACTTACTTGTTTTGTTTAAATGTGTACCACGAGAAACCGTTACAGTAGAGCTTGCATTTTGTTGCTTTTGATTATCACTCGTTATCGTAACGTTATTTTGGAAGCTTTTTACGTTTTCATCAGTAATTTTTGTTGCATATTCAATTTGATATGCTTTATTGATAGAATCTTTAAAAGCAATCTCCAATTTTGAGCCCTCTGATGAACTAACTTTGTAATCTGCTGAATCAGCCTCTTTACCACGTGTTACGTTCCCATTAACATCAACTTCTAAATAATAAACTTTAATAGAATCTTTATTTAAGCTTGTGCCTGGTGGAATGTTATCTTTAAAAACAGCGTTTTTAAGAGTGTCTTTCGTTTTGTTCATCTCTACTGTCCAATTAATTTCATTTGTATTAATTGGTCTATCAGGTAACCCTTTTTTATTCGTAGTTGTTTGTACATTAGGCTTAAAGTCAACTGTAATAGAAACATCTTTATCTTTAATTGGGAAAGGAATTTCTTGTGTTGTTGTACCTTTAATTTCAGCTTTATTAAATTCTGTCTTTAATTGTAGGTTACCACCAACATCTGGATGTTCTTCAACATAATCGTTAAATGTCATAGTGACTTTTCCATCTTTTGTAACAGTGAAATTACCAATTGGATTGTTTTCACTATCGTATAAAGGACTGTTAATTGTATTGTAAATCTTAAAATGTTTAGGAAGATCAAAAATATAGTAATCTCCGCTTTTCACATTCATTGATTTTAAAAGTTCCCATGTAAACTCGATATTGGCAGGGGAATCTGTACTTGGACGGTTATCCTCTGTAAATGGTTTTCCGTCTTTGTCCGTCAACTTTACACCCGTTAAAAGGTTTGTTGTTATTTGCTTTGGACCTGAATTTGTATTCTCAGCAGGATCGCTTGTTAGCTTTTGTTCTGGGTTGTCAGTAGCAGGTTTAGTTGCTGGGTTTTGTTCCGGATTGTCAGCAGCAGGTTTAGTTGCTGAATCTTGCTCCGTATTACCAGTAACAGGTTTAGTTGCTGGGTTTTGTTCCAGATTGTCAGTAGCTTTAGTTGCTGGGTTTTGTTCCGGATTGTCAGTAGCAGGTTTAGTTGCTGAATCTTGCTCCGTATTACCAGTAACAGGTTTAGCTACTGGATCTTGCACTTGTTTATTAGTATCCTGTTCGGTGCTATCTTCTTTAGAATCTTCTACTTGAACAGGAACCGATATAGGCTGCACCAGTGTTCCTAAAGGGAAAGCGATTTGAACTGATTTTTCTCCAGTTTTTAAAGTTGGGTTAAACACAGTATCAACTTTGATTTTTCCTTTAGCATCTTTAGAATTTTCTACTTGATCATTAAATATCAGCTTTAATTTATTATCTTTAGCTGTTATAAAATATTGACCAATATTTTTTTGATCTGTTACTAAATCTCCTTGCAAATCTTTAGATACTTTTAATGCAAGTGGTATTTGAATTATCGCTGTATCGTTTGCATGTACAACTTGTTGATCCTTTATTGACCAAGCATATTCTACTTGAATGGTTGATCCTATCTTTATTAAGTTGTTAGGATTTTTTGCTTCGTCAATAATGTGATCCGTTGCATCTTTCATCTCAACAGTGTCAAATAATGAAGTTTCCTTTAAAGTCTCAGCTTTTGCCTGATTGTACGGGAAACTAATAAACTGTGAAAATAGTACAAATACAATTAAACATATATTGAAAAGTTTTTTCATTGTGCCTCCTTTGAACATTCATTTGTTCACTGAGGAATATATTCCACATGAACAAATGGAATATAAAAAAAGTTAATTGTTATAAAGTATTTGTTGCTAATATCCCTCCGTTTCTATGTACATTCTCTGACAGAACAGACACTTAATCAAAGGCATATATATAATGTAACGTAAAAATCTGGAATATACATAATTCGACAAAAAATGTCGAAAGTATGCTGATACAAGGAACGATATCAGACCTTTATATACAAGAGCATTTTCTTATGAATGTGTTATGAACTGAATAGTCATAAAGGTAAGTTTTACGATACATGCTAACCAAAGTAATGTATCCCAAGTTGAAAGTTTGTTTTTTACTTTAAATTTGTGTGGAAAAATCTGAATAGGGTTGATTTTGGTTAGGTTGAAGACAATATGCACTTTGAAAATATTCATTTATGTAATATGAAATTGAGATAATTGTATCTTAAGAATGTCACTTATTACATTTATGAAAATTAACTTTTTGCCTAGAGAGAGTTGTACGATTTGTGGACCGAAGTTAAGATGGTACAGTTCCTTTTCGGATTTAGTGGGATATAAGGTATTTGTAATATTCGACTAAATCATTACTGCGGTCATTTTTGAAGCTGTTTTACATAGTGAAAAAGAAGGTATCCCTTTTGATAATAGTGTTATCTTCTCTTGAAGATGATTATGAATAACCTTCGCTAAAGATTATATACTTAAATGTTAAAGAGTTCAACAGCAGTTTAACAAATATTTTCCAAAAATTAAAAATGACCGTTTTAGTAGAAAAATTCTAAAAAACGGTCATTTTTAATTTTATATTTCTGTTAAGATTATCGGCTCGCCGCGTGTTACGACAACTGTATGTTCACATTGTGCAACAAGGCTTTTATCAGGTGTAACGAATGTCCAACCATCATCGCCACGTTCGATAATGTGATCAGCCTTCATAGAAATGAATGGTTCTACAGCGATAACAAGACCGTCTTTTAGAAGCGCATTATCCATTGGGTCAAAGTAGCTTAAAATGTGGTTTGGTGCTTCGTGTAAGCTAAGACCAATACCGTGACCAGTTAAGTTTTGAATTACATTATATCCATTTTTATGTGCAAAGTTTGAAACAGCACGACCAATTTGGTTTTGTTTGGAACCAGCTTTCACCTTTTTCATTGCTGCCCAAAATGCATCAACCGCTGCTTGGCAAAGCTTTTCTTTTGCTTCATCTTCTCCAAGTACAAATGAAATACCTGTATCTGCATAATAGCCATCAAGTGCAGCAGATACGTCGACATTTACTAAGTCGCCTTCTTTTAATACGCGATCTCCTGGAATACCGTGAGCAACTTCTTCGTTTACACTGATGCAAGTTACACCTGGGAAATCATATTCTTTTTCAGGTGCAGAAATAGCACCATGCTCATCTAATACTTTTTTACCGATCAAATCAAGCTCTTT
Source organism: Bacillus sp. K2I17 (assembly GCF_002209985.1). Taxonomy (NCBI): domain Bacteria; kingdom Bacillati; phylum Bacillota; class Bacilli; order Caryophanales; family Bacillaceae; genus Bacillus; species Bacillus sp. K2I17. The sequence goes on from NZ_NJGF01000002.1 coordinate 121,550, forward strand.
CGTTGTCATACCTGGCTTCGCTTCTTTTTTCATTTCTTCACGTGCAAGTGCAACGATGCGGCCGATTTTTCGTAAGCCTTCTAAATCTTGTTCATTACGAATAATCATGAAAACCACTGTCCTTCCTCGAATGTATATCTTACCCGATTGTATCATGTTTATTTTCGTCCTGCTACTCGCTTGCGGTATGTGGGCTGATTCCTCTCATAAGGAATACATGACAATTGTCATATCGATGTCATGACGCATCATACTGTTTCCTAAGTTTTCCAACACGTACAATGTAAATATAAGAAACAGCGGGGGTGGAGAGATGGAAAAGATTATAGAAGTAAATGGTGTTTCTAAAAAATTTAAATATAAAAAGGCAGTAAATAAGGTTTCATTTCATGTGAATAAAGGAGAAATAGTAGCACTACTTGGACCGAATGGTGCAGGGAAAACGACGACGATGTCGATGATGCTTGGATTAAAGGATCCGACGGAAGGAACTGTTTCTATATTTGGAAAGAGTCCCAAGCATAGAGATGTTCGTAATAGCCTCGGTGCGATGCTACAAGAAGTAAGTGTCATTGATAGCATTACAGTAGAAGAGGCAATTGAGTTATTCCGTAGTTATTATACGAATCCGGTAGCGAAAGAAACGTTGCTACAGTTATCAAATTTAGAATCGGAGCGAAAGCAAAGATGTGAGAAATTATCAGGTGGGCAAAAAAGAAGATTAAACTTTGCACTCGCACTTGCAGGAAATCCTGATTTGTTATTTTTAGATGAGCCGACAGTTGGAATGGATATTACGTCTCGAAGAACGTTTTGGGAAACAATTCGAAAGTTAGCAAGTGAAGGGAAAACAATTATTTTAACAACGCACTATTTAGAAGAAGCGGATGCATTGGCGAATCGCATTTTATTATTTGCGAATGGAAAGATTATCGCAGATGGTACACCAGATGAGATGAAGGCGACGATTTCGCGAAAAACAATCAAGTTTTATTCGAAGGAAAGTATTCCTGCAAAATTACTAAAAGAATTACCAAACGTAACCGAAGTACAGTCAAACGAAGGGCACTTCACTTTAACAACTGAAGATACAGATGAAACTTTAAAAGCAATTTATCAAAAGAACTTACCTGTAACAGATGTTTCAGTTGAACGTGGAAGTCTTGATGAAGCATTTGAACAGTTTATCGCAAATCAGGAGGAGGGAATCGCATGAGAGCTTTATGGATGCAATGCAAAATAGAAATTTTACGTACGTTTCGTAATAAATTGTTTATCTTTTTCTCATTACTAATGCCAGTTATGTTTTACTACATTTTCACAAATGTTATTCAAGTGCCACAAAACGGAGATGCTTGGAAAGCGCATTATTTAATCTCAATGGCGACTTTTAGTATTGTAGGGACGGCACTTTTTAGTTTCGGTGTAAGGATTTCTCAGGAAAAGGGGCAAGGGTGGACACATTTGTTAAAAATTACACCACTTCCAGAGGGGGCATATATAACAGCCAAAATCATCGCTCAAACTGTAGTGAATGCTTTTTCAATCTTAGTTATCTTTATCGCAGGAATATTAATTAATCATGTCGAGTTAACAGTAGGGCAATGGATTGGCGCTGGATTATGGTTGTTGTTAGGTGTAACACCATTTTTAGCGTTAGGAACAGTAATAGGTTCTATTAAAAAGGCAGATGCAGCAGCGGGTTTAGCGAATATTTTAAATATGAGTCTAGCTGTAATTGGTGGCCTATGGATGCCGATTGAAGTATTCCCAAAAATATTAAGAACGATTGGTGAATGGACACCAACATATCACTTCGGAAGCGGTGCATGGGATATTGTAGCTGGAAAATCAGTTGGTTGGGAAAATATCGCGGTACTAGGAGGTTATTTCCTTATATTTGTTGTAATATCAATATATATAAGAAAAAGACAGGAAGCGGTATAAATGATAGAGAAGAAGAGGATTGAGATTTTTCCGAAACAGATGGGTTTCTTCCCGTATATGTGGCTTGTGTATCTGTTATTTCCAATTTACCATCTAGCACAAGCATCGGGATGGAAGCTTGTAATGGGGAGTGGTATGTTGATACTTTTTGTTATCACATACCGTCAACTTTATTTTGTTAATAAGACTTTCGTTTTATGGGCATGTATGCAAATGATACTCACACTGCTATTTGCTTTTTATTATAATGCCTTCATGATATTCTTTGGTTTTTTCACAGCAAGTGCGATAGGGTTTGCGCCAAATAAGAAAGAGTTTCGAGTGTTGTTAAGTTTGTTAGCTGTAATGCTTGGAATGTTTATATTTGTAAATATGAATCAAATATCAACTACAAGTTTAGTGAATATTGTTCCGATGTTTATTTTAATGCTTATTACGCCATTTGGTATGCGCAACTTTAATCAAAAAAAGATGTTAAGAAATCAATTAAACGAAGCGAATGAGCAAATTAAAGACTTAGTAAAACGTGAAGAGCGGCAGCGGATTGCAAGAGATCTTCATGATACGTTAGGACATACGTTATCACTCATTACTTTAAAAAGTCAGCTCGTGGAGAAGTTAATTGTTAAAAATCCGGAGCGTGCAAGTGCGGAAGCGAAGGAAATTACACAAACATCTCGTACCGCTTTAAAGCAGCTAAGGGAATTAATCTCTGATATGCGTATGATTACAGTGGAAGAAGAGCTTGAGCAAATAAAAGCAATCTTACAAGCTGCTACTATTGAATTAGAAATAAAACAAGAAACGAGTGCAAGTTCGTTATCACCAATTGAACAAAATATTTTAGGAATGTGTTTACGTGAGGCTGTGACGAATGTTGTAAAGCATAGTAAAGCGACGCGTTGCACAGTTTCTGTACTAGAATCACAAGGTGAATTAATTTTGACAGTAGAAGATAATGGAGTTGGTTTAGCAGATCAAAACCATGATGGAAATGGCATTCGTGGTATGAAAGAGCGCATCGCTCTTATTGACGGGTTTGTTGAACTGGGCACAATCAATCCAGGGACACTATTGATAGTAAAAGTACCAGTTGTCATTAGAACAGGAAAAGATGAGGTGAGGGCATGATTCGAATTATTATTGCAGAAGATCAGCGGATGCTTCGTGGTGCATTAGGGGCCCTACTTGATCTAGAAGATGATATTGAAGTAATTGGGCAAGCTGCCAATGGGGAAGAGGCGTTAAAACTAATTGAATCGCTAAAACCTGATGTAAGCATTATGGATATTGAAATGCCAATTCAAAGCGGATTAGATGTTGCGGAAACGTTACAGAAAGAAAAATCAGCATGCAAAGTAATGATTTTAACAACATTTGCGCGCCCTGGATATTTTGAACGAGCAATGAAAGCTGGCGTGCACGGATATTTATTAAAAGATAGCCCAAGTGAAGATTTAGCTGCAGCGATTCGTAATGTAATGAAAGGAAAGCGAGAGATTTCTCAAGATTTGATGTTCGGCTTATGGCAGGAGCAAAATCCGTTATCAGATCGTGAAAAAGAAGTATTGCTACTTGCGAAAGAAGGAAAGACGGCAAATGAAATTGCGAAGGCGCTCTATCTTTCGCCTGGTACAGTACGTAATTATATTTCTGAAGTATTAACGAAGCTTGATGCGAAAAATAGAATTGAGGCAATTACAATTGCGGAAGAAAAGGGATGGATATGAAAAGAAGTTTACCTATGAGTGGTAAACTTCTTTTTTTCTTATAAACAAGTATTTCAATAGAGAGTTTCGTCGCAGTCGCATCGCTCAGAATTTGAAGTATATCGCGTAATTTAGATTTTACTTCATTTTTCGACAAAAAATTTGTTATAGTAAGATTAGGTTGTTGGTCTAAATTTTGGACAATTTTACCACTAACAGTTGTAATTACTCCATTTTTATCTACTTTTACAATAAAATCTTGGCAATATACTTTGTAATTTTTGTAAGTTTGTGCAAGGTGAACTTCGGTTTGATTTTCTTTTGTTTCTTTATTTGTAGGTTGGGAATCTACATTCATTTCAGTTGTCACTCACTCTTGTTGAGCTTTAGCCTCGTTTATCTCACCCTTTAAATACTTTTTCGCCATATATTTTTATATCATTTTGAGGTTGTGTTAATTTTTAAATCGTTAAACTAGGCTGAGCGATTTCAACTTTTACTTCATTTCTATCTAATTCTTGGGTGTGAATAGCTTCTGCTGATAAAGGATAAAGAAGACCGAATGTAACGAAAGCACGGGCAAATTTTCTATAATTTATCTATAAAATTACTAGTCTATTATATTATGTGAGATGGATTGTATGAAAAATTTGCCGAATTTTATATATATTATGCATTATTTCATATCAAAAATTGTCGAATTCACATTATTGTAGTGGTATGACAACTTAAAAAATTAGATTGTTATAATGGGATGGTGAGTAAGTATGCACGCAGAAAAACTAGGAAGTGAAATTAAGAAAATTAGGGTGATGAGAGGATTAACACAAAAGCAGTTATCCGATAACATATGTCATCAATCGGAAGTGAGTCGAATTGAATCGGGCGCGGTATACCCAAGTATGGATATATTGCAAGGCATTGCAGCGAAGTTACAAGTTCCCATTATTCACTTTTATGAGGTACTTATTTATTCTGATATTGAAAGAAAAAAACAGTTTAAAGATCAAGTCATTATGCTGTGTAAGCAAAAAAAATATAAAGAGATTTATAATAGAGTATGGAATGAGCTAAAAAAGGAAGAATATCATCCTGAATTCCAGCAGTTTCTTCAATGGCAATATCATGTAGCAGCTTACATATTGAAGAAAATCGATTACGAATATTGTATTTTAGAATTAAAAAAATTGTTAAACCAACAATTAGCTGGAATAGACGTATACCAAAATCTCTATATAGAGAATGCAATTGCAAATATTTATGCTGAAAATAATTATTTTAAGAAAAGTATTGAGTTATTTGAAGATATATTAAAACAATTAGAGACATTGCATGATAATGAAGAATTCGACGTGAAGGTAAGATATAATCATGCAAAAGCATTATACTTAGACGAGCAATATGAAGGGTCACTTTATCAAGTGAATAAAGCAATTGAAATATCATGCCGAATTAATAGTATGGCATTAATTGGACAGCTATATTATCAAAGAGGCGAATGCCTAGGAAAATTGGGGTATGATGAGGTAGAGATTGAAGATGCATATAAAAAGGCAAGTTTCTTTTTTGATATATTAGAAATGCATGCATATAAAGAAGCGCTCGCAGATAAAATCAGTAGATAGATAACCCAAAAAATGGATATGCATAATTGCATAGGATATGGATAAAATTTCATGATATATTAAAATAAAAAATGTGGGTGATGGAATATGAAGAAACTACTTATTGGTAGCCTATTAACGTTAGCAATGGCATGGGGTATTTCATTAGGTGATACAGCATTAGAGAAAAGCCAAGTAATTTCTCATAATGATCAAGAGGTACAATTAGCTGGAGATCTACCTTTTGAATATTAAAAAACAACCGTCTTACTTAGACGGTTGTTTTTTTGTGTAGTAACATCCAAACGTCTTTACTAGAAACAGGCTTGCTAATAAGGAATCCTTGAATGTGGTCACAGTTTTGTTCATATAAAAACTTCCATTGTTCTTCCGTCTCTACACCTTCTGCAATAACTTCTAAATTTAGTTCTTTAGATAGTGTAATGATGGAGGAGATAATCGCTTCCTCTAAAGGACTATTTGTAATTCCGCAAATAAACTCTCGAGCAATTTTTAATGTGTTGATTGGGTATTTTGTTAAATAAGCTAAAGAACTATAACCAGTTCCAAAGTCATCGATTGAAATTTGAATACCGAGATTTTGAAGCTGTTCTAGTTTGGAAATGACAGATTGATTTTGATTAATTGCGATACTTTCTGTGATTTCGATATCTAGTGCTTCTGATTTTAGTTCGGTTTCTTCTAACACTTTTGAAATAGTAGGGATTAAATCTGCATGGTTAAATTGAACAACAGATAAATTCACACCAACTTTTAAGTGAGAAAACCCTTGATTATGCCATCTTTTTGCCTCTAAGCAAGCCGTACGTAAAATCCAATTTCCAAGTTCAATAATAAATCCGGTTTCCTCCGCTAGAGGAATGAATTGGGCAGGAGACACGATGCCGAGTTTTGGGTGCTTCCAACGAATTAATGCTTCAAAACCGATAATTTGTTTTGTTTTCGTACTTACTTGTGGCTGATATTCAAGGAAAAATTCATTTTGTTGTAATGCTTTTGCAAGTTCGCCTTCTAAGAATTGAATTTCATTTTGGGCGATACTCATTTCTTTTGAGAAGAAAACAAATCTGTTTTTCCCATTTGCTTTCGCGCGATACATAGCCATATCGGCATTTTTCATTAATTCAGTAACATCGGTTCCGTAATCAGGATACATGGCAATACCGATACTCGGTGTAATAGATAGTTCTTCGTCTTTAATGAAGAATGGTTTGTTTAAAATGGTTAAAATTTGTTCAGCTATAAAAGCAGCACTTTTTTCTGAGTACATATCTGGTAATAGAATTGTAAACTCATCTCCGCCTTGGCGAGCAACGATATCCTTCGAACGCAAGCAACTGCGTAACCTTTTTGCTACTTCAATTAATAATAGGTCTCCGACGTCGTGACCAAGTCTATCGTTAATTTTTTTGAATCGATCTAAATCAAGGAACATGACGGCAACATCATTTGCGCTAGTTTGAGCTATATTTAAAATGTTCTTTAAATCTTTTTCAAACTTTCGGCGATTTGGTAATCCAGTCAGTGCATCATGAAAGGCTAAATGTTCTACTTGTTTTTGTTTTTCATATAAAGTTGTAATATCACGTGCTATGCCGAACATCCCAACAACTTCTTTGTTTATGAAAGTAGGGATGAGTGTAACGTGAAGGTAATAGTAATAGCCTTCTTTTTCTTTTGTGCGAACTTCTAAAGTTTGTGGTCTACCTTCTTTTGTTATTTGTAAAGCTTTCTTTAGTAGATCATGGTCTTTTGAGTCAATAAAGTGTAGAAGAGAATAGCTTTCTACTTCACAATAGTAGGCAGTAAATAAGCTTTCACAAGCTGTATTAGATTGTTGGAAAATACCATCCATATTTAAAGAGAAAACGGCATCAGGATGATCTTCGAATAATGATTTATAGCGTTGTTCACTCTTTGATAACGCAGATGCACCCTCTTCTACTTTGCCTTCTAGTTGTGTAGTCAACTGTTCATATGTATCGATTAGTGCTTGATTATCTTTCCACATGTAAAGTTGTCGTAGGAATAATAAGATGAGTGATAATACTAGACCGATTAGCATGAACTTATCATCCCAAGGTTGAATAAGAATAAAGGAAAAAGTAATGATTATACTGAAATAGGGTAATATAAAGCGCACATAATCAAATCGATAATACTTTGTTTTCGTTTCATGCTGCATTGGTTTGTCCAAAATGTATAGTATGGAAGATAAACCAATTAATAAAATTGAAGCAGTATGTACTAAATAAGAGACTTCAGAAGAAGTTTTCATCCCCATGTTTAGTTGGAACAGATGTATATACCCGTACACAAGTATGATAGTAAAACCGATAATTAATGAAATTCTGCTAGCAGAATATTGTTCTCGTCTATATAGGCTAATAACGGCGTAAATTACTAATGCTTGTGCAATAAAGTATCCAATTAAAACCCAGTGATCTGTTGTTAACATACGAAAGCTTGAGAGGTCCAAAATAAAAGTTAAGGTAAAATAAATATTCATAATAACAATAAAGATGCTATCGAATGAAAATTGAGCAAGGCCTCTAATAGAGTAATGTTTTATGAATTTGATAGCAAACCCAGAAAAGAGCAAAATATATTGTATGATGAAAAAGGGCAATGCCTTATATGAGAATATGACTTGATCATATATAGAAAGTGAATGAAGGAATAAAGTTATTTCCATAGTTAGTCCGCATATGCAAGTGCAGAGTAATAAAACCCAAAATAATTTATCACTACGCTTCATTTTCTTAATAGCTTTATATAAGCAATAGCAAGAAAAGAGTGCAGCAAAACAAAATAAGAAGAGAATTCCAATTTCTTTTATATTCAAGTCCTTAGGGATAAGAAATATCCAAAGGGAAAATATAATTATATACATCGTGACAAAGTGTACATATTTTTTTTGATTAATCATATTATGGCTCCGTTTCAATAAAGTTGAATCGCAGGTGGAAAATGCTAATTCCAATCATAGCATATACAATAGGTTGTTTTTTACTATAAAAATTACTTTTTTTGAAAAAAATAGCTCAACATTACAATTTACCATTGTAATGTTGAGCTATTTACTCTTTTTATCCCTCTTATAGAGGATAATTCATGTATTAATTGCAGCATTGCTAAATCTTTCTGTTTACTTTCAATCATAATATCGAAATTATGGTTGATTTTTTTTGCAATGTGTAAGAAAGGCTTAATAAACTCTAAATCAATATATTCAGAGTGAGCCCTAAATTCTTTTTTTGATTTAGGGGAGGAAATGTGAACTTTAGGAGGGACATTTGTATGTGACCAAGTTTCAAAAATTGCAGGGAGTAACACTTCTAGCGGTTCCTCGCAAAGGTTTGCCATGTGATGATGATAATCAAATACGAATGGAATCTTTTCTTTTTGGCAAATCGATAAAGTTTCAGCAGTTGTATATGTTTTATCATCATTTTCAAGCGTCATTTGCTCTTTTATATGTGCAGGAAGTTTTTTTATGTTTTCATGGAAACGTCCAACTGCTTGTTCTTTATTTCCATAGGCACCACCTACATGGATGTTAATATAAGAAGAATCTGCAATTCCTATTGCATCTAATACTTTATAATGATAGGCCATATCTGTAATAGCGTTAGTTGTAATATGTGGCTTGTCGCTTGTAAATAGCGTAAATTGATTTGGATGAAAACTTACTCGTAAATTGTGTTCTTTAATTAATGCCCCAATTTTACGCCAAAACGGTGTAAATGCACCGATATAATCAAACTCGACTTCGGGATGCGTTGCAAGTGGGACGATGGAAGAAGATAAGCGATATAATGGAATTTCATGCGCTATATTGTAATGAAGAATACGTATTGTATGCTCGAGATTTTGCCGTGTAACATCGTATAATTTATCTTCTCGTTCTTGTTTATTAAGCTTTTGAAAGCTTGTAAATGTCATCGTTTTAGCCGGAGAACAGTCCCAGAGTGCCATTGCATGTGAGACATATCCGAAACGCATAATCATAATGAATACATCTCCTTTATCCATTATCTTTCCTATAGAAAGAAAGCAAGTATCGTTCCTACCCATTCTTTTCCCCTATCAATAAGAGAATGCGGGCTAACATCTTTAAAGGAAAGTAATGACGCATTTTCTAGATCTTCATGGAATTTGTTTTTTACTGTTTGTATAAAATGTTTATCATATAAAAGGCAGTTGATTTCATGGTTAATATATAAACTTCTCATATCAAAGTTTGCAGTTCCAATATCACAAATATAATCATCGACTATAATAACTTTAGCGTGAAAAAAACCTTGTTGAAATGCGTAAATATTACACCCAGCTTGTATTAACTTTCGACAATATGGGAATTTTGCTTCGCGAACAAGGGCGTGATCCGCTTTTTCTGGAACGAGAACCGTGATTTGGACCCCACGTTTTCGCGCTTTTAATAATGCATTCATAATTTTCTTCCCAGGAATGAAATATGGTGTACCGATAAAGAGTTCTTTTTCCGCACTTTCGATTAAATGTAAAAATGTATTTTGCAAATAGGCACCATCAGTAGGGATAAAACGATGTAGAATGATTCCTGGTTGTTGCTTAGGAAAATAAAGAGGTGAATCTAATAAATTTTGGTTCGTATCGTCGAGCCAATCATGTAAAAATTGCTTTTGTAAATCTTGTATTCCTTCTCCTGTAAGGCGTAAATGATAATCGCGCCATAATCCTAATTTTTGATTATGCCCTAAATATTCTTCTCCAATATTAAACCCACCAATATAACCAATTTTCCCGTCAATAACTGTAATTTTTCTATGGTTTCTTTGATTTGCAGAAAAGAACGGAAAAGGAAATTTCACTTTATGACAAAATGAAAAAGAGACGCCGTGTTTTTGTAGGGAACGAATTGCCTCGTTTGATAAATAATGGCTTCCCAATCGATCGAGTAAAAGTCTTACTTCAATTCCTTCCTGTGCCTTATCGATAAGTAACTTTAAAAATTCACGACTGATTTTATCGTTTTTTACAATGAAGAATAAAACGTGCACATGGTGCCTTGCTTGTTGTATATCAGTAAATAAAGCATCATATAAATCTTGACCGTATGTATAAAGGTGAAAATTACTTTGACGTAAAGGGAAAGTACGAGAGCGCACACGCTTTAAATGAAGAATCCTCCCATATAAAAGGTCAATTGTAATCCAAAGAGTAACGCATATTAACAAGAGAGATAAGAAGAACATAAGTGAATTCCCTCCTTTGCATTCTTTTCGCCTTCATTTTACTGGCTGCCCGGAAAATCCCGATTGGCTTCACCTTATCCCATATTAAGGGGCGGTAAGCCTCCTACTTAAAAATTAGGCTTACTTAAAGGAATCAGGCGAGAGGAAACAACCCCCTACGGATTAAAGTTTCACTTTATAGTTTCACCGAAATAAACAGCTTTATTAAAAAATATGTTGTTGTATAACAAAAAACTGTTGACTGAATGCTCACTCATTATATAATGAAGACAGGGGATAAAATTCAGAAAATTATATGTTTTTGAAGATTCTAAAAAATAAAGAGAGCTTACAAAGAGAGGGGTAGCATAAAAATGAATAGCTTACTGATCATTAATTGGCTGGCTGCCATTGCTGTTATTGCTTATGCGGGATATTTGTTTGTGTATCTTATACGGACGAGGATGGCCTACATACAGTTAGGAAAAAAGATTGAATTTGACCGTCGTTTTAAAGAGCGTTGGGATCTCCTTAAGGTCAATGTTTTCGGTCAGAAAAAGCTGCTGAAAGATAAGAAGAGCGGCATTATTCACGTTATGTTCTTTTACGGATTTATTCTTGTCCAATTTGGAGCAATTGACTTCGTTTGGAAAGGACTCGCACCAGGATCACATCTTCCACTTGGACCACTATACCCTGCATTTACATTCTTCCAGGAAATTGTCACACTTGTTATTTTAATTGCAGTCTTTTGGGCTTTTCATAGACGTTATGTTGAGAAGCTAGTTCGTTTAAAACGTAATTTCAAATCAGGCCTTGTTCTTATCTTTATTGGTGGCTTAATGATTTCTGTGCTACTCGGTAATGGGATGGGAATTATATGGCACGGCGAGGAGCTTTCATGGAGTGAACCGATCGCTTCTGCAATCGCTTACGTTTTCTCGGGGATAAATGAAACCGCAGCCATTTCTGTGTTCTATTTCTCTTGGTGGGTGCATCTACTAATTTTGTTAACGTTTTTAGTGTATGTTCCACAATCAAAACACGCGCATTTAATTGCGGGACCAGTTAACGTTTTCTTCGGACGTCTTTCAAATCCAGGGAAACTTGAAAAGATTGACTTTGAAGATGAAACGCAAGAAACATTTGGTGTTGGTAAAATCGAAGACTTTAGACAAAATCAGCTTATTGATTTATACGCTTGCGTAGAGTGTGGTCGCTGTACAAATATGTGCCCGGCAACAGGGACAGGGAAAATGTTATCGCCGATGGATTTAATTTTAAAACTTCGCGATCATTTAACTGATAAAGGAGCAGCAGTGACATCAAAAGCACCGTGGGTTCCAGTAGTTGCTTTTAATAATACACAAGGAAATCAGTTAGCGATGATGGCAGCTGGGAAAGGGCAACAAGAATCAGCAGCTACAACGCTTGCTTACGATCCGAGTTTAATCGGAGATGTTATTACAGAGGAAGAGATTTGGGCTTGTACAACGTGCCGTAACTGTGAAGATCAGTGTCCGGTTATGAATGAGCATGTTGACAAAATCATTGATTTACGCCGCTATCTCGTTCTAACAGAAGGAAAGATGGACGCGGAAGCGCAGCGTGCGATGACAAATATCGAGCGTCAAGGGAATCCGTGGGGACTGAACCGTAAAGAGCGTGAAACTTGGCGCCAAGGTGATGATGAAGTAACGGTTCCAACTGTAAAAGAAAAATCGAAAGCTGGCGAGGAGTTCGAATATTTATTCTGGGTTGGTTCAATGGGATCATATGATAATCGTAGTCAGAAGATTGCGATATCGTTTGCGAAGTTAATGAACGAAGCAGGTATTTCATTCGCGATACTTGGTAATAAAGAAAAGAATTCTGGAGATACACCGCGACGTCTTGGAAATGAATTTGTCTTCCAAGAGATGGCGACAAAGAATATCGAGGAATTTGAAAAAGCAGGAGTGAAGAAAATCGTTACGATTGATCCTCACGCTTATAACACATTTAAAAATGAGTATCCAGACTTTGGCTTGCAAGCAGAAGTCTATCATCATACAGAATTGTTAGCTCAGTGGGTGAAGGAAGGACGCTTAAAACCTGTTCACGCTATTGAGGAAACAGTTACGTACCATGATTCCTGTTACTTAGGAAGATACAACGAAGTATACGAAGCGCCACGCGATATTTTGAAAGCAATTCCTGGTGTGAATCTTGTAGAAATGGCACGTAACCGTGAAACCGGAATGTGCTGTGGCGCAGGTGGTGGCTTAATGTGGATGGAAGAGACAGCAGGTTCACGTATTAACGTTGCTCGTACAGAACAAGCACTAGCTGTGCAACCATCCATTATCGGTACAGGTTGTCCATATTGCTTAACGATGATTAGCGATGGGACGAAAGCGAAAGAAGTAGAAGAGAAGGTTCAAACTCTTGATGTAACAGAGATTTTAGAACGCTCTGTTATCGGACAGAAGAAAGAAGCGATGTAATCTGCAAGCATGAATACAACTTTAGAGAGAGGTGCAATCGTTGCACCTCTTCTCAACGTAAGAACACCGAGCGAGCGCTCGGTGCTAAAAAAAGAGATGGGGGAAATAGATATGAGTAAAACAGTTATTTTAAGTGCTGCAAGAACACCGGTTGGGAAATTTGGAGGATCTTTAAAAGACGTGAAGGCGACAGAACTTGGGGGAATTGCAATTAAAGCAGCGCTTGAGAGAGCAAATGTTTCTGCTAGTGATGTTGAGGAAGTTATATTTGGAACGGTTATTCAAGGGGGACAGGGGCAAATTCCATCGCGCCAAGCTGCGAGGGCTGCTGGAATCCCTTGGGAAGTACAGACGGAAACAGTGAATAAAGTTTGTGCATCAGGGCTTCGTGCGGTTACGTTAGCGGATCAAATTATTCGTACTGGCGATCAATCACTAATTGTAGCTGGCGGTATGGAGTCGATGAGTAACAGTCCTTACATTTTACGAGGTGCAAGATGGGGATACAGAATGGGGAACAACGAAATCATCGATTTAAACGTTGCTGACGGCTTGACATGCGCATTTTCAGGTATACACATGGGTGTTTATGGCGGAGAAGTTGCGAAGGAAGATGGAATCTCTCGCGAAGCGCAAGATGAATGGGCTTATCGTAGCCATCAGCGTGCGGTTTCAGCGCATAAAGAAGGACGTTTTGAAGAGGAAATCGTGCCAGTAACGATTCCACAAAGAAAAGGCGATCCTATTGTCGTTGCAAAAGATGAGGCGCCACGCGCGGATACAACGATTGAAAAATTAGCGAAATTAAAACCTGTATTTGATAAGACGTCGGCAGTGACAGCGGGTAATGCTCCTGGACTAAATGATGGCGGTGCTGCGCTCGTATTAATGAGCGAAGACAGAGCAAAGCAAGAAGGAAGAAAGCCATTAGCGACAATTTTGGCACATACAGCAATTGCAGTGGAGTCTAAAGATTTCCCAAGAACGCCAGGTTATGCAATTAACGAATTGTTGAAAAAAACAGGCAAGACAATTGAAGATATCGATTTATTCGAGATTAATGAAGCATTTGCAGCGGTAGCAATTGCAAGTACAGAGATTGCAGGAATTGACCCAGATAAATTGAACGTAAATGGCGGCGCAGTGGCAATGGGACATCCAATTGGAGCAAGTGGAGCGCGTATTATCGTTACACTTATCCACGCACTGAAGCAGCGCGGCGGCGGAATTGGAATTGCTTCTATTTGTAGCGGTGGCGGTCAAGGTGACGCAATTATGATTGAAGTTTGTTAATTTACGTGTAGGTGATTTTTGATTTATTAACAATTTATATTAAGGGGGAAGAAAGAATGGGTGTACAAAAAATAGTTGTAATTGGTGCAGGACAAATGGGTTCGGGAATCGCACAAGTATGTGCAATGGCAGGATATGATGTGAAGGTACAAGATTTAAAACAAGAGAAATTAGACAGAGGATTGGCTATTATTACGAAAAACTTAGCGCGTCAAGTAGAAAAAGGGCGCATGAAGGAAGAAGAAAAGGAAGCGACGTTAAATCGCCTTACAGTAACGCTTGATTTAGATTGTGTGAAGGAAGCGGATCTTGTTATTGAAGCGGCTGTTGAGAAAATGGACATTAAAAAGAAAATTTTCGCGAATCTAGATGAAATCGCTCCAGAACACGCAATTTTAGCGACGAATACGTCCTCTCTACCAATTACTGAAATTGCAGCAGTAACGAAACGCCCAGAAAAAGTAATTGGCATGCATTTTATGAATCCAGTTCCAGTTATGAAACTTGTTGAAATTATTCGTGGTTTAGCTACAGATGATGAGGTGTATGAAACAATTGAAGATATTACGAAAAAAATCGGGAAAGTGCCAGTCGAAGTAAATGATTTCCCAGGATTTGTATCGAACCGTATTTTATTACCGATGATTAACGAAGCGATCTATACGTTATATGAAGGTGTAGCGACGAAAGAAGCGATTGATGAAGTAATGAAACTAGGTATGAATCATCCGATGGGACCACTTACATTAGCTGATTTTATCGGTTTAGATACATGTTTATACATTATGGAAGTGTTGCATGAAGGATTAGGAGATAGTAAATATCGCCCATGTCCATTATTACGCAAGTATGTGAACGCAGGATGGTTAGGACGTAAAACAGGCCGTGGTTTCTACGTTTACGAATAAAGTCCTCCTTTTATTAAAATAGTGGTCTTACCAAATTATTAAAAAGATATATAGCAAACGGAGGCGGAGTACATGAACTTTCATTTTACTGAAGAGCAACAAATGATGAGGAAAATGGTTCGAGATTTTGCGCAGAAGGAAATAGCTCCCTTTGTTCCTAGTATGGAACAAGGGGTGTTCCCGAAAGAGATTTTGCAGAAGATGGGTGAGCTTGGACTAATGGGTATTCCAGCGCCTGCAAAATATGGCGGGGCAGAAATGGATTTTATTTCTTACATTTTAGCAATTGAGGAAATTTCAAAGGTAAGTGCAACGGTTGGTGTAATTTTAGCTGTACATACGTCAGTTGGAATGAACCCGATTTTATATTTTGGAACAGAAGAACAGAAGCAGAAATATGTTTCTAAACTTGCGACTGGCGAATATTTAGGTGCATTTGCATTAACAGAACCAAATGCAGGATCAGATGCAGGGAGTTTGAAATCAAGAGCTGTAAAGAAAGGCGATCACTACATTATTAATGGATCGAAAGTATTTATTACAAATGGCGGTGAAGCAAGTACATACATTGTATTCGCTTCTACAAATCCAGAGGCAGGAAAAAGTGGGATTTCTGCATTTATAGTAGAGAAAGATACACCAGGCTTAGTTATCGGCAAAGATGAGCATAAAATGGGACTTCTTGGTTCTCGCACGGTACAACTTACGTTTGAAGATATGAAAGTGCCGGCCGAGAATTTACTTGGTGAAGAAGGACAAGGATTTAAGGTGGCAATGGCGAATTTAGATGTTGGACGAATTGGAATCGGAGCGCAGGCATTAGGAATCGCGGAAGCGGCGCTTGCATGTGCGATTGATTATGCGAAAGAGCGTGAGCAATTCGGCAAGCCAATTGCGGCGCAGCAAGGAATCGGATTCAAACTTGCAGATATGGCGACTAGTGTAGAAGCAGCGCGATTACTTGTATACAGAGCGGCATCGCTAAGAGCGCAAGGATTACCATGCGGTAAAGAAGCTTCTATTGCGAAATTATTCGCTTCTAAGACGGCTGTTGAAGTTGCGATTGAAGCGGTGCAAGTATTTGGTGGTTACGGTTATACGAAAGACTATCCAGTAGAACGATTTTTCCGTGATGCGAAAATCACGCAAATATATGAAGGAACGAGTGAGATACAGAAACTTGTTATTAGTCGAGCTTTATAAAAGGACAAGGGGGAGACGGGAATGCATTTTAAACTATCAGAAGAACATGAAATGATAAGAAAAATGGTTCGGGATTTTGCTAAGAACGAAGTAGCACCGACAGCAGCTGAGCGTGATGAAGAAGAGAGATTTGATCGTGCACTATTTGATCAAATGGCAGAGCTTGGTTTAACCGGCATTCCGTGGCCTGAAGAATACGGCGGAATTGGAAGCGATTACTTAGCGTATGTAATTGCTATCGAAGAATTATCTCGTGTTTGTGCTTCAACAGGTGTAACGCTGTCTGCACACACTTCACTTGCTGGTTGGCCAATTTTTAAATTTGGAACGGAAGAACAAAAGCAAAAATTTTTACGACCGATGGCAGAAGGAGCGAAAATTGGCGCATACGGTTTAACGGAACCAAGTTCTGGTTCAGATGCTGGCGGAATGAGGACAACTGCGAAACGAGATGGAGACCATTACATTTTAAATGGATCGAAAATCTTTATTACAAATGGCGGTATTGCTGATATTTATGTTGTTTTTGCGTTAACTGATCCCGAATCGAAGCAGCGTGGTACGAGCGCGTTTATTGTGGAAAGTGATACACCAGGATTTTCAGTTGGGAAGAAGGAAAGCAAGTTAGGGATTCGCTCTTCACCAACAACTGAAATTATGTTCGAAGATTGCCGTATTCCTGTAGAGAACCTACTAGGGGAAGAGGGGCAAGGATTTAAAGTTGCGATGCAAACATTAGATGGCGGCCGTAATGGTATTGCCGCGCAAGCAGTCGGTATTGCGCAAGGGGCTTTAGATGCTTCTGTAGAGTATGCAAGAGAGCGTCATCAGTTTGGGAAACCAATTGCGGCGCAGCAAGGAATTGGCTTTAAACTTGCAGATATGGCAACGGATGTGGAGGCGGCGCGTCTTCTAACATATCAAGCGGCTTGGCTTGAATCGGAAGGGCTTCCGTATGGGAAAGAGTCAGCGATGTCAAAAGTATTTGCAGGCGATACAGCGATGAAGGTGACGACTGAAGCGGTACAAGTATTTGGTGGTTACGGTTATACGAAAGATTATCCAGTAGAGCGTTATATGCGCGATGCAAAGATTACACAAATATATGAGGGAACACAAGAGATTCAAAGGCTTGTAATTTCTCGTATGTTAACGAAGTAGGAGCAAAGGCGTAGGTATTTTCCTACGCTTTTTCCTTCCAAAAAATAATAGAGAGAGGTGAAGGGGATGGTTAAACATAATGTACATGCGTCCGTGAAAGATGAAAAATTAGTTGCGTTAAGACGTGAACAAATGATTAAAGGTGCGGTGCAATTGTTTAAGCAAAAAGGGTTCCCACGTACAACAACGAGAGAGATTGCGAAGGCGGCTGGGTTTAGTATTGGAACACTTTATGAGTACATTCGTACAAAAGATGATGTTTTATATTTAGTTTGTGATAGTATTTATGAACATGTAAAAGAAAGATTAGAGGAAGTAGTGTGTACAGAGAAGGGAAGTATAGAAAGCTTAAAGATAGCGATAAAGAATTATTTTAAAGTGATGGATGAATTGCAAGAAGAAGTATTAATTATGTATCAAGAGGTACGTTTTTTACCGAAAGAATCACTCCCATATGTATTAGAAAAAGAGTTTCAAATGGTCGGAATGTTTGAGAATATTTTAGAGCAGTGTACAGAAAATGGGACATTTACATTAAATAAAAAAGAGATACAGCTTCTTGCACATAACATTTTCATACAAGGACAAATGTGGGGATTTAGACGTTGGGCCCTGCAAAAACTGTATACGCTTGAAGAATATACAGAAATGCAAATTAGGTATGTACTGCAAGGAGCGCATATGTTTCCGAAATAAGGAATAGACAAATTATAATTTTATTATCATATTAAAGTTTCCCGTTTTTTTTGTAGCATATTTGTGCGACTTTTGTTTATAATGAATAGTATGGATTTTTTTAAGCAGACCGTTATATATAAGGTTATATTTGAAGAAAGGAAGTGCCGCATAAGTGAATTTTAAGCAATATTCACCAGAAGAGCTAAAAGAATGTTCAATGATTGAAGTTGTACATAGCGTTTTAGGGGATAAAAGACAAGCAACGACATTCAACGAGTTGGTTCGAGAAATCGCTCAAGTGCTGGGACTATCTCAAGAGCAAGTTAATGCGAAACTCGCACAATTTTATACAGATTTAAACATCGATGGACGTTTCATTAATTTAGGAGAAAATCGTTGGGGACTACGTAGCTGGTACCCATATGAGCAAATTGATGAAGAAATCTTACCTCAGCCAAAACCGAAGAAGAAACGTAAAGTTGAAGAGGACGGTTTTGACGACTACATCGAAGAAGATGAAGACTTCGACGATGCAGACGCAAATGAAGAAGAGGTAGAAGATTTGGACAAGGTTCTTGAAGAAGAAGACGGAGACGACGATGATCTTGATGATTTAGATGAAGATGATGACGATGACTTCGCCGAAGAAGAACTTGAGTACGATGAAGCTGAAGCTGAAGAAGAAGAAGAGGAAGAACTGTAGTTCTTGACTTTTCATTATCGTCCATGTAGAATCATTTTTGGGCTCTTTAAAAAAGGACGATAATACTTTTAAAGTGTAAATATAAAAGAAAATTGCTCCCTACTTATTACTTTATGTGATGAGGGGAGCAATTTTCTTTTTTGTTTTTTGTTTAGAAAATAAAAAGAGTCTAACAATAAGATGGATACAGTGTTATCTACATACGTTGCGCTTTGCAACGGTGATTATATAACAGCAAAATAGGAGGGAGCTTTTTCATGACTAAGTATATTTTTGTAACAGGCGGTGTAGTATCGTCTTTAGGAAAAGGTATTACAGCAGCATCTCTTGGAAGACTTTTAAAAAATCGTGGTTTAAACGTAACGATTCAAAAGTTTGATCCATACATTAACGTAGACCCAGGGACTATGAGCCCATACCAACACGGTGAGGTATTCGTAACAGATGATGGTGCAGAAACTGATTTAGACCTTGGTCACTATGAGCGTTTCATTGACATCAACTTAAACAAATACAGCAACGTAACAACAGGTAAAATTTACTCTTCAGTTCTTCAAAAAGAGCGTCGTGGTGAATACCTAGGAGGAACAGTTCAGGTTATTCCTCACATTACTAACGAAATTAAAGAGCGTGTATACCGTTCTGGTCGCGAAACAAACGCGGATGTTGTTATTACAGAAATTGGTGGAACTGTTGGTGACATCGAGTCTCTACCATTCTTAGAAGCAATCCGTCAAATTAAGAGCGACATCGGTCGTGACAATGTAATGTACATTCACTGTACGTTAATCCCGTACTTAAAAGCAGCGGGTGAAATGAAAACAAAACCAACGCAACATAGCGTTAAAGAGCTTCGCAGCTTAGGTATTCAACCAAATATTATCGTTGTTCGTACAGAATTGCCTGTTTCTCAAGATATGAAAGACAAGCTTGCATTATTCTGTGACATTGATACAAAAGCAGTTATCGAAGCACGCGATGCAGATACTTTATATGCGGTTCCATTATCTCTTCAAGAACAAAATATGGACCAAATCGTTTGCGATCACTTAAAATTAGACAATCCAGCTGCAGATATGACAGAGTGGACTGCGCTAGTTAATAAAGTACGTAACCTTTCTAAGAAAACAAAAATTGCTCTTGTTGGTAAATACGTAGAGCTTCAAGATGCATATATTTCTGTTGTAGAAGCACTTCGTCATGCGGGTTATTCATTCGACACAGATGTAGAAGTGAAATGGGTAAACGCTGAGCACGTAACACCAGAGAACGTACAAGAATTAGTTGGTGACACAGATGGTATCCTTGTACCTGGTGGATTCGGCGATCGTGGTGTAGAAGGTAAAATCGTTGCAATTCAATATGCTCGTGAAAACAAAGTTCCATTCTTAGGAATTTGCCTAGGTATGCAACTTGCATCAATCGAATTCGCACGTAACGTATTAGGATTAGAAGGAGCTAACTCTTCTGAAATTAATCCTGACACACCTTATGCAATCATTGACTTATTACCAGAACAAAAAGATGTAGAAGACTTAGGTGGCACACTTCGTCTTGGTCTATACCCATGTAAGCTTGCTGAAGAAACAAATGCTTACAATGCTTACAACGAGCCGGTTGTATATGAGCGTCATCGTCATCGTTATGAGTTCAACAATCAATTCCGTCCGGATATGGAAAAAGCAGGATTTGTATTCTCTGGTACAAGCCCAGACGGTCGTCTAGTTGAAATCATTGAATTAAAAGACCACCCTTGGTTCGTGGCGGCACAGTTCCATCCAGAACTTGTATCTCGTCCAAACCGTCCACAACCATTGTTCCATGACTTCGTAAGTGCTTCTATTACGAATAAAGAGAGCAAGTAATAAAAAAAGCGCCTGAAATAGGGCGCTTTTTTTAATATTCATTTAACATTTCATCGATTGTAAATTTGATCCCATGATATGCAAATAAAGCTATCATTAAACTTGGGAATCCGTAGCGATTGCCTTCATCGTCTGGAATAAGGCCTTTTAACAGCTTAGTATCAATATGTACATCTGTATATTGTTCTAGTGATTCAGTACCTTCTTGAATAGCAGAGATGCCGACAATAGAGTGTCCATCAGCTTGAAGTTTTTTTGCCATTGCTACAACTTCTTCATCTGTTGAAAAACGGCTAATAAGAAGTACACGGTCTGCAGAAGTTACTTCTACTTCTTTACCATTTTCAAATAATCGTTTTGCTTGCTTCATTGGCTCAGTACCGAATAATGCTTCAGCGACAACGCCCTCCATTTCATTTGTACCATGTAAATAAATGAAACCGTCGCCAACTAATGCTTGAGCAAGTAGACGGGCGCTATCTTCTATATTCATTTCTTCTTTTTGAGAAACTCTGGAGAAATAACCACTTAATTGAGTTGAAAAAATTTTTAACATAATGTTACTCCCTTTCGTACGTGTTTACCGGCTTTCATTATAGTTTATTTTTTTAGAAAGGTGAAATCGAAGGGTAGCATAACAAAATAGGAAACGGTAAAATAAGAAAGAATAGGAAGGAATTTGCCAAAGAATAGCGAAAATTAATCGTTAAGATATAAGAAGCTTTAAATCTTGTATTTACACAGAAAGGTTGGGAGTTATGGAAGGTAAAATTTTAATCGTTGATGATCAATATGGCATTCGTGTGCTATTACATGAAGTGTTCCAAAAAGAAGGTTATCAGACATTCCAAGCAGCGAATGGATTTCAAGCTTTAGATATCGTGAAAAAAGATAATCCAGATTTAGTAGTGTTAGATATGAAAATTCCAGGTATGGATGGTATAGAGATTTTAAAACATGTAAAGGAAATTGATGAGAGTATTAAAGTAATTTTAATGACTGCTTATGGAGAGCTTGATATGATCCAAGAAGCGAAAGATTTAGGAGCTTTAATGCACTTTGCTAAACCGTTTGATATTGATGAGATTCGTCAAGCGGTGAGAGAACAGCTTGCTGTAGAGGCGTAAAAAATGAATTTTTTATAAAAAATATGGAAAAAAGCGTTTACATGGACTATTGAGCAGGTGAATACGGTTGAGTTTTTGAGTACAAGTTGTTATCCTATTGAGTGTAGAAAAAAGTCCGGTATGTAAATATACATATTTTACCTTATTCTGGTCATACTACCAGCGATAAGAACTTATCGGATACAAAAAACGTTTTTTAGGAGGATTCACCATGCCTTTAGTTTCTATGAAAGAAATGCTAAACACAGCACTAGAAGGAAAATACGCAGTTGGTCAATTCAACATGAACAACTTAGAGTGGACTCAAGCTATCTTAGCTGCTGCGGAAGAAGAAAAGTCTCCTGTAATCCTAGGTGTATCTGAGGGTGCAGCTCGTCATATGACTGGTTTCAAAACAGTTGTAGCTATGGTTAAAGCTTTAATCGAAGAAATGAACATCACTGTTCCTGTAGCGATTCACCTTGACCATGGTTCAAGCTTCGAAAAATGTAAAGAAGCAATCGATGCAGGTTTCACATCTGTAATGATCGACGCTTCTCACCACCCATTCGAAGAAAACGTTGAAACTACTAAAAAAGTAGTAGAATACGCACACGCTCGTAACGTATCTGTTGAAGCTGAGCTTGGAACAGTTGGCGGACAAGAAGACGACATCATCGCTGAAGGCGTAATTTACGCTGATCCAGCAGAGTGTAAGCACCTTGTTGAAGCAACAGGTATCGATTGCCTAGCTCCAGCTTTAGGTTCTGTACACGGTCCTTACAAAGGTGAGCCTAACTTAGGATTCGCTGAAATGGAACAAGTTCGTGACTTCACTGGCGTACCTTTAGTATTACACGGTGGTACTGGTATCCCAACTGCTGATATCGTAAAAGCTATTTCTTTAGGTACTTCAAAAATTAACGTAAACACTGAGAACCAAATTGAGTTTACAAAAGCTGTTCGTGAAGCATTAAGCAAAGACCAAGAAGTTTACGATCCTCGTAAATATATTGGACCTGGCCGCGACGCTATTAAAGCAACTGTTGCTGGTAAAATGCGTGAATTCGGTTCTAACGGTAAAGCGTAAGAATAAAATTCCGTTTTGGAAACCGTCTAGTCTTTTAGACGGTTTCCTTTCGTTGTATAATGAAAGCGTGAACAAGTCGAAAGATTTTTATCATTTTGTTTTTGAAATAGAAAATAATGTGCATAGTCCTATTAATAAATGTGATAATGTATCTAAATTGATAATGTAAATTCGATGAATAGTTAATCTTTATCTATTCGTACTACGGGAGAAATGAAGATAATGGTTTCCTATTTATTGAGTGTTAGGGTGGAAAGAGTGATTGAGATTCTTAAGGGGAGCTTTCTATAAGGATATAGAAAGTAAATACATTCACAAGAAGGGAGCTCAATATGGAAAAATTGCTAATTGAAGGCGGAAGAGCTTTAAATGGAACAATTCGAGTGAGTGGTGCAAAGAACAGCGCCGTTGCACTAATTCCAGCGACAATTTTAGCAGATACTCCAGTAACTATTGGTGGTGTCCCTAATATTTCGGACGTGAAAATGTTAGGAGACTTGCTAGAGGAGATTGGAGGAAGAGTAGCTTATGGACAGGAGGAAGAGATGATAGTCGATCCTTCTAACATGGTTGCAATGCCTTTACCGAATGGAAAAGTGAAAAAATTGCGTGCTTCTTATTATTTAATGGGTGCGATGCTTGGCCGTTTTAAAAAAGCTGTTATTGGGCTTCCAGGTGGATGTCATTTAGGACCGAGGCCTATTGATCAGCATATTAAAGGATTTGAAGCGTTAGGTGCACATGTTACGAATGAACAGGGTGCGATTTATTTAAGAGCAGATGAATTGCACGGGGCACGTATTTATTTAGATGTTGTTAGTGTAGGAGCTACAATTAATATTATGCTAGCAGCTGTGCGAGCGAAAGGTAGAACTGTTATTGAAAACGCAGCGAAAGAACCAGAGATTATTGATGTAGCTACATTGTTAACAAGCATGGGTGCACGCATTAAAGGTGCGGGCACAGATGTAATCCGAATTGATGGTGTGGATTCACTGCACGGTTGTCACCATACGATCATTCCGGATCGTATTGAAGCGGGTACGTATATGATTTTAGGAGCTGCATCAGGAGGAGAAATAACGGTTGATAATGTGATTCCTCAGCATTTAGAGTCAGTTACAGCGAAGTTAAGAGAAGCTGGTGTCCAAGTTGAAACGAACGATGACCAAATTACAGTGAACGGTAATAGAAGGTTAAAAGTAGTTGATATAAAAACGCTTGTATATCCAGGATTCCCAACAGATTTACAACAACCATTTACAACGCTTTTAACAAAGGCGCACGGAACGGGTGTTGTAACGGATACGATTTACGGCGCACGCTTTAAACACATTGATGAATTACGTCGTATGAATGCACAAATTAAAGTGGAAGGTCGTTCGGCAATTGTAACTGGTCCTGTTTTATTGCAAGGCGCAAAAGTGAAAGCAAGTGATTTGCGAGCTGGAGCGGCTCTTGTTATTGCAGGGTTAATGGCGGATGGAATTACAGAAGTAACCGGACTTGAGCATATTGATCGAGGTTATGAAAATATAGTAGACAAGCTTAAAGGTCTTGGCGCAAATATTTGGCGAGAACAAATGACAAGCCAAGAAATTGAAGAGATGAAGAACGCATAAGTGATACTTCCGCAAGGGGGAAGCGAAGCATCACTACTTGCGGAAGTATACTTTGTAGAGAAACACGGTTCACAAAATACGGCAGAAATATAAAGACTTAAAGGAGAGGGATTATCGTGGAAAGAAGTTTATCTATGGAGTTAGTACGTGTAACAGAGGCTGCAGCATTATCATCAGCGCGTTGGATGGGGCGCGGGAAAAAGGATGAGGCAGACGGTGCAGCAACATCAGCTATGCGTGATGTATTTGATACAATCCCGATGAAAGGTACAGTTGTAATTGGTGAAGGCGAGATGGACGAAGCACCAATGCTGTATATCGGAGAGAAATTAGGTACAGGATATGGACCACGTGTAGACGTTGCGGTTGATCCTTTAGAAGGGACAAACATCGTAGCAGCTGGTGGATGGAATGCTCTTGCTGTTATTGCAATTGCAGATCATGGTAATTTGTTACATGCTCCTGACATGTACATGGATAAAATCGCGGTTGGCCCAGAAGCGGTTGGGGCGGTCGATATTGATGCGCCTATTATCGATAACTTACGTGCGGTTGCGAAAGCGAAAAATAAAGATATTGAAGATGTTGTAGCGACAGTTTTAAACCGTCCACGTCATCAAGCGATTATCGAAGAAATTCGTAAAGCTGGTGCTCGTATTAAATTAATTAACGATGGCGATGTGGCTGGAGCAATTAACACTGCATTTGATCGCACAGGTGTAGATATTTTATTCGGCTCTGGTGGAGCACCTGAGGGTGTATTAGCAGCAGTTGCATTAAAATGTTTAGGTGGAGAAATCCACGGAAAGCTTCTGCCTCAAAATGAAGCTGAATTAGCTCGTTGTAAAAAAATGGGTATTGAAGATATAAATCGTATCCTTCGCATGGAAGACTTAGTAAAAGGTGACGATGCAATCTTTGCGGCAACAGGCGTAACAGACGGAGAACTATTACGCGGCGTTCAATTTAAAGGTAGCGTAGGAACAACACAATCCCTTGTTATGCGTGCAAAATCAGGCACAGTACGCTTCGTAGACGGACGTCATAGCTTGAATAAAAAACCGAACTTGGTTATTAAATAAAAAGTGGAAGCGGCTCGTTCAGAATCGCAGGGCATTGGAACTCTGGACCTTGAAGCGCTTTTTGCTTCGAGCGAGAGAGTGAAATGACCGGAGATTCTAGCCGCTGGAACTGGATTGAGTAAAAAGCGGAGGTGGCTTGCTGAGAAGGGGAAGGCATTGTAGCTCCTGACCATACTAGCTACTGGAACTAGGTTAAATAAAAGCGAAGACAAATTTTCTTGTCTTCGCTTCTTGTATTTGTGTTTCAACGTATTGATTAAAACTAGATAAAAGGGTTACAATAGTGAATATTACCCTACTTGAACTTATTGCCTTTCATTATTAATTATTTGCCTTCCGTATTTTTTCCCTTTACCCATGTGAAAAGAGAATAACGTTAAAGTGTGGTGTCTGAATGAATTTGTCAATTGCAGCATTAGAAAACATGAAATTAAAAGAGTTATACGAGCTTGCGAAGGAATTTAAGATTTCGTATTATAGCAAATTAACGAAAAAAGAGTTAATCTTCGCCATTTTAAAAGCTCGAGCAGAAAAAGAAGGCTTCTTCTTCATGGAAGGCGTATTAGAAATTATTCAATCAGAAGGATTTGGATTCCTACGTCCTATTAACTACTCTCCAAGCTCAGAAGATATTTATATCTCAGCTTCGCAAATTCGTCGTTTCGATTTACGTAATGGAGACAAGGTTTCTGGTAAAGTACGACCTCCGAAAGAAAATGAACGCTATTTTGGATTATTACAAGTTGAAGCTGTAAACGGAGATGATCCAGAGTCAGCAAAAGAGCGTGTGCATTTCCCTGCATTAACACCATTATACCCAGATCGCCAAATGAAATTGGAAACGGAACCGAAAAAGTTACCGACACGCATCATGGATTTAATCGCACCAGTTGGATTTGGACAACGTGGTTTAATTGTCGCGCCTCCAAAGGCTGGTAAAACGAGTCTATTAAAAGAAATTGCACACAGTGTTACAACAAATCATCCGGAAGCTGAATTAATTGTACTTTTAATTGATGAGCGTCCAGAGGAAGTAACAGACATTGAACGTTCTGTTAAAGGAGATGTTGTAAGCTCTACTTTTGATGAAGTACCAGAAAATCATATTAAAGTAGCGGAACTTGTGTTAGAACGTGCAATGCGTCTTGTAGAGCACAAGAAAGATGTTATCATTTTAATGGATAGTATTACCCGTTTAGCGCGAGCTTACAACCTTGTTATTCCACCAAGTGGTAGAACATTATCGGGTGGTATCGACCCAGCTGCCTTCCATAGACCGAAGCGTTTCTTTGGAGCTGCACGTAATATTGAAGAAGGCGGTAGCTTAACGATTTTAGCAACAGCGCTTGTTGATACAGGATCTCGTATGGACGATGTAATTTACGAAGAATTTAAAGGAACTGGAAATATGGAACTTCACTTAGATCGTTCATTAGCTGAGCGTCGTATCTTCCCGGCAATTGATATTCGCCGTTCTGGTACACGTAAAGAAGATCTATTAATTCCGAAAGAACATTTAGACAAGCTATGGGGTATTCGTAAAACAATGCGTGATACACCAGACTTTGTCGAAGGTTTCTTACGTAAACTTCGTCAAACAAAGACAAATGAAGAATTTTTACAAAACATTGTTGCAGACTCAAAAAGATATGTAACAACTAAGTAAAGGGAAAAGATTGGGACTCGCTTATTTCGTAGTAAGCGAGTTTTTTATGTTTTTTAAGGGAATATTAGAGAGAGTAATATATGGGAAAAATTTTATTTTTTGAGATAAAAATTATATTTGGGTCGAGAGTTTGAAGTGTCCCGGATTCTGAAAGAGCCGCTTGCGCTTTTAATTATATCCAGCTTCAGCAGCTAGAATCTCCGGCCATTTCGCTCTCTCGGTCGAAGCAAAAAGCGCTTCTTGGTCGAGAGCTCCAATGTCCTGCGATTCTGAACGAGCCGGTTGCGCTTTTAAATTTTAAAAAGACAAAAACAGGTAGTTGCAAAATGGAGTTAGCCTTGTTATAATTTCATCATATGTGTTTCATCAATATAGTTGTGCAAGCAGCTGAAGATGAAAAACTCTGTTTCGAAAATGATTCAGGGCGGAAGGAGATGAAAAGAATGAAAGCAGGAATCCATCCAAATTACAATAAAGTTGTATTTATGGACACGAACACAGGCTTCAAATTCTTAAGCGGGTCTACTAAAGGCTCTAGCGAAACTGTTGAGTGGGAAGATGGTAACACTTATCCATTACTAAAAATTGAGATCAGTTCTGATTCTCACCCATTCTACACTGGACGTCAGAAGTTTGCTACTGCAGACGGACGTGTTGACCGCTTCAATAAGAAATACGGTATCAAGTAATAAAGAACATAAAACAGGCAAGTGTATGTATTCGCTTGTCTGTTTTTTTTGCAAAAATATTAAACCTTTACCCTACTTTGGATTAGGAAAGTAGATGAAAGGAGAGCTCAATGTACTTAATGAATCAAAATGGTTGGATTGAAGTGATTTGCGGGAGTATGTTTTCTGGAAAATCAGAAGAGCTCATCCGCCGTATACGACGTACGCAATTTGCGAAACAACATGCGATTGTATTTAAACCATGTATTGATAATCGTTATAGTGAAGAAGATGTTGTATCACATAATGGATTAAAGGTTAAAGCAGTTCCTGTTTCAGCTTCAAAAGATATATTTAACCATGTAGCAGAAGAAATGGATGTTATTGCAATCGATGAGGTACAATTTTTTGATGGGGACATTGTGGAAGTGGTGCAAGTATTGGCAAATCGTGGCTATCGTGTCATTGTAGCTGGATTAGACCAAGATTTCCGTGGTCTACCATTTGGACAAGTTCCTCAGCTGATGGCGATTGCTGAACATGTAACTAAGTTGCAGGCAGTGTGTTCTGCATGCGGATCTCCTGCAAGTCGTACGCAACGTTTAATCGATGGAGAACCAGCGGCATTTGATGATCCAATTATTTTAGTTGGGGCTTCAGAATCGTATGAACCACGTTGTCGTCATTGTCATGCAGTACCTACAAAACAAAGATAAATGAAACTCGCTATGTAGAGCGGGTTTTTTTCGAAAATAGATGAAGATTGGTGGCCAGCTCTTCGTACAGCTAAGAACTTTAGCAGTCAGAGCTGAGCAAGCCGCTTGCGCTTTTAAATATTATCTAGCTCCAGCGGCTAGAATCTCCGGCCATTTCACTCTCTCGCTCGAAGCAAAGAGCGCTTCAAGGTCGAGAGTTCCAATGTCCTGCGATTCTGAGCAAGCCGCTTACGCTTTTAAATATAATTTGCGTTTTTTTGATTAAGTACCATATACTATTTGTATTAGATACTAGGATGTAGAGGTGAATGGTGTGTTAGATCGTTTGCAGGCTGTAGAAGATCGTTATGAGAAGTTAAATGAATTGTTAAGTGATCCAGAGGTTATTAGTGATACGAATAAGCTTCGTGAGTATTCAAAGGAACAATCTGATATGCAGGAAACGGTAGAGGTGTACCGTGAGTATAAAGATGTTCGTGAGCAATTAAGAGATGCAAAAGCAATGTTAGAAGATAAGTTAGACGCTGATATGCGTGACATGGTAAAAGAAGAGGTTTCTGAATTAGAAGGGCAAGATAAAGAATTGTCAGAGCGTCTGAAAATTTTACTTGTTCCAAAAGACCCTAATGATGATAAAAACGTTATCGTTGAGGTTCGTGGTGCTGCTGGTGGTGACGAGGCCGCTTTATTTGCTGGTGATTTATATCGTATGTATAGCCGTTATGCTGAGGTACAAGGTTGGAAAACTGAAATTATCGAAGCGAGCTATACAGAGTTAGGTGGATATAAAGAGATTATCTTTATGATTAACGGTAAAGGTGCGTTCGCGAAGCTGAAATTCGAGAATGGTGCTCACCGTGTACAACGTGTTCCTGAAACGGAATCTGGTGGACGTATTCATACATCTACAGCAACTGTAGCTGTATTACCAGAGGCAGAAGAAGTAGAAATTAGTATTCATGAAAAAGATGTTCGTGTTGATACGTTTGCTTCTAGTGGTCCTGGTGGACAAAGTGTTAATACAACGATGTCAGCGGTACGTTTAACGCATTTACCGACTGGTGTAGTTGTATCGTGTCAGGATGAGAAATCACAAATCAAGAATAAAGAAAAAGCGATGAAAGTATTACGCGCACGTGTTTATGATAAGTTTAGACAAGAAGCGCAAGCTGAGTATGATCAAAACCGTAAACAAGCTGTTGGTACGGGTGATCGTTCAGAGCGTATTCGTACGTATAATTTCCCGCAAAACCGCGTTACAGACCATCGAATCGGTTTAACGATTCAAAAGCTAGATCAAATCTTACAAGGTAAGTTAGATGATTTCATCAATGCCTTAGTGATGGAAGATCAGGCTCAAAAGATGGAGGCAGCTGAGTAATGCGTGTCTATGAAGCCCTGAAATGGGCTTCTTCTTTTTTACAGGGAAATGGACGAGATGAAAATGCGGGAGAACTTGTCCTTTGTCATGTATTAAAGACGAACAGAACGGGAATGCTCATGAATATGCGTGAAGAAATAACTGTGGAACAAGAAACGAGTTTTACGGAGTTTATTCACAAGCATGTAGAAGGTATTCCTATTCAATATATGATTGGTTATGAAATGTTTTATGGACGGTCGTTCTTTGTGAATGAAGAAGTATTAATACCCAGACCGGAAACAGAAGAGCTTATAGTGGGAGTGTTAGAAAGAATCGAGCGTCATTTTGGCGATGAGAAACTACATGTGGCGGACATTGGTACAGGTAGTGGAGCGATTTCTATTACGCTTGCTTTAGAAAATAAAAATCTTCATGTGTATACAGTAGATATTGCACAAGAGTCAATTGAAGTTGCAAAAGAAAATGCAAAAACTTTGGGCGCAGAAGTAACGTTCTATCATGGTGATTTATTGTCACCATTTTATAAAACAGGTCAAAAGTTAGATGTTGTTGTTTCAAACCCTCCATATATACCGGAAGAGGATTGGCGTGGCCTTTCTCCTGTGGTGAAAGAGCATGAGCCAAAGAGAGCACTTGTTGGCGGTGAAGACGGATTAGATTTCTATCGCCGTTTTATGGAAGAGTTGCCGAATGTGTTGCAGAAGAAAGCAATTGTGGCATTTGAAATTGGAGTAGGGCAAGGTGAGGATGTAAAAGGGTTGTTACAACAAGCTTTTCCACATGCTCATGTTGAGGTTGTTTTTGATATTAATGGAAAAGATCGTATGGTATTTGCAGAGATGGAGTAAGGTTCACACCTTACTCTATTTTTTTGTGGAAAAATTTATATAGATTTTGAATTTAATAGTTTAGAAAGATGAAAGTCTGTCCACACTGTTTGTAGAAGGGACGGTGGAGGAAATGAAAAAACAAGTTATTGCTTATCTTCTTCTATTATTAATTGGTGCACAGTTGCTTGTGCAGTTTGGATATATGAAAGCTGATGCGAAAGGGCCTTCAGTTATTCCGAAAGAGGCCGTTCGATTACGGATTTTAGCAAATAGTGATTCAGATAAAGATCAGGCTTTAAAGCGCAAAGTGCGTGATGAAGTAAAAGCACAAATTGATGGATGGGTAGCAGATTTAACTTCATTTGAAGAGGCACGTAAAGTCATTCAAAGTCATATTCCAGAAATCGAAAAAACAGTGGCAAATACGTTGAAAAAAGAAGGAAGTAAAGATTCATTTCAAGTGAAATTTAGTAAGAATGTAAAGTTCCCTACAAAGGTATATGGTAATTTTATTTATCCAGCAGGGGAATATGAGGCGGTATTGATTACAATTGGGGAAGGGGAAGGGGCAAACTGGTGGTGTGTATTATTTCCACCGATGTGTTTCTTAGATTTTTCAAGTGGTACAGCTGTAAGGAAAGAAGAACATGTTGTGAAGGCTGAATCTCCTGAAGAGGAGCAAGTAAAAAAAATAGATGATGAAGAAGTAGTAAATACAGAAGAGAAAAAAGAGGATGAGGTGAAAGAAAAGAAAGCTGTAAAGCAGGAAGTCGCAAAAAAAGTAACAGCTTCTGAAAAGAAAGTAGTAAAAAATGAAACAAAAGTAGAAGAACAACCTGTAAGTAAAGAAGAAACAAAAGCTGTGGAAAAAGTGGAGAAACCTGTGGAACAAAAGCAAGAAAAACAAAATGAGTATGTAAAAGTAGAGGAGGAAGAAGAAAAGCCAGAAGTTAAGTTATTTATTGTAGAAGCTTTTACATCTTTATTCTCTAAATAGTACTATTAGTAGGTCCCTTCTCATATATAACAAAGAGGAGGGATTTACTATGAAGAAAGTATATTTTGCTACGAAAACAGATGTGGAAAGATTGCATTCTTTTTTCGGACAAGCTAATAAAAAAGATGATAAAATAAATGAGTTGTACGCGCAATTTATGATTTTGGAAGAGGCGGAAGAAATACGGGCTGTCATCGGATATGAACAAAGTGAAGAACACGCACTGATTCGTTCTTGTTTATTCACACCTAATGTGGATAAACAGACTTTCTTATATTTTTTTGAAATGTTTTTGCAGTATATGAACGAAAAAAATATTCGACAATTGTACTTACTAACAAATCATCCACAATCTATAACAATCTTTCAGTTTTTTGACTTTGTTACTATAGAGAAAGAAAACGTACCAGAGGGAATTCGACAGTTAGAACACTTTTGTAAAAATATAAAAGAGCCAAATGCAATAATACTAAATTGTCAGCTATTCACAAAGTTATCCACGGATTAATTAGGTTTATCCACATTTTGTGGATAAACCTTGTTTGTCTTTTGGATAAATCTCATAGTAAACTAAAAATAGACAAGTATTTCAGGGTAGAAAAGGACGTGGGAAAAAATGCATACAAATATGTGGGTTGTGGATAATGTTGTGGAAAGAAAAAAATATTATCCACAGTTACAAGAAGCAGCAAAATTATTAAGGGAAAATGAGGCGATTGCCTTCCCTACAGAAACGGTATATGGACTAGGTGCAAACGCGATGAATGATGAAGCAATCGCGAAAATTTTTGAAGCGAAAGGAAGACCGAGTGATAATCCACTTATTGTCCACATCGGTACAAAATCACAGTTAGATGGGATTGTGAAAGAAATCCCGCCAGTTGCAGAGAAGTTAATGGAGCATTTTTGGCCAGGCCCGTTAACAATTATTTTACCTAGAAAAGAAGGGATTTCAGAGAAGGTGACGGCAGGACTTAATACGGTTGGAGTAAGAATGCCTGATCATCCAGTAGCGCTTGCTCTTATTGAAGAGGCAAATGTGCCTGTTGCAGCACCGAGTGCGAATCGCTCTGGGCGCCCAAGTCCGACACTAGCTTCTCACGTATATGAAGATTTAAATGAGAAAATTGCAGGTATTGTAGATGGTGGTGCGACGGGAGTAGGTGTTGAATCGACTGTAATTGATTGTACGAGCGAGGTTCCAACGATATTACGCCCAGGTGGGATTACGAAAGAACAATTAGAAGCGGTAATCGGTACTGTTTCTTTAGATCCGGCTTTAAAGGATGAGAAGGAAAAACCGAAATCACCTGGAATGAAATATACACATTATGCACCGAAAGCGCCGCTTAGTATTGTTGAGGGCTCACGTGAATTTATTCAGCTTATTGTGGATAAGAAAAAGGAAGAAGGATTTAAAGTAGGTGTATTAACGACGGAAGAATATCAGCATGTATATAGCGCGGATGTTGTATTATCTTGTGGTGTTCGAAGCGATTTAGCTAGCGTTGCGACTAAATTATATGATGTACTTAGAACGTTTGATGCAAGTGAAGTGGATGTTATTTTTAGTGAATCATTCCCGAATGAAGGAATAGGGAATGCCATTATGAATCGCTTAACGAAAGCGGCAGGCCATCAGGTTATTACTGAATCGTAAGGTACGATTAGCAAACCGAATATTTCTCCTCGGATAAGCATATTTTGAAGTAGCACGTCCGAGGAGGGACATGAATGACGTTTGAACAGCTAATACCTTTAATAATTATGGCATTCGCTTTAGGGATGGATGCGTTCTCGGTGAGTCTTGGTATGGGGATGATGACCTTAAAGTTAAGACAAATCCTGTATATCGGTATGACTATAGGGATATTTCATATTATCATGCCATTTATAGGGATGGTATTAGGTCGTTTTTTATCAGAACAGTATGGAGACATTGCACATTTTGCAGGTGCTATTTTATTAATTGGACTAGGATTCTATATTGTGTATTCATCTATTTTGGAGAATGAAGAGACTAGAACGGCCCCTATTGGAATTAGTTTATTCGTATTTGCATTTGGCGTTAGTATAGATAGTTTTTCAGTAGGCCTTAGTCTTGGTATTTACGGGGCGCAGACAATTATTACGATATTACTTTTTGGATTTGTTAGTATGTTATTAGCGTGGATTGGTTTATTAATTGGTAGACATGCAAAAGATATGCTCGGCACATATGGCGAGATAGTAGGTGGTATCATTCTCGTTGGATTTGGATTATATCTCCTTTTTCCTATATAATTTTAAATAGGAGGGAGTTATGAATAAATTATTGGAATGGTATATTCGATTTTTAACTTTTTTCCCTAGGTGGTTAATACGGCTTGTTATTTGGGGTATTATTTTGCAAATTTCAATTTTAGGTTGGATGAAGTTAATTCGCGAATGGTAAGATAGCTCCTTTCTGTGCATAGTTTTATTTATACTATACTGATTGCGCTAAAAAATTATAGATATAGAAAGGATGAGATGAATGACGAGATTGAAGCAAGTTTTTGGTATTATTATTAGTTTTTTTGTTTTTTGGTTTAGTATGCTCGGTGTACAAATGTTTGCTGAGTTTTTAGATATTGAGTCATTGAAGTTTGTTGCGGGAAAAACGGAGGCAGCGCGTGCCTTTTATTCTCCGTATCCGTTTATAATCGTTTTTCTTATTACATTGCTTTCCCTATATTTCTTAGTAATTAAGCTTGGGAAACCGAAAAAAGAGAAAGTATCTACTTTAGAGGAAAAAAAGGAAGAATTACAATGATAAAATCCCTTGCTAAATAGCAGGGGATTTGATGTTTGAGTGATGGAAGTAATTGAGTTACATTCGCTCTCTCGCTCGAAGCAAAAAGCACTTCAAGGTCGAGAGCTCCAATGCCCTGCGATTCTGAACGAGCCGCCTCCGCTTTTAGATATGTCCGGTTCCAGCGACTAGCTCTTCGCATCTAACAACCTCCCGCACGAAAGGTAAAAAGCACCTTTTGTGCGAGAGAACCTTAGCCGGTCAGAGCTAAGCGGGCCACTTCCACTTTTAGATAGGCCTTACCAATTCAAATTGTTCTCCTAGTTTTGCGTAGTTGTGTCCTGCTAGACGGCTTACTGGTTTTAGTCCTTCTGCATGAATGCGGCCGTTTTCGTATAGGTGTTCTGCGACGTGGAAACGAACGACGCGTCCGATTAGTAGATCGCAAGCTGGTGAGTCTTCTGTTCCGCCAAGAGGGATTGCGCGTTCTAGTACGCACTCCATTCGAATATTTGCTTCTTTTACACCTGGAACGGAGATAACATCACTTTCAATTGGTGTTAGTTTTGCTAGTTCAATTTCGCTTTCATTTGGCGGGAGGTTAGCCGCTGTTTCGTTAATTGCTTCTACGTAAGATTCATCAGAAATATGTACGACAAACTCACCCTTTTCGATTGCGTTTCGAGAAGTATCTTTCGGTGTTCCTGCTTTTCGTTGTACAGAAACTGAGATAAGTGGTGGATTAGCAGCGACAATATTGAAATAGCTATACGGTGCTCCGTTTAATACGCCGTCTTTTGTTACAGAAGTAACGAATGCGACAGGGCGTGGAATGATACTTCCCGTTAATAATTTGTAATTCTCTTTTTCCGTTTGTTCATTTGGATTAATGGATAACATGCGTAAAATCCCCTTTCTAAATATGACGACTTATTGTTTGTTTACAAGATGTTAGTGGAAAACTCCTGCTGAAAATAATATTTTTATTACATAAAAAGAACTTACTTCATTGTGATCGAAGTAAGTTCCGTCTAAATAATCTCGAATTCAAGATAAAAATTATAATAAAACGTATGCCCCAGGTCCGATTAAAGCTACTCCGACAGCAACAGCGATTAACATTAAATTGTATTCATATCCGTTTTGTGTTACCCAGTAACCATTTTTTCCGTGAACAGTGAAGATTGCCATTAACATTGTTCCAACGATAAATAATGAACCAATTGCAGTGAAAATACCTGATGCGAATAAGAAGCCACCTAATAATTCAGTTGCGCCAGCCATAAATGCCATGAATACACCAGGACGTAAACCGATTGACTCCATCCAGCCGCCTGTTCCTTTTAAACCGTAACCGCCGAACCAACCAAATAGTTTTTGAGCACCATGACCCATGAATGTAATACCTATAATAAGACGAATAATAAGAAGACCGACATCCATCATTTCAAAAACCCTCCTAAAAGTTATTAACTTATCTTATGTAAGTAATAATAAAATAGTTACTTACTTTAGTCAAGTAGGTTTCGAAAAAAGTTTGAAAATAATTTTACAAATTAGCGACAAAAAGCAAAATGTAGTAAAGACCTCTAGACAAGTCGGGTAAAAAAAGAGAAAATATAAGTAGAAGTTAACTTCTTATTGTTATTCAGACAATCAGAATTGACTGGAATTTTGCAAAGAGCTACAATAAGAGTCTATTAGTAATGACGTAATTTATTTCGAAAGCGTTTTTACAGTATAATATTCGAAGTATGAAGTCTTACATGTATCCCGAGTTTTACTAGGGATTGCCCTATAAACTTTTAGGTAAATTATGAGGAGGACTATCCTATGTTTAAAAAATTATTCGGTTTTGGTTCAAAAACAAATGAAGAAACAATCGTAGCTCCATTAACTGGAGCAGTGAAAAATATTGAAGAAGTACCAGATCCAGTATTCGCTGGTCGTATGATGGGTGAAGGTGTTGCAATCGATCCTACTGAAGGTCTAGTTGTATCTCCAGTTGATGGTGAAATCGTACAATTATTCCACACAAAACATGCTGTAGGAATTAAAGCGAAAAACGGTACAGAAATTTTAATCCACGTTGGATTAGAAACTGTAAAAATGGAAGGCGAAGGTTTCGAAGCTCACGTTTCTGAAGGCCAAGCTGTAAAAGCTGGAGATAAATTAATCTCATTCGACTTAGAATTAATCCGTGAAAAAGCGAAAAGTACAATTACTCCAATCGTTATTACAAACACAGATGCAGCTGAGTCTATTAAAACAACTGTAGGCGTAACAGCTACAAAAGGTTCAACAGAAGTAATGAAAGTTACAATGAAATAATTATTGTATAAGAGGAATCCGTTTCATATGAAATGGATTCCTTCTTTTGTTTTGTAGTACGCTTGCTATGTATGTTAAAATACTCTAGGCACTTGGAAATAGGGTTTCACATATATGTGGATAAGGCGCATTTTTCTTAGAAAAAATATAAGAGAAATGCGCCTTTCGTATATTCACATTTCTTTTGTTCTATTCTTATGTACGTTATGATGAAAGATAGGAAAAAGAAGAAAAGGGGTGGGTTTGGATGGAACGAGTGTTATTTATTTGCACTGGAAATACATGCCGTAGCCCGATGGCTGAGGCGTTACTTCGTCATCATGGAGAAGGGAAGTTTGAAGTGCAATCTGCTGGTGTTTTCGCCTATCCTGGAAGTGATGCGTCGATATATGCAAAGGAAGCTTTAGCTGAAAAGGGAATTACAATCGATCATGCTTCGCAACAGATAAATGAAGCTTTGATTGATTGGGCAGATATTGTAGTAACAATGACGGAAAACCATAAGCAAATTGTACTTGGGCATTATCCGAGTGTTGAAAAGAAAGTGGATACATTATATGGAGTAACTGAGGGGATAAGTAAGGATATTTCAGATCCATTTGGCGGTTCACTTTCTATTTATAAAGAAACGTTAGAAGAGATGGAAAAACTTGTACAAACTTTACTGAAAAAACATTCAGAAGGTTGATGTTTCGTGTAT
Source organism: Bacillus sp. K2I17 (assembly GCF_002209985.1). NCBI lineage: Bacteria > Bacillati > Bacillota > Bacilli > Caryophanales > Bacillaceae > Bacillus > Bacillus sp. K2I17. The sequence continues at coordinate 159,309 of NZ_NJGF01000002.1, forward strand.
AATACGATATTGGAGATTACTTCGTTCCGTTAAGGTAACGAGTGAGAAATGAAGATAATTGATTGAAACTTTGGAGGGGTAAAAATGAAAGTAGTAGTAGCATCTGATCACGGCGGTATGAATATCCGTAAAGAACTTGTAAGTTTATTAGAAGAGTTAAATATTGAATATATTGATTTAGGTTGTGAATGTGAAGCTGGTTCTGTTGATTACCCTGATTTTGCGTTTCCAGCAGCGGAAATGGTAGCGAATGGCGAGGTAGATCGTGGTATTTTAGTTTGTGGGACAGGCATCGGTATGTCAATTGCAGCAAACAAAGTAAATGGTATTCGTTGTGCATTAGTTCATGATACTTTCAGTGCGAAAGCAACGAGAGAGCATAATGATACGAACATGTTAGCAATGGGCGAGCGTGTAATTGGTGCAGGTCTAGCACGTGACATCGCAAAAATTTGGTTAACAACTGACTATGAAGGTGGTCGTCACGAAAACCGCGTAGGGAAAATTAAAACATACGAAACAAAGTAATAGATTCTAACTAGAAGTAGTATGAAATATAATTTGGTGAACCAACCTGTGAAAGGAAGAGGCGTAATGACAGAAATCGTAAAGGTAAGAGAACAGTTACAAATTTCGCTTGCTGATTTCCAAGAACAAGCTTCATTACAAAGTGGACAAATTTTTGTAGTGGGGTGTAGCACGAGCGAAGTGCTAGGAGAAAGAATTGGGACATCAGGAACGATGGAAGTAGCAGAGGCGATTTTTTCTGAGTTAAAACAATTTCAAGAACAAACAGGTATTGAGTTGGCGTTTCAATGTTGCGAGCATTTAAACCGTGCTTTAGTAGTTGAGAGAGAGTTGGCGATGAAATATCAATTTGAAATTGTAACAGTTACGCCTGTTAGATCAGCAGGTGGTGCATTAGCAACATATGCGTATCACAATTTGAAAGATCCGGTAGTAATTGAGTTTATTAAAGCAGATGCAGGAATGGATATTGGTGATACATTTATTGGTATGCATTTAAAGCATGTAGCTGTTCCGGTTCGTACAGGTGTGAAGGAAATTGGAAGTGCGCATGTAACGATGGCAACGACACGTGGAAAACTAATTGGTGGAGCACGTGCTGTTTATGCGGCGAAGGAAGAGACTATAACTTGCCGTTAGACATGAAAAATTATAAAGTCGCATAATAGCTTTATATCGAAAGATAAAAGGTATGTAGTCTGACTTTATAATAGAAGAAAGAAAAGACCGATTTTCGGTCTTTTTTTTCTTTTATGATATAGAAAGTCATGTTAGAATGTAGTTGAAAACATGAAGGTTCGAAAGAATTACAACCTGAATTTTCGTTTTTTCTGAATAAATGAGAAAAAACTATTGGGAATCGATGTAATTCGTTCAGAAAAGGGGGATTTTGGTGGATCATTTAAAACGTCAAGATGAAAAGGTATTTGCTGCAATTGAGGCAGAACTAGGAAGACAGCGTTCAAAGATTGAGTTAATTGCTTCGGAAAACTTCGTAAGTGAAGCAGTAATGGAGGCGCAAGGTTCTGTTTTAACGAATAAGTATGCTGAGGGATATCCTGGAAAACGTTACTATGGTGGCTGTGAGCACGTAGACGTAGTGGAAGATATCGCACGTGACCGCGCGAAAGAAATTTTTGGTGCAGAGCATGTAAATGTTCAACCACATTCTGGTGCACAAGCGAACATGGCAGTATACTTTACGATTTTAGAGCAAGGCGATACAGTACTTGGTATGAATTTATCTCATGGTGGTCACTTAACACACGGAAGCCCTGTTAACTTCAGTGGAGTACAATATAATTTCGTAGAATATGGCGTGGATGCTGAATCTCACCGTATTAATTACGATGATGTATTAGCAAAAGCGAAAGAACATAAACCAAAATTAATCGTTGCAGGTGCAAGTGCATATCCTCGTGTTATCGATTTCAAACGATTCCGTGAGATTGCAGATGAAGTGGGTGCATACTTTATGGTTGATATGGCACATATCGCTGGTTTAGTAGCTGCTGGTTTACATCCAAACCCAGTACCACACGCGCATTTCGTTACAACGACAACACATAAAACATTACGTGGTCCACGTGGTGGTATGATTTTATGTGAAGAGCAATTTGCAAAACAAATTGATAAATCAATCTTCCCTGGTATTCAAGGTGGTCCACTTATGCACGTAATCGCTGCAAAAGCTGTTGCATTTGGTGAGACACTACAAGATGATTTTAAAACATATGCACAAAATATCATTAATAATGCGAATCGCTTAGCTGAAGGTCTTCAAAAAGAAGGACTTACACTTGTTTCTGGTGGAACAGACAATCATTTAATCCTGATTGATGTTCGTAACTTAGAAATCACAGGTAAAGTAGCAGAGCACGTGTTAGATGAAGTTGGTATTACAGTGAACAAAAATACAATTCCATTTGAAACAGCAAGCCCATTTGTAACAAGCGGTGTACGTATCGGTACGGCAGCTGTAACATCTCGTGGTTTCGGTTTAGAAGAAATGGATGAAATTGCGTCACTTATTGCTTACACATTAAAAAATCATGAAAATGAAGCTGCATTAGAAGAAGCAAGTAAGCGTGTAGAAGCGTTAACGAGCAAATTCCCAATGTACACAGACCTATAATAGATTAAAGAAGACTGCTGAGACGTAATTGTTTTGGCAGTTTTTTTTTTGGACATATATTGTTCTTTAAGTATGTATACAAATGATGAATAAATTTTGGCGATATAATGAAGGATACAGCTCCCATAATTGGTAAAGATACTAGATAGATTCATCGTAAAATCATGATTTTGCCAAATTTGCCCTTGAATATTAGTAGCGTTTTCTTTACAATCGTAAATAGTGTAAAAAAGCGTGCAAACGCATGAATATCATCTAAAGGAGAGATTCACATGGGAAAACTGTATGTATTTGATCACCCGTTAATTCAACATAAGATTACATATATTCGCGATAAGAATACAGGTACGAAAGATTTTCGTGAATTAGTGGACGAAGTAGCAAGTTTAATGGCTTTCGAAATTACTCGCGATCTTCCACTTAAAGACATTGAAATTGAAACACCTGTAAGCAAAGCGACAACAAAAGTGATCGCTGGTAAAAAGCTTGGTTTAATTCCGATTTTACGTGCAGGTTTAGGAATGGTTGATGGAATTCTGAAATTAATTCCAGCAGCAAAAGTAGGACACGTTGGTTTATACCGTGACCCTAAAACGTTACAACCGGTAGAATACTATGTGAAACTTCCAACGGATGTAGAAGAACGTGACTTTATCGTACTAGATCCGATGCTAGCAACAGGTGGTTCTGCAGCTGAAGCAATTAACTCTCTGAAAAAGCGCGGTGCAAAACAAATTAAATTAATGTGTATCGTTGCAGCTCCAGAAGGAGTAAAAGTAGTACAAGAAGAACATCCTGATGTTGATATTTATGTAGCAGCATTAGATGAGAAATTAAATGATCACGGATATGTAGTACCAGGTCTTGGTGATGCTGGTGACCGTTTATTCGGAACGAAGTAAGACAACTGACGAGAGGGGATTTCCCTCTCGTTTTTTTGTACTATGATGAGGTAGGGGAGGGGGGATAAATATACATAGTATATACAACATAAGTTGAATACACACCACATATAATATAGAAGTCTTACGTCTAAAGAGCACTATATTATGGAAGGAAAGCGTTATATCGTAAAAATATAATAGTGACAAACTTGTGAACATTTCCTTCTATTATAATGAGAAAACTGCTAGAAATTGCATATCTCTAACCAGTATTTAGAAGGGGAACGTTTTCATTTTTGGGAGGAAATGACTAATACTCAAATTTTTTGATTTTTTACGATTTCTCGTTGACACTGTTAATACCCTATTGTATGCTAACAACGGGGATAGATGGTAGGGCTTTCAGTGACAAAAATACATCTATTCCGTGACGAAAATGTAAACTTTTTAATTTGTATAGGATTTATGCAAAAAAATGAGTTATTATTAACACATCGTGAATGAGGGTTACATATTGGAGGGATGAATCCTTGCAAAAAAACGATCGCAGCCATATAAAAGCTTATGCTTTAATGTCAGGTATTCTTGCTCAGTTAGTCGGTTCTATTCTTATTGGAATCTTTGGTGGGCAGTGGATTGATAGTAAGGTTGGAACGTTTCCATTGTTTCTTATTATAGGGTTATTACTCGGATTAGGAACAGGGATATACGCAATGATTCGACTCATTCGACATTACTATTCGGGAGAGCAATGATGATAGACGTACATGGACTTGTCCAAAGACAAAAGAAATATATGTACTACTTGCTTGCGCTTCTAGTGCTAGGATGGGGATTCACCTCTTACAAGGATGTATTTCTTGGGCTGATTATCGGAACGATTTTCAGTTTTCTTAGTTTGCGCATCATTGCACGTAGAACAGACAAGCTGTTGGATCGCGTAACAAATGGAGAAAACGTGAAGTTTAAGGCGACAGCGGTAAGTACATATTCGAGATTCGCCACGATTGGATTATTAATTTTATTTGCAGCCAAATATCAAGAGTTAATCGCGATGTGGGGCCTAGGTGTAGGATTGCTGACAGGATACCTTGTCATGATCATAGATTTTCTTTATTTAGAGTATAAGAGCAGGGAAGAGAGGTGAATTACTAGTGGAACACGGTAAATTAGTTAAATTTCTAGGTTTAACGTTCGATTTGTCATCAGTTATGATGGTTACTGTAGCAGCAGTTATAGTTTTCTTAATCGCTGTTATCGGAACTCGCAGTTTAGCCCTTCGCCCAACCGGGATGCAAAACTTCATGGAATGGGTGTTTGACTTCGTGAAAGGGATTATCAATAGTACGATGGACTGGAAAACAGGTGGACGTTTCTTAACGCTTGGCGTTACGCTTATCATGTTTATCATCGTATCGAACTTCCTTGGTTTACCATTCATGTATTCAACAGTTGAGGCTGGCGAACATATTGCATGGTGGAGATCACCAACGTCTGATCCAGCAGTTACATTAACATTAGCCGTGATGGTAGTTACCCTCACCCATTATTATGGAATTAAGATGAAGGGTACGAAAGAATACGTAAAAGGTTATTTCCAACCTATGAAATTCTTATTCCCATTAAAGGTTATTGAGGAGTTTGCTAACACATTAACGTTAGGTCTTCGTTTATTCGGTAACATTTATGCAGGTGAGATCTTATTAGGATTACTTGCTAAGTTAGGCGGGGCATCATTCCTTGGAGCATTAGGTGCGCTTGTACCAATGTTAGCATGGATGGGATTCAGTGTATTCGTTGGATCAATCCAGTCATTTATTTTCGTTATGTTAACGATGGTTTATATGGCTCATAAAGTAAGCCATGACCATTAATATAATTTAAGTAAGAAAAAATTTATTTTTTTATAATACAAAGGAGGACAAATTAAATGAGTTTAGGTGTAATCGCAGCTGCAATTGCAATTGGTTTATCAGCATTAGGTGCAGGTATTGGTAACGGTCTTATCGTATCACGTACAATCGAAGGTGTTGCTCGTCAACCAGAATTAAAAGGCGCGCTTCAAACAATTATGTTCATCGGGGTTGCTTTAGTTGAGGCACTTCCAATCATCGGTGTAGTTATTGCATTCATCGTAATGAACAAATAAGGGAGACTCCCCTTACATAGATGGCGAAGAGTGTTTTTCCGAACTTTCTTCGCCATTGCTTTATGAACGAAACGTATGTCTTTTTTTTTCATATGATCAATTTAGATATTTTGAAGGGAGTGAATCCTTGTGCCAACTTTATTATTAGGGGCTTCCATTCCATTTGGAACGATTGCTTATACATTGTTCATTTTCTTACTTCTATTAGTAATGCTACGCAAATTCGCGTGGGGCCCTTTAATGGGAATTATGAAAGAGCGTGAAGAGCATGTTACTAATGAAATCGACGCTGCAGAAAGAAGTAACGCTGAAGCGAAGAAATTAGTAGAAGAACAACGTGAAATGTTAAAACAATCGCGTGTTGAAGCACAAGAGTTAATCGAAAGAGCGAAAAAACAAGCTGTAGATCAAAAAGATGTTATTGTTGCTGCTGCGAAAGAAGAAGCAGAATCAATTAAAGCATCTGCTGTACAAGAAATTCAACGCGAAAAAGAGCAAGCGATTGCTGCTTTACAAGAACAAGTCGCTTCTTTATCTGTTCAAATTGCTTCTAAAGTAATTGAAAAAGAGTTAAAAGAAGAAGATCAAGTTAAGTTAATTCGCGATTATATTAAAGAAGTAGGAGAAGCGCGATGAGCAATGGGATTGTAGCAAAACGTTATGCTGTCGCTCTTTTTAAAATTGCAAAAGAAAAACACGTATTAGAAATGTTTGAAGAGGAATTACGCCTTGTACAAAACGTTTATGTAAAGAACGGAGAACTACATAGCTTTTTAACGCAACCGAACATTTCAAAAGAGCAGAAGAAAACGTTTCTTGCGAACGTATTCGGATCTGTTTCTGAATCTATTTTAAATACGTTATATATTTTAATTGATAACAAACGCATTGATATCTTACCTGAAATTGCAGATGAATATGTTGTTCTTGCTAATGAAGAACGTAACGTAGCCGACGCAACTGTATATTCTACTCGTCTTCTATCAGAAGAAGAGAAGCTTAACATTGCAGAAGCATTTGCAAAGAGAACGGGAAAAGATGCAATTCGCGTAAAAAATGTTGTAGATGAAGATTTACTAGGCGGCATTAAAGTACGTATTGGAAATCGCATTTACGACGGAAGCTTACAAGGAAAATTAGCACGTATTCAGCGTGAATTAATGAAGAATAGATAGGGGTGAAGCACATGAGCATCAGAGCTGAAGAAATTAGCGCACTGATAAAGCAACAAATCGAGAACTATCAGTCTGAAATCGAAGTTAGTGATGTTGGTACAGTTATCCAAGTTGGTGACGGTATTGCGCGTGCTCATGGTCTTGATAACGTTATGGCTGGTGAACTTGTAGAGTTCTCTAACGGCGTTATGGGACTAGCACAAAACTTAGAGGAAAACAACGTAGGTATCATTATTTTAGGACCTTACACAGAAATTCGTGAAGGTGACGAAGTTCGTCGTACTGGTCGCATCATGCAAGTACCAGTAGGAAAAGAACTAATCGGTCGTGTTGTAAACCCATTAGGTCAACCAGTTGATGGTTTAGGCCCAATCAATACAACAAACACTCGTCCAATCGAAAGTCCAGCACCAGGTGTAATGGATCGTAAATCTGTTCATGAGCCACTTCAAACAGGTATTAAAGCGATCGATGCTCTTGTACCAATTGGCCGTGGTCAACGTGAGTTAATCATTGGTGACCGTCAAACAGGTAAAACAGCAGTTGCACTTGATACAATCATTAACCAAAAAGATGAAGATATGATTTGTATCTATGTAGCTATCGGACAAAAAGAATCAACTGTACGTAACGTAGTAGAAACACTACGTAAGCACGGTGCATTAGATTACACAATCGTTGTAACTGCATCAGCTTCTCAACCAGCTCCATTATTATACTTAGCTGCTTATGCTGGTGTAACAATGGGTGAAGAGTTCATGTACAATGGTAAACACGTATTAGTAGTATATGATGACTTATCAAAACAAGCAGCGGCTTACCGTGAGCTTTCATTACTATTACGTCGTCCTCCAGGTCGTGAAGCATATCCAGGGGATGTATTCTACTTACATTCTCGCTTATTAGAGCGTGCAGCAAAATTAAGTGATGCAAGAGGCGGCGGTTCTTTAACTGCACTACCTTTCATCGAAACACAAGCAGGGGACGTATCAGCTTACATCCCAACAAACGTAATTTCTATTACGGATGGACAAATCTTCTTACAATCTGACCTATTCTTCTCTGGCGTACGTCCAGCAATCGATGCGGGTACTTCTGTATCTCGTGTAGGTGGATCTGCTCAGATTAAAGCAATGAGTAAAGTATCAGGTACACTTCGTCTTGACCTTGCATCTTACCGTGAGTTAGAAGCGTTCGCTCAGTTCGGTTCTGACCTTGATAAAGCAACTCAAGCGAAACTAAACCGTGGTGCTCGTACTGTTGAGGTATTAAAACAAGGATTACACAAACCATTACGTGTAGAGAAACAAGTTATCATTCTTTACGCTTTAACACGTGGATTCCTAGATGATATCCCAGTAGTAGATATCACTCGTTTCGAAGAAGAATTCCATGCTTGGTTAGATTCTAATGCGACTGACTTATTAGAAGAAATCCGCACAACTAAGAAACTTGCGGATGACGACAAATTTGCAGCAGCTATTAATAGATTTAAAAAAGTATTCGTAGCTTCTGAGTAATGAATAAAAGCTCCAGAGGCTCGTTCAAGCCACTGGAGCTAGATAATATATAAAAGGCATCTCAAGTTTTGAGATTGCTGACGGTTATGTAAAGGAAAAGAGTAGGTGCACCTATTCTTTTCCTTCAATCATGAGCAAGAATATCTTGCAACGTAGATTAGGAAGAGAATTCTTACTAATCGTGCCAACTTCCGGAAAAAAGGTGGTGAAAACCTGTGGCATCTTTACGCGATATAAAAGCGAAGATTAACTCGACAAAGAAAACGAGTCAAATTACGAAAGCAATGGAGATGGTATCTGCATCTAAGTTAAACCGTGCAGAGCAAAATGCTAAATCTTTCGTTCCGTATATGGAAAAGATTCAAGAAGTAGTAGCGAGCATTGCGCAAGGAAGTAAAGGAATTAATCATCCGATGCTAAATGCGCGTCCTGTAAAGCGTACAGGGTACATCGTTATTACATCTGATCGCGGACTAGCAGGTGGTTATAACAGTAACGTATTACGTACAGTAAGTAACGTAATTCGTGAACGTCATAATATGGATTCAAACCAATATTCAATTATTGTGCTTGGCCGACTAGGACGTGATTATTTAAAACGTCGCGGCTTTAATATCATTGATGAAGTAGTTGGACTATCTGACCACCCATCATTTACTGATATTAAAGATCTTGCTTCTCGAGCAATTGCGATGTTTGCAGATGGTGCTTATGATGAGCTGTATATTTACTACAACCATTACGTAAGTAAAATTTCACAAGAAGTAACGGAAAATAAAATTTTACCGCTTACTGATGTGGCGTCTGACAAACCGACGACAGCTTATGAATTCGAACCTTCTGAAGAAGAAATTTTAAAAGTACTATTGCCACAATACGCAGAAAGCTTAGTGTACGGTGCATTACTAGACGGTAAAGCAAGTGAACACGCAGCGCGTATGACAGCAATGAAGAGTGCTACAGACAACGCGATGGAAGTTATCGATTCACTTACACTTTCATTCAACCGTGCGCGTCAGGCAGCGATTACGCAAGAAATTACGGAAATCGTTGGTGGAGCAGCAGCGTTAGAGTAGTAATAAAAAGCGTAGGCGACTCTTTCAAAAGAGTCGCGTAAGCTATAAACCAATAAAAAATTAAAAGCTAACTGCTCGTAGCAAGTTGGCTAATTAAAAGAAAGCTAGGAGGGAACCCGATGAATAAAGGGCGCGTTACGCAAATCATGGGTCCGGTTGTAGACGTTAAGTTTGATGGCGGAAAGCTACCAGAAATCTACAACGCCCTTACGGTAAAACAAAGCAACGAAAACGGAACAAGCATTAACTTAACATTTGAAGTTGCACTTCATTTAGGTGATGATACAGTTCGTACAGTTGCAATGTCTTCCACAGACGGACTTGTTCGTGGTACAGAAGTAGAAGATACTGGTAAAGCAATCTCTGTACCAGTTGGTGATGCAACACTTGGTCGCGTATTTAACGTATTAGGTGATGCAATTGACTTAGATGGTGAGGTTCCTGCCGATGTACGCCGTGATCCAATTCACCGTCAAGCACCTGCATTCGAAGAATTATCTACTAAAGTAGAAATTCTTGAAACTGGTATTAAAGTAGTAGACTTACTTGCTCCTTACATTAAGGGTGGTAAGATCGGTCTATTCGGTGGTGCCGGTGTAGGTAAAACTGTATTAATTCAGGAATTAATTAACAACATCGCCCAAGAACACGGTGGTATCTCTGTATTCGCTGGTGTAGGTGAGCGTACTCGTGAGGGTAACGATTTATACCACGAAATGAGCGATTCTGGCGTAATTAAGAAAACTGCGATGGTATTCGGACAAATGAATGAGCCACCTGGAGCACGTCAACGTGTTGCATTAACAGGTTTAACAATGGCTGAACATTTCCGTGATGAGCAAGGACAAGACGTACTATTGTTCATCGATAACATCTTCCGTTTCACGCAAGCAGGTTCTGAAGTATCTGCCCTTCTTGGTCGTATGCCATCTGCGGTAGGTTACCAACCGACACTTGCAACAGAAATGGGTCAATTACAAGAGCGTATTACTTCTACAAATAAAGGGTCTATCACGTCTATCCAAGCGGTATATGTACCAGCCGATGACTATACGGATCCAGCACCAGCTACAACGTTCGCTCACTTAGATGCAACAACAAACTTAGAGCGTCGTTTAACACAAATGGGTATTTACCCAGCCGTAGATCCATTAGCATCTACATCTCGTGCACTTTCTCCAGAAATCGTAGGAGAAGAGCATTATGAAGTAGCTCGTCAAGTACAGCAAACTTTACAGCGTTATAAAGAGCTTCAAGATATCATTGCTATCTTAGGTATGGATGAGTTATCTGAAGAAGATAAGTTAGTTGTACATCGTGCTCGTCGTATTCAATTCTTCTTATCTCAAAACTTCCACGTAGCTGAGCAGTTTACAGGTCAAAAAGGTTCTTACGTACCTGTAAAAAATACAGTTAGCGGATTTAAAGAAATTCTAGAAGGAAAATATGATGACCTTCCAGAAGATGCATTCCGTCTTGTAGGTGGTATTGAAGAAGTTATTGAAAACGCGAAGAAAATGATGGCGTAAGGCCTTAGGAGGGACGAATTATGAAGACATTTCCAGTCAGTATTGTAACTCCTGATGGACCGGTTTACGAAAAAGAAGTAGAAATGGTAAGCGTAAAAGCAGAGAGTGGGGAAATGGGGATCTTACCAGGTCACATTCCAACTGTTGCACCATTAAAAATTAGTGCAGTTCGTCTGAAACATGGTGGACACACTGATTATGTAGCAGTAAGCGGTGGCTTTATCGAAGTTCGTCCAGATAAAGTAACTGTATTATCATCATCTGCTGAAGAAGCAAACCATATCGATATCCATCGTGCAAATGAAGCGAAGCGTCGCGCTGAGCAACGTATGCAAGATAAACAAGCACATGTTGACTTTAGACGTGCAGAAATGGCATTACAACGTGCTGTGAACCGTTTAAACGTTTCCGATATGAAATAAAAAATCCGTAAAGGCTTTGCCTTTACGGATTTTTTTGTGTAGTTCATGGATAATTTTACAAAAATGGTATAATTATATTGATGCTTGTATAAGTAGAGAATGTACAACAATTTATAAAGGGGATGAATAAATGATCGGTGAAATGAAACGAGAAGCGTTGCACTCTTTAAAGGGAAAATGGGGACTAGGTGTTGGATCAACGATTTTATATTTTATTTTAAGTTATGTTGTTTCAATGGCTGCAATGCTTATACTTTTAATTCCAGGAGTTATTATATTTTTACTATTTGCTGGTTTAACAGGTTCACTTGAAGAGGAAACAATATCAATTGGAGCAGGTATTACATTTGGTATTTTTTATTGCATCATAATAATTTTGAGTAACGCATCGTATGGAATTACATCATACGGTTATACAAATGTATTTTTACAGATGAGTAAACGAGAAGGTGCTAAAGTAGATCACTTATTCGAAGGGTTTCGTGGCTTTAAAAGAATGATGAAAACGATGTGGGCAATGCTTGCGATTTTGTTATATACAGGTACATGGATTCCAATGTTGCTAGTAGCCTTATTCGCATTTTTCGGTGAAGAAGGAAATACGTCGTTTACTATCGCTTTCTTTGTACTATTAGCTATTTCAATCGTTGTTATGATTGTGATGTATTTTTCTTATGCGATGACGTACTATGTAATGATTGAAAATCCAGAGTATAGTGTGTCACGAGCAATGAAAGAAAGTAAGCATCTTATGAAGGGACATAAGTTAGATTTATTTCTTTTATGGCTCAGTTTTATAGGATGGGGTATTTTAGCGATTTTAACACTTGGAATAGGTTTTCTTTGGCTTAGCCCGTATATGAGTACAACGACAGCGCATTTTTATCGCTATCTTTCAAAAGATGAATTGTAGTAGGAACATGCTATACTAATAGAGTTATTACGTATAGGAGGAACAATATGATTAGTGATTTAAAAGGAGAAGCGCTAGATTCATTAGAAGGGAAATGGGGATTAGCTGTCGGGGCAACATTACTGATTTCGATTCTTATTTCAGCTTTTAGTTTTAGTATTGATTTCATTTTCTTTCAATTTTGGGATTGGAAAGAAGTAAATAACTCACTTTCAGTAGACGTTATTACAATATTGATGGTAGGTCCATTAACGCTAGGTGGTTATCATTTAGCACTACATATCATTCGTGAAAAAGAAGCGAGTATTGGGCATATATTCAGATGGTTTACAGAAGGAAGTAAGTTTATAAAGTCATTTTTATTATATATAGTAGTGAACATTTATATTTTCTTATGGTTTTTATTATTTATTATTCCAGGCATTATTAAATCATTTTCTTATGCGATGACGTACTTTATAATAAATGATCATCCTGATTATTCCATAAATCAAGCTATTACAGAAAGTCGTCGTATGATGAATGGACATAAGATGGAGTATTTCATTTTATGTTTAAGCTTTATTGGTTGGTTTATATTAAGTTGTATTACGTTAGGGATTGGATTCCTATGGCTAATTCCATATTTTTATACGACGTCAGCAGCTTTTTATGAAGAAATTGCAGAGGAGTATTACGAGAAAACAATTCCGACACTATAAAAACACCCAGTATGAGCTATTGGTTCATACTGGGTGTTTTTTGTAGAAATTTTATAAATTGATGACTAGTAAGTGGTTTACTGAAATAGTAACCTTGCATATATTTACAGTTGTTCTTTTGTAGAAACTTAAGTTGTTTTTCTGTTTCAATTCCTTCAGCAACGACAGAGAGGTTTAAAGTATTTGCAAGGGAAAGGATAGTGGAAACGATAGCTCTTTCCTCAGGTCGATGATCGGCTAGTTGTGTAAATTCTCTCGGTACTTTTAACGTATCAATAGGGAAAATTGATAAATAAGCGAGAGAAGAATAGCCGGTACCGAAGTCATCAATGGACGTTTGAATACCATATTCCTTTAATTGTTTTAGTCTTGATAATGTTTCTTTTTCATCAATCATTGCAATGCGTTCTGTTAGCTCAAGTGTTACATGCTTTGGATCGACTTTAATGTCTGTTAGTATTTGTGAAATGTTGTTGATTAAATTCTCTTGCTGAAACTCTTTTGCGGATAAGTTCACACTTATTTTTAAATCTGTGTAGCCGAAAGTATGCCATATTTTTAACTGGCGACAAGATTCTTTTAATACCCAATGACCGAGCGGAACGACTTGTGGCGTCTCTTCTACAATTGGAATGAACTCACATGGCGGAATGTCACCTAGGAGTGGGTGTTTCCAGCGTAGTAATGCTTCAGCACCAATAATCTTTTTCGTCGTAATATCAATTTGTGGTTGATAAACGAGATAAAACTCTTCGTTTACTAAAGCGAGTGGTAAATCTTTTTCAATTCGAGCTTTTCGTTCCATTTTTTTATACAATTCTTTCGTGTATAGGGAGCTACCATTTTTTCCTTTATTTTTTGCTTCGTACATGGCCATATCAGCATGCTGTAAAATGGATAATGGATCTTCACCTGCTTCAGGATATATTGCAATCCCGATGCTCGGTGAGATTTGTAAATGTTGACTTTCAATTTCGAATGGTTCGTTCATGGCTGCTACAATCGTATCAGCTATTTTTTTCACATCGGGTCTTTTTTTATAATTTTCGATAAGGATTGTGAACTCATCCCCGGCTAGCCGGGCGAGCTTCATATTTGGTGTCGATAGTCTTTCTAGTCTTTTTGCTACGGCAATTAATAGAAGGTCTCCTACCCTATGACCGAGGGTATCATTAATAACCTTAAAGCGGTCTAGGTCGAGAAACATAACAGCAAAAGGCCTTTTTGATATTTCGGATCGAGCAATTGCTTGTTCTACATATTGATGAAATGCACGGCGATTTGCAAGCTCTGTTAAAGTATCATGATATGCTAGAAAATTAATTTGTTCTTGTTGTTGTTTGCTTTCCGTAATATCTTTAATCATTAAATAAACACCAGAAATATGATCCTTTAAAAAGATAGGAACTGCTGTAACATGCAAGTAGTAAATATCCCTATTCTTATGATATGCCCGTACTTCTAAAGAAATAGATTTCCCTTTTTTTACTCGATGAAAGGCATTAATGATTTCTTCCAAATCTTCTTCATACGTAAGTGAATAGTATGGTTGCTTTAATAATTCATTCGTTTGATAACCGAGTAAAGTGGTACCAGCGTTGTTCACGTTGAGAAAATTACCGTACAAGTCTAATGTGAAAATTGGATCTGGATGGTGCTCGTATAAAGATTTAAACATCTGTTGGTTATGATATAGTTCATTTTTTTGTTCTACTAAATCTTCTGTACGTAGTTCAATTTGTTTTTCGAGTTCTGAGTTGAATTGCATTTGAGCTAGTAATAATATTTTATTTTGTTTTCGAACTAAACTATGGCGTATGAGAACGAAGGAGAAAGTTATTATAAGCCCGATTACTACAATAGGTGCAAAAACATATTCAACTAGTATAAAAACAATAAGCATTACTACAGAAATATAAGGTAATGACAATCTGATCGATTCCCCAAGTTTAGGTGTTAATAGTACTTGCTCTTGTCTTTCGGGTTCTTTTGTATGCAGAATACAGGCGATTGCTACTAGTACTAAAGTTACTTGATAGAGAGGAGTAATTGTAAACATAGAATACTCGGGTATGAAGTATTTGATATAAGCATAAATCGCATCTGTAGTAGCATATAAAATTAAAGCACTGCCAAGAGGCGCACCAACTTTTTTGGATAATAAGGATAATGGCTTGAATAACAGATTGATTCCTATGAGAAGAAAGAGCAAATCGGCCATTGGATAGGTAAGTTGAACAAATATGTCGATATAGGATGTTGAAGAAACGTGAATGGTGCGTTCAATAAGTAAGTAGTAACTTAAAGTGAATTGTGCTGTAACAATAATACAAATATCACATATCATAAAAAGCTTTTCTAATAAATCGCGGTTATAGATGATTTCATATAGAAACGCAAATGCAAAGGTAATTAAAAAAAGTAAGTAAAAAAAATCGGACGGATCAACGAATGTATAATAGTCCTTTAAAATTAAACGTTGATAGGCAACGACCATATCACCAATGAAATAAGAGAGAGTTCCAACAGATAAAATGGTCCAAAATAAACGAGGTAACCCTTCTTTCCTATTTGAAAAATAAAGTATATAACTACAAGCGATAATATCAATGAATAAGGTACTCATTCCAATTAATATTTGAAAAGGAAATGAGTATTCATATAGAAAAGGCATTGCCACGTAATGAATCGCTATAGATAACAATATAATGCTTATAAGAATACTTACATGTGTTTGTTTTTTCATTTATCTCACCCACGGTATATACATATAAATTCCTCTTTTTATTTTTTATTGATTCTTGAAACATATATATAATTTCTATACTTATTTTACACAGGTATAGCGAGTTATAAAAATAGATTTTAATAATTCTCGTTTCGGTCCCCAATATATCGACATAGGAATTTGAAGTTTGCTATAATGATTAAAATAGTTGCATTATTTAGAAAAATTTAAAAATAATAATTACTGCAGCTAGGACATATTGTTTACTAAGTGAACTTGTTCTTAATTCAGGGGGGAGGGTTTCACAATGGCAAGTGTATATGAAAATAGTTATATGATCGTTTTGATTTTCTTGCTATTAGGTATATTGCTGCCGGTAGTGGCTCTTACATTAGGAAAGATGCTGCGTCCAAACAAACCAAGTGCAGCGAAAGCGACGACGTATGAGAGTGGGATTGAGCCTTTTCATGATGCAAATATTCGGTTTCATGCTCGTTATTATATTTTTGCTTTATTGTTTGTCATCTTTGATGTAGAAACTTTATTTTTATATCCATGGGCTGTTGCATATGACAAGCTCGGTTTATTTGCACTGATTGAAATGCTCATCTTTGTTGTAATGTTGCTAGTTGGATTAGCGTATGCTTGGAAAAAGAAGGTGTTACAATGGTTATAAATTTTGAGGAATTACATCCAAATGAGCGGGCGGAATTAGAACGAAATATCTTTTTTTCTACATTGGAGCAGTTAAAAGGATGGGCACGAAGCAATTCTTTATGGCCGATGACATTCGGACTGGCATGCTGTGCAATTGAAATGATGGGAGTAGGTTCATCACATTACGATTTAGATCGATTTGGGTCATTTTTTCGGACATCGCCAAGGCAATCGGACGTTATGATTGTGTCGGGAACAGTAACGAAGAAGATGGCTCCTATTGTTCGGCGTTTATACGATCAAATGCCCGAACCAAAATGGGTTATTGCAATGGGATCTTGTGCGACAGCAGGTGGCCCATATGTAAATTCGTACGCTGTTGTGAAAGGTGTGGATCAAATTGTACCAGTGGATGTGTATATTCCTGGTTGTCCACCCAATCCTGCTGCTTTAATTTATGGAATTAATAAATTGAAAGAAAAAATTCGTTACGAGGCAAAGACGGGAAAGCAGGTGACGAATAAATGAGTGATCCAAATAAAGACCTAGAGGATTTGAAAAGAGAAGCGGCTAGGCATGCGAAAGAAGAGGCGAGAAAGCGTCTCGTTGCGAAACATGATGCGGAAATAAGTAAACTTGAGGAAGAAAATCGAGAAAAAGAGAAAGCGCTACCAAAAAATGATGGTATGACTGTGGAAGAAGTAAAACGACGTGCAGCCGCCGCGGCAAAAGCAAAAGCGGCAGCATTAGCAAAGCAAAAAAGAGAAGGAACAGAAGAAGTAACGGAAGAGGACAAGGCTAAGGCGAAAGCCAAGGCCGTGGCGGCCGCAAAGGCAAAAGCAGCGGCGTTAGCGAAGCAGAAGGCCTCTCAAGGTGATGAGGATTCGGGAGATGAAAAGGCGAAGGCAAAAGCAGCAGCGAAAGCAAAAGCGGCTGCGGCTGCAAGAGCAAAGACAAAGGGCGCTGAAGGTAAGAAGGAAGAGGAGCTGAAGCCGGAAGAGCCATCCGTGAATCAGCCGTATTTAAATCAGTATGTTGAATTTATTAAGGGGGAAAAAGGAGAGGATGCATTAGTAGATTCCTACATTAATAAACTTTCAAAAGACGTGCCGACTCTTGTTGTGGATCCCGCAAAATATTATGAAGTGATGGAATTACTGCGATTCCATGAAGGACTTGCTTTTGATTATATGTCAGAGCTACATGCGACGGATTTTGTGACACATATGGAAGTATATGTTCATTTATTTTCATATGGAAAGAAACAGTCAGTAGCGGTGAAGGTGAAGTTGGATAGGGAAGCACCAGAAGTAGAGTCGGTTGCAGCGCTTTGGAAAGGAGCGGACTGGCCAGAGCGAGAAGCGTATGATTTGCTCGGCATTGTATTTAAGGGACATCCGAATTTATCACGTATTTTAATGCCTGATGATTGGATAGGGTATCCGCTTAGGAAAGATTATGAACCGTATGATGTGGAGGTGTAGCTTATGATCCGTACGGAAGAAATGCTTTTGAATGTAGGGCCTCAGCATCCGAGTACGCATGGTGTGTTCAGGCTTGTTATTAAGATTGACGGGGAAATTATTAAAGAAGCTACACCAGTTATTGGATATTTGCATCGCGGGACCGAAAAGATTGCCGAGAGCTTACAGTATACGCAAATTATCCCTTATACAGATCGAATGGACTATTTATCGGCCATGACGAATAACTACGTCATTTGCCATGCTGTCGAGACGATGATGGGGCTTGAAATCCCGGAGCGGGCCGAATACTTACGAGTACTTGCAATGGAGCTTGGAAGGATTGCGAGCCACCTCGTTTGGTGGGGGACAAATCTTCTTGATATAGGAGCGGTCAGCCCGTTTTTATACGCGTTTCGTGAACGAGAGATGATTATAAATTTATTAAACGAATTATGCGGTGCCCGTCTTACTTTTAACTATATGAGAGTCGGGGGTGTAAAGTGGGATGCGCCGGACGGTTGGATTGAAAAAGTGGAAGAGTTTGTTCCGTATATGCGAGAGCAATTGGCAGGTTATCATGATCTCGTTAGCGGTAATGAGATTTTCTTAAATCGCGTAAAAGGCGTTGGTATATATAGCGCGGAAGAAGCGATTTCGTATTCTTTAAGCGGAGCGAATTTGCGGTGTACCGGAGTAAACTGGGATCTTCGCAAGGATGAACCGTACTCCATTTATGATCGTTTTGATTTCGATATTCCTGTTGGGAGTGTGGGAGATGCTTGGGATCGTTACGTTTGCCGCATGCAAGAGATTGAGGAGTCATTAAAAATTGTTGAGCAAGCTGTCCAACAGTTCCCGAAAGACGGAGCTGTGCTAGCGAAAGTGCCGAAAATCATTAAGGCGCCTAAAGGGGAAGCGTTCGTCCGTATAGAATCGCCGCGAGGAGAGATTGGTTGCTATATTGCTAGTGATGGAAAGAAAGAGCCGTACCGCTTGAAGTTTCGCAGGCCGTCTTTTTACAATTTGCAAATTTTACCGAAGTTATTGAAAGGTGAAAACATCGCCAATTTAATTACGATTTTAGGTGGAGTTGATATTGTACTTGGGGAGGTTGATGGCTAATGATTGAAACGCTCTTACAATCACCTTCAAGCTGGACGAATTTCTTCATTTTTTTCGGATTAGCGGTGCTTCTATTATTTGCAGTCCTTGGCTTCGTTACATATGGTATTTTGGCAGAACGGAAAGTGATGGGTTTTATGCAAGGGCGGATTGGACCAAACCAAGTTGGGGGCCGATTCGGCTTGCTGCAAACGGTAGCTGATGTTTTAAAACTATTATTGAAAGAAGATAGTATTCCGAAAGCGGCAGATAAACCGTTGTTTATATTAGCGCCTGTCATTGCATTCGCACCGGCATTTATGGTGCTTGCAGTCATCCCGTTTACTGATAAATTTCAGTTCGCGGATATTGGCGTAGGCTTACTGTATTACATTGCTGTTTCTGGCATTACGACGATTGGTGTCGTAACCGGAGGGTGGGCATCAAATAATAAATATTCCCTTTTAGGAGGGATGCGTGCGGCAGCGCAAATGATTTCTTATGAAATTCCGCTTGTAATGAGTGTAATTGGCGTCGTTTTGTTAGCTGGTAGCCTGAATTTAAATGAAATTGTAGCAGCGCAGGAGAATGTTTGGTACATTTTCGTGCAGCCAATCGGTTTCGTCGTTTTCTTAATCGCAGCGGTAGCAGAGTTAAATAGGACGCCGTTTGATTTACCAGAAGCAGAGTCGGAACTTGTTTCTGGATATCATACGGAATACTCAGGGTTTCGCTGGGCGTTTTTCATGCTTTCAGAGTACGTATATTTCTTCGGAATGGCATCTTTAATTACAGTGCTCTTTTTAGGCGGATGGAATCCAGTTATGTTCCTTGGGTTTATCCCAGGAGCTGTATGGTTTGCTTTGAAATTTAGCAGTGTAGTCTTTCTATTAATTTGGTTCCGCGTTACGTTTCCGCGTATAAGAGGTGACCAGTTAATGGAGTTTGGCTGGAAAGTATTATTGCCAATTGCACTTGCGAATATTTTCTTAACGGCATTGATTAAGGAGTTATTCTTCTAATCTATGAGGGGGGTGCCAGTAAGAGATGAAAGGACTATTTAAAGGATTAAAATATACATTAAGCAATTTGAGTAAGAAGAAGGTGACTTACGATTATCCGAATCAACCGTTGCCGTTGCCAGACCGCTTTCGAGGCATTCAAAAGTTTTATCCAGAAAAGTGTATTGTTTGTAACCAATGCTCCAACATTTGTCCGACAGACTGTATTCAGTTAACAGGAAAAAAACATCCGGATCCTACGAAAAAAGGAAAAATTATCGACACGTATGATATTAATTTTGAAATTTGTATTCTGTGTGATTTATGTACAGAAGTTTGTCCGACAGAGGCGATTGTTATGACAAATAACTTTGAGCTCGCGGAATATTCACGTGATGATTTATTTAAAAATTTGCAGTGGCTTGACGAAAACGACGAAAACGTCAGGAAGGAGAATAAAGCATGAATGGCGAGTTTGTAGCATTCTTCATACTATCCTTGTCTGCAATTATCGGCGGTGTTCTTATGTTGAACTTAACGAAAGTCATGCATATGATGCTAGCTCTCGTTCTGACATTTCTTAGTATCGCAGGTTTGTACTTTCTTTTATCGGCCGAATTTATCGGAGTTGCACAAATTTTACTTTACTCCGGTGCGATTACAATTATTATGATTTTTGGCATTATGTTAACGCAACATAACGCAGAAAATGAATCGCGTCTTACTCTTCGAAAATGGATTATCTTCTTTGCGGTTGTAGCATTTGGGGCAGTTATGTATTTCGCTGTTAACAATATTGATTTTGCAAATGAAAGCACACAAGGAAGTTTACCTCTCCATGAAAAAAACACACTTCAAATCGGTACACTTCTCTATTCGAAATATATTATTCCATTTGAGTTAACATCAGTCATTTTACTTGTAGCACTTGTTGGCGCGATTATACTTGCGAAGAAGGATGAGAAAGAGGAGGATTCCAATGAGTAGCGTTCCAGCTTCTGCATATTTAACGCTTGCGATTATTTTGTTTTGCATCGGTTTGTTTGGAGCTTTAACGAAGCGAAATACAGTGATTGTATTAGTTTGTATTGAATTAATGCTTAACGCGGCCAATTTGAATTTAGTAGCGTTTAGTAAATTAGGTTTGTTCCCAAATTTAACAGGGCAAATTTTCTCTCTGTTTACGATGGCTGTAGCAGCAGCGGAGGCGGCGGTAGGACTCGCCATTTTAATTGCTTTGTATCGTAATCGTACGACGGTTCATGTAGATGAAATGGATACGCTCAAAGGATAACATTGTGACCGAAAAGGGGGAAGGAAACAATGATCGATTATGCATGGCTCATACCGCTTTTCCCGCTTGTTTCGTTTTTTTTATTACTTATATTCGGGAAGAAAATTAGAGAAGGAAGCAGTGTACTTAGTATTTTCCTCGTCTTTCTCTCCTTTATATTTGCGGTACTTGTATTAGTAGAACGGTTTTCGAAAGTAGGATTGAAGCATAAGTGGGTATGGCTTAGAACGGGAGATATTGATATATCATTTGGCTTTGAAGTGACTGCATTAGGGGCTTTAATGCTGTTTATCGTTACACTTGTGAGTTTACTTGTACATGTGTATTCGAAAGGTTATATGAAAGGTGATGAAAGATTACCAACCTTTTATGCCTATTTAGGGCTCTTCACATTTGCAATGCTTGGGCTCGTTATATCACCGAATTTATTACAGCTTTATATATTTTGGGAGTTAGTCGGCCTTGGTTCATTTTTACTCATCGGTTTTTATTTCTTTAAAGAAGAAGCGAAGGCTGCTGCGAAAAAGGCTTTTATTATGACTCGTATTGGAGATATCGGTTTATTTATTGGGATGATCTTAATTTTCTGGCATGCAGGTAGTTTTGAATATGACGCAATATTTAGGGCGATTCATACGGGGGATCTTACCCCTACGATGATTACAATAACGGCGATATTAATTTTTATCGGGGCGATGGGGAAGTCAGGTCAGTTCCCGCTTCATACGTGGTTACCAGATGCAATGGAGGGGCCGACGCCTGTTTCGGCACTTATTCATGCAGCGACGATGGTCGCAGCTGGCGTATATTTAGTGGCGACGATGTTTCCACTATTTTCAGCAAGTGCAGTGGCGATGCAGACGGTGGCAATCGTTGGAGCTTTCACTGCGATCTTTGCGGCTTCTATCGGTCTTGTACAAACGGACATAAAGAGAGTGCTTGCTTATTCTACAGTTAGTCAGCTCGGGTATATGATGCTTGCGTTAGGGTCTGCTGGTTATGTAGCTGGTGTTTTCCATTTAACGACACACGCTTTTTTTAAAGCGCTACTATTTTTGGCGGCAGGAAGTGTCATTCATGCAGTGCATACGCAAGACATTAATAAAATGGGCGGTTTACAGAAGAAGATGAAAGTAACGGGTGCACTATTTTTAATCGGTACACTTGCAATTAGCGGGGTTCCGCTCCTTTCGGGTTTCTTTAGTAAAGATGAAATTTTAGCGGCGACTTGGATGAATGGCAATTACGTTTTATTCATATTAGCAGTAATTGCAGCGTTCTTAACAGCATTCTACATGTTCCGGCTCTACTTCCTTGTCTTTACTGGGGAAGTAAAGACAAAGGAAGATGTGCATGAATCGCCCCGCGTTATGACGTATCCGATGATCGTCCTTGGCATTCTCGCCGTAGTGGCGGGTTATATGAATACACCATGGTTTGGGACATTCCTCGGGGATTGGCTTACGAAAGATGTAGCATTTAAAGTGCGAGAGGCACACGGACCAGTTTGGATTATGATCGTAGCGACTATCGTTTCATTTGCAGGAATCGCTCTCGCATATTTCATATATGGCAAGAAATCTATTTCTAGAGATTGGGCTGGTGGCGATGGAACACCTCTTTATAACCTTTTGAAAGAAAAATATTATGTGGATGAACTATACAATATGACGGTGCTCCCTATTACGAAGGGAATCGCCCATGTGCTTCGCTTATTTGAGGTGTATGTAGTCGAAGGAATTGCCGTTTTAATAGGGAGTCTAATTAAAGGGCTAAGCGGACTCGGTTCTAGACTCCAAAACGGAAATGTACAAGTGTACGGCACTGTAACAGCTGTTTCGCTTGCAGTACTCGTCATTATTTTGCTCTATACGGGAGGGGATTTACGATGAATGATTTGTTATTAACGTTCTTCATTTTTTCCCCGCTTTTAGGAATTCTCTTACTTGTATTAACGCCAAAAAAAGAATCGCGTACTGTGCGAGCGCTTGGTTTATTTGGAACGGCGCTTCCATTTGGAATCGCTATCGTTCTCGCTTGTACATACGCTTCTGGAAAAAGTTTATCGCTATTTGATGAAAAAGTGAAATGGATTAAATTTGGGGATCTTGCAGCGGTGGATAAAAGATGGTTTTCCATTTATTACGAGCTCGGCATTGATGGTTTATCGCTCGTTATGATGGTGCTGACAGCCCTTCTAGCGATGCTTGCAGCAATTGCGGCATTTACTATTAAAAGAAACTTGAAAGCCTTTTATATGCTGCTACTCATGTTAGAAATAGGGATGCTCGGCGTCTTCGCTGCTCAAAATTTAATGTTGTTCTTTATCTTCTTTGAAATTACGTTGCCTCCAATGTTTTTATTAATTGGGAAGTGGGGGAAATTGTCGAGTGAAAAGGCTGCTTATAGTTATTTAATATATAACGGTATTGGCTCCGCTATTTTACTCATCGTTTTCTCAGTTTTATTTGCAAAAACAGGTACAACAAATATTACAGAGCTTAAAGAAATATTAACGAGTGTAGGTGCTGGGGGAGGAATGGCTGTCTCAAGCAGCTTACAGTTCGGTTTGTTTCTTGCCATAATGATTGCCTTTGCGATTAAACTACCCGTTTTCCCGCTACATCGCTGGATGGTCAATGTGCATGTTGAAGCGCATCCGGCTGTAGTTATGCTTCATGCGGGCGTTTTACTGAAGATTGGGGCATACGGTATGATTCGTTTCGGAAAGGGGCTATTCCCGGAATACTTTCGCGAGTTTGCAACGCTTATTGCGATTTTAGGAGTCATTAATTTATTGTACGGAGCCTTCTTAGCGCTCATCCAAACGGACTTCCGGAAGGTACTTGCTTACTCTAGTATTTCGCATATGGGCATCGTATTAATGGGCCTTGCGGCGTTAAATGCACCAGGTACACAAGGGGCACTATTCCAAGTTGTGTCTCACGGTTTAATTGCAGCCTTACTCTTTTTCTTACTTGGCGTTATAGAACAGCGCTTTGGAACTTCGGACATTACAGCGCTTGGCGGACTCGCAAAAAGTGTCCCGGTACTTAGCGGCTTCTTCTTAGCGGGAGGAATGGCATCGCTTGGATTGCCAGGAATGTCTGGATTTGTTAGCGAGTTTCTTGCTTTTCTCGGTTTATTCCAAGGGGAGCCAGTCATTGCTGCAGTCGGTGTACTTGGCATCATTTTAACCGCTGTATACGTATTGAGAGCGACACTTCAAGTAACATTTGGTAAGAAAGAGTGGGAGGCGAAAGCTGATATACACGGTTGGGAGTATGTGCCTATATTGCTACTTATCTTCTGCATTATTGCAATTGGAGTAATGCCAGAAATACTAGGGGATCCGCTTCAAAATACATTGAAAACATTGGGGGTGAAGTAGGATGGATATGAATACGTTACTTAGCTTATCATGGCATCTCATGGTGCCAGAATTCATTATTCTCGGAGCTGCCATCCTTCTTTCCATATGTGATTTGTTTTTTAAGTTGAATCATAGATATGTAGCGCTTAGTGCAATCGCAGCCGTCATATTAGCAATCGTGTCGTTAATCACGCTATACGATGAACCGACAGGAGATATTCTAAATGGATCGTTTGTGTTAGATGGGTTTTCAAAAGGGTTTAAAACGTTGTTATTAGGCGGAGCGGCCCTCATCTTATGCACCGCCATGAGCGATGATAAGAAGAATCCAATTGAAGATAAGGGAGAATATTATTACTTATTTTTAATGGCACTTCTTGGGGCTATGTTTATGGCTTCTAGTGTTGACTTCATTACACTTTTCGTCGGTTTAGAATTGCTTTCACTTTCTTCATATATTTTAGTAGGAATACGAAAAAGGAACCGTGCGTCAAACGAGGCGGCCATGAAATATGTCATTAATGGAGGTATTGGCACGGCAATTACGCTCTTTGGAATGAGTTATTTATACGGTATTACAGGATCAACTAATATCGTGGACATGCAAAAAGTATTCGCAGGGGAGCTTGCTGGTGGTATTCAGTTATTGTTAGCTCTCGCATTTCTACTATTACTCGTTGGACTCTCGTTTAAAATTGCGACAGTGCCGTTTCATATGTGGGCACCAGATGTGTATGAGGGAGCGGCTACACCTGTTACTGCTTTTCTCGGGACGATTTCTAAAATTGCTGGATTCTTACTCATTATTCGTCTGTTTCTCATGGTTTTTGCAAGTGTATCGGTGCAAGGAGACATGCAATCTTTATACGGACGTATGAGCATATACATTGCAGTACTAGCGAGTATTACGATGATTATTGGAAACGTAGTAGCGTTAAAGCAATATAACGTAAAACGCCTATTTGCCTATTCGGGAATCGCACATGCGGGGTATTTACTCGTTCCGCTTGTCGCATTATCGCCATTTGCGATGGATAGCATGTGGTTTTACATGCTTGCGTATATGCTTATGAATATAGGCGCATTTGCGATTATCCACGGCTTAATCTTACAAAGCGACAAAGAAAATATCACCATTTTCACTGGATTATATAAAAGGTCGCCATTTACAGCGATAGTAATGACGATTTTTATTTTATCGTTGGCCGGGATACCAGGAACAGCTGGTTTCATCGGGAAAATTAACATCTTTTTAGGTGCACTGCATGTAGAGCCAGCTCATTACGTACTAGCTTCTATTATGATGGGGACTACAGTCATCTCATTCGTATATTATTTCCGTATTCTACAGCAAATGTTTTTCCGGACGGGAGAAGTGGAAGAGAAAATTCGTTTGCCATTGAATATAAAGGTTGTTATGAGCCTTTGTGCAATCTCGATTGTAATACTAGGGATTATGCCGATGATTGGATACAATTTCTTTTATGAATATTTTCCATTAATGAAGGATTTCTTCTTCTTAGGGAACGTGGTACAATAGTGAAAATAAAAGGTGTGGAGTTGTTACTCTGCGCTTTTTATTTTGTGTGAATTACAATTGAAAATGCATGTAGGTATATGTTTTTTGAGAGCAAATTACGATGTGAAATGTAAGATGTTTATTTGTATTTGAAAAAGTGTGGCTCCTACTTATCATGGTATCGTTTTTATAGTATTTCGTAAGTAGTAGCTGGGTAAAAAGGGGTCGATTTTTTGGCACATCTTTTAGGGCAACAAGCACTGATTGCCATTGTTTCGCATTTATTGTTTATTACCATTACGTGGTGGGCCTTACAAGGTGTTCACATTGAGCGTTTAATGAAGTCTGGAAAAGTGATGCAGACGCGAGTGTTACTCATCCTAATTACAATTGCAATTGGGACATCTGTAAGTAACTTTTTCCTTGATTATTTAGGCTATTCAAAGAGTTTAACGTATTTAGTAAAGTAAGTGTATAGAACCTCATATCTCCGTTAACAATGGGGGTAGGAGGGGATGAAATTGAAGCTTAAAGCCATTCTTATTGTTATGATAAGTGTTGTTTTATTTTTGGTTGGATATAGAGAGATGAAACCGATCAGCGATGAACAGAAAATGGAGAGCATGATTGCAACTTTAGAGAAAAATGATGCTAAAGTAGAGAAGTGGTCATGGTTAGCGCGAGAAACAAAAACAATTTCTAATATACATACGTTTCAAAGGTTGTTAAACGATGTGAAGGACAAGGCGAATATTCAAAAGTGGGAATTAGAGCAATCTCCAGATGGATATAAAGCTACATCCTATAAAAAGTTTTCTTCTTATGAAGAACGAGTAGTAGTAACATGGAGTAAGGAAAATACTAAAGAAAACACTTTCATTATTTTTGAAGTAAGCGGGGCGAAATGGGACCCGAAGTACATTCAGAAAACAAATAAAATTTTTAGTGAAAAACCTATAATTTACACTTGTGTTCAAGGTGTACTGAATGATAAGATTGAAGGTGTTTTGCAAAATAAAACCAATCAGTTTTTGAAAGATCTTTCAGCAAGAGCGATCGAACAGATAGAAGAAAGAGCATTTGTGTCAGTCTCCGCATACAATAAAAAGTGGGATGACGCTCTTTCAACAAATAGAGAGAAAATAAATGTGCAAATAGCAATACGTTCTACAGACAACAAAGATACAATTGTGGTTGGCACACCGATCATAACTTCTGAGTATTGAGTGAATAGATACTGAAAAAAGGACACGGAGGGGAATAATTTGGAAAAGATCATCGTCCGTGGCGGAAAGCGGTTAAACGGCACAGTGCGTGTTGAGGGCGCAAAAAATGCTGTATTACCTATAATCGCTGCAGCCCTATTAGCGAGTGATGGAAAGAATGTACTATCTGAAGTACCAGTTTTGTCTGATGTATACACAATTAATGAGGTATTACGTCATTTAAATGCTGAAGTCGTATTTGAAAATAACCAAGTAACAATCGATGCTTCTAAAGAACTAAACATTGAAGCACCATTTGAATATGTACGTAAAATGCGTGCATCTGTTCAAGTAATGGGACCATTACTTGCACGTAACGGCCGTGCTCGTATTGCACTTCCTGGTGGATGTGCAATTGGTTCACGTCCAATTGACCAACATTTAAAAGGCTTCGAAGCAATGGGAGCAAAAGTACAGGTTGGTAATGGTTTTGTTGAGGCATACGTTGAGGGAGAACTAAAAGGAGCTAAAATTTATTTAGACTTCCCAAGCGTGGGCGCGACAGAAAACATTATGTCTGCAGCTACATTAGCAAAAGGGACAACAATCCTTGAAAACGCAGCGAAAGAACCAGAAATTGTTGACTTAGCTAACTTCTTAAATGCGATGGGAGCGAAAGTACGCGGAGCTGGAACTGGAACGATTCGTATCGAAGGCGTTGATAAATTATATGGTGGAAACCACTCTATTATTCCTGACCGTATTGAAGCGGGAACATTCATGGTGGCAGCGGCAATTACTGGTGGAGACATCTTAATTGAAAATGCTGTACCTGAACATTTACGCTCAATTACAGCGAAAATGGAAGAAATGGGTGTTAAAGTTATTGAGGAAAATGAAGGTGTACGTGTTATCGGCCCAGATAAGTTAAAAGCGGTTGATATTAAAACTATGCCTCACCCAGGTTTCCCAACAGACATGCAATCACAAATGATGGCATTATTACTACAAGCTGATGGAACAAGTATGATTACAGAAACGGTATTCGAAAACCGCTTTATGCACGTTGAAGAATTCCGTCGTATGAATGCTGATATTAAAATCGAAGGTCGTTCTGTTATTATGAACGGTCCAAACAGCTTACAAGGTGCTGAAGTAGGCGCAACTGACTTACGTGCTGCTGCTGCATTAATCTTAGCTGGTTTAGTATCTGAAGGTTACACTCGTGTAACTGAGTTAAAGCATCTTGACCGTGGTTATGTAGATTTCCATAAGAAATTAGCTGCATTAGGTGCAACTATTGAACGTGTAAACGAAAAAGTAGAAGAAGTGAAAGAACAAGAAGTTTCTGATCTTCACGCTTAATTGAAATAGTCTCTACGTCTTTTGACGTAGGGACTATTTTTTTGGGTTATTACTGTTATAGTCAATAAATTCTATACTTATGCACGTACCAGTAAAAATATTTAGAAAATTTCCGTTTTAGCTGCTTCCCCCTTAAGTATGTTCTAAAAGGAAGAGTTGTTCCATAAGAATGAATGGAGTAAAGCTTTTGGATATTGGGGGAAATAAGATGAAATTTTCAAAGCCACTTTTTATCACAGTAGCGCTTCTCATAGCGCTCGTTATCATTGTACCTGCTGCTCTTGTTATTCCGTTTGCGAAAGCAAAAGTAGGGGAAGAAGCAGCTTCTAAAACTCCTCCAGCGATAGAAAGTATACCAGCTCCAGGGAAAGTGGATACAGCGGTTCAAGTTGCTGTATATCGTGAGAAACAGAAAAAGGTAGATACATTACCTATGGAGGAGTATGTGACCGGTGTAGTAGCTTCTGAGATGAATGCCAGTTTTGAAATAGAGGCGCTAAAGGCGCAGGCATTAGCAGCGAGAACATTTGTGGTACAGCGTATGCTAAGCGGAGGAAAGAAAAACAATGCGGACGTGACAGATACGGTGAAAGATCAAGTGTACAAAAGTAAAGAAGAATTGAAGAAACAATGGGGTAATAACTACGAAAATAATTTGAAGAAAATCGAAGAAGCTGTTTCGAAAACCGCAGGACAAGTTTTAACGTATGATGGAAAACCAATCTCAGCATCCTTCTTCTCAACGAGTAATGGCCGGACAGAAAATGCAGCTGATTATTGGGGAAATGATTATCCGTACTTAAAGAGCGTAGATAGTCCGTGGGATCAAGCCTCTCCAAAATTTACGAGCGAGCAAACCTTTACAGTAGCTGACTTTCAAAAACGTCTCGGTGTGAAGGTGTTGGCAGACGGGAAGGTTGGAAATATTAAAGATCTTACGGAAGGAAAGCGAGTAAAAGATGTAGCATTTCAAGGGAAAACATTAACAGGAAAGCAAGTTCGTGAAAAGTTAGATTTACGCTCTTCTGACTTCACATGGAAACAAGAAGGGGATAAAATCGTCGTTACAACGAAGGGATTCGGTCACGGCGTTGGCATGAGCCAATACGGAGCAAATGGCATGGCGGCGGAAGGTAAGAAATATACAGATATCGTTGCTCATTATTATAAGGGTGTCGAAATAAAGTCGATGAATGATTATGAAGGAAAGTTGATGGTGAAGAAGTAGGGGGAAAAGAGGCCGTTCCAAGAGGTATATTGGGACGGTTTTCTTTTGTTAGTGGATAGGTTAATAGATATATTAAAAAAATCGTCAATGTTCAGTGGTGACAGAACTCTGTTTAAAGGGCCCATGGATCGCTGGAAGCTATTATAAGGATGAACGTACAGAAGAATCAATGAAAGACGGTTGGCTCTATACAGGAGACATTGTCACGGTTGATTCGGAAGGATGTATTAAGATTGCTGATCGTACGAAAGACTGAATTAAAAGTGGAGGCGAATGGATTTCTTCCGTAGATTTAGAAAATGCTTTAGTGTCGCACGATAAAGTGTTAGAAGCATCTGTTGTGGCGGTGCTGCATGAAAAACGTCCCGTTTACTTGCGTTGTACTAAAAGAGGGACAAGCAGTAGAAAGAGAAGATCTGTATGCTTTACTAAAAGCAGAATTTCCGAAAACATCTGTAGGGAAATTCTTAAAGAGAGCGCTGCGTGATCAGCTCAAGACGTATGTAGAGCAAAACTAGAGAAGAAGGCTATCCTTTCATTTGGATAGCCTTCTTTTTATGATACTTCATAAAATATCTAAATCTTCCATTAATTGTTTGGTATAATAGGATAAAAAGTATTTGGGGGAGACAGAATGGCGTTATTGGAGTTGAGACAATTAGGGAAGACGAACCAGTTACCGGCAGTTGAACTGAAGGTTGAGAAGGGACAATGCGTTGTTTTGCAATGTAATAACCATACAGCTAAAGTATTGCACCGCATCATTATTGGTGAGGAAGAAGCTTCAACTGGCAACGTGCTATTTGAGGGAGAATCGATTGGAAAGAAAAATTATTCCCGCATCGGTTTTTGTTTTTTGAAAGATGAAGCATACGAACGTTTGAAGGTAAAGGAATACTTCAAGTTCTTAATAGGACTTTATGAATCAAATATGAGCACGGAAGAAGTCGTACAATATGTTGGCCTCTTAGATAAATTAAACGTTAAAATAGAAAAACTATCATTTTCAGAGAAACGTCGTCTTCATATTGGGCGTGTTATGATTCACAATCCGGATTTAGTTATTTTGGAAGAACCAGAGCAAAATGTAGATACAGAGAGTACGATTATTATTCGAAAAGCGATTATGGCAATGAAGGAGAAAGGAAAGGCGATTTTTATAACGTCATCCTTTCTATCGGACGCCCTTTCGTTAACAGAAGATGTATACATATTAAACAATGATGGTGTGAAGAAAATAGAAATCGAACAAGAAGAAATTGAAGAGGTGGATGAAGAAAAGGTTGTTCAAATGATTCCGCAAATGAAACTTGAAAGAATTCCAGCGAAAGTGAACGATAAAATCATTTTACTTGATCCGATGGAAATTCATTTTATTGAAACGCAAAACGGAGTGACACATATCCATGTGCGCGAAGGTGATTTCGTATGTGCATTAACATTAAGTGAACTAGAAGCGAGATTAACAGGGTTCGGGTTCTTTAGATGTCATCGCTCGTACCTTGTGAATTTACAAAGAGTACGAGAAGTCATTACGTGGACTCGTAACAGTTTCAGCTTAATTTTGGATGATGAAAGAAAAAGTTCAATCCCGCTTTCAAAAGGACGAATGGATGAATTAAAAGGTGTGATTGGGCTATAAAAATTGCTCCAATAAGCTTAAAATACGATTCATTCACCGGTAAAAATACTCCTTTTACCGGTATTTTACTGCGTAACCCTTTTGTTTTTCATATGATTGAGTCAAGAAAAGCGAAACAAACAAACGAAAAGCGCTAAAGCGACTTTCATCTATAAAAGAAAAAACAAAGGGGATGACGAGATGACATTGGCAATTGAAATGAAAGATGTAATGAAAAGTTTCAACGAAAAAACGGCACTTCGAAATGTAAATATTGAAGTGAAGCAAGGAGAAATTTTTGGATTCCTCGGGCCGAGTGGATCTGGAAAAACAACAACAGTAAAGATTTTAACTTCTCAATTGCTGCATAGCGTTGGAACAGTGAGGGTACTAGGTAAAGATATTACCGGACCAAGCAGCATCGACTATAAACGAATTGGTATTTTAACAGACAATAGCGGCTTATACGAAAGACTTAGCATTTATGATAACTTACTATTATTTTGTGACTTATACGATTGCAAAAAAGAGCGGATTGATGAAGTGTTAGCGCAAGTGAACTTATTAGATGATAAGAAAACATTAGTAAAGAAACTATCAAAAGGAATGAAGCAGCGCGTTACATTAGCTAGAGCAATCCTTCATAAACCAGATATTCTCTTCTTAGATGAACCAACATCTGCACTCGATCCAGTTAACGTACAAAACATTCATAAAATCTTAAAAGACTTAAATAAAGAAGGAACGACGATCTTCTTAACGACGCACAACATGGATGAAGCAGAAACGCTTTGTAACCGCATTGCCTTTCTGTGTGGCGGAGAAATTGTAGCGCTTGATACACCGGAGAACCTTCGCTTACAATACGCGAAAGATCAAATACAAGTCGTGTTAAAGGATAAGAAGAAAGAAACGGTACAAAAAGATGAATTAGGTGCAAAACGTATTTCAGAGTGGATGAAAAAAGGAGAACTATTATCCATTCATTCTTATGAGCCAACGTTAGGCGATATCTTTATTGAAGTTACTGGGAGGGGATTATAATGACATTTTCAATGAGACGTGTATCAGCTATTTTTAGAAAAGAAGTACAGGATTTTAAGACAAATTCACAAGTTTTGTTAATGGCATCTTTACCAATTATATTTGCATTTATATTTAGCCGATTTGGAGAAGGACAGGCAGGAGTTGGCATTATTACTTTAATGTCCTTTCTATTTGTAGCAGGGTTTGTTCAATCAATGGTAATTGCAGAAGAGAAAGAAAAACATACGTTACGTGTGTTAATGCTATCACCAGCTTCTTCTGTTGAAGTTCTTCTTGGGAAAAGTATATTAACAGCATGTTTAACGTTAGGTATTTCCATTGTAAACTTATTCATCTTAGATCAATTAAGTGGCAATCTCTTATTGCTAGCATTTATTTTCTTATGTGGAACAATTCTATTCATTTTAATTGGAACAGTGATTGGATTATTAGCTGAGTCTGTCCCGCAAACATCACTAATTGGAATGCCAATATTAATGACGATGTATTTAGCTGTACAATTTGAGCCAATGGTTGAAAATAAAGTAATTAAGACGATGATTAGTTATCTTCCAACATCTCATCTTGAAAAAGCGATTAAAAGCTTAGTGGAGGGTGCTGGGTTTAGTAGTATTAGTGGGCATATGCTAAATGTTGGAGTGTGGCTCGTTATTTCACTTATTGCATGTTTAATCGTATATAAAAAGAAACAATTGGACTAAAAACTGAGCCGAAAGTGCTCAGTTTTTTATTTTTTCTATCATTTCCTCGGAAATTTTACAATTCTTATACATATTTTTACAGATTTTGTCGAAAAGTAATTAGTTATAGGTTGTATAGGATACGTGAATATTGTTCAAAATGATTGCTGAGGTGATGATGGAATGCGAGGAAGAAATAATAAAAAGTCGCAAAAGGTAGTACATTTATTTCAAAAAAGATGGGTGTTTCCAGCACTGTACATTGCTTGTGCAGCGGTAATTTTAATGGTTGCGCTATGGTTCCAGGGGGCTAATCCAAAGAAGACTCCGAACCAAGATCAAGCAACACCGTATACACAATCGGAAGATCCAGCAGTACCAGTAACGAAATCTTCAGAAGTAGTGAAAATGCCAGCTGCCGCTAATGCGGAAGTAGTCGTACAGAAGAAATTCTATGAAGATGCAGCAACTGAGGCGGAACAAGAAAAAGCACTTGTCTTTTATAACAACACATATTCCCCAAATAAAGGAATCGACATTGCTGCGAAGAATGGAAAAGAATTCGATGTAGCTGCTGCTTTAAGTGGTACAGTAACGAAAGCTGAAAAAGATTCACTTCTTGGTTATGTTGTAACAGTTGATAGCGGAAATGGTGTAGCAGTTTCTTATCAAAGCTTAGGCAGTGTGAAAGTAGAAAAAGGTGCACGAGTTGCACAAGGTGAAGTATTAGGAAAATCCGGTCTAAGTGCAATGAATAAAGAAGCAGGTTCTCACGTTCACTTTGAAGTACGTAAAGACAACGTGGCTGTGAACCCTGAGCGCTACTTAAATAAGTCAGTAGCAGAAATTAAAGCTGATGCGGGTGCTGCAAAAGCAACGAATGCTTCTGGTAAAAAGGCTGATGAAAAATCTCAAAAAGAAGAGAAGTCAACAAGCACGAAACCAGAAAGTAAAACAGAAGATAAGTCTCAAAAAGAAGAAAAATCAACAAGCGGTTCGACTAGTGACAAAAAAGAAGAGCCGAAGAAAGAAGAAAAATCAACAAGCGGTTCGACTAGTGACAAAAAAGAAGAACCGAAGAAAGAAGAAAAATCAACAAATGGTTCTACAGAATCATCTAACAGTTCTTCTTCACAAGAATAAGAAAGTGAAAAAATCAGTTCTCACTAGAGAGCTGATTTTTTTACTTTTACCCCGCATTAACGGGCAGTAAGACCCCTACTTCAAAATTCAGTGAAAGCTAAGAAGTTAGGCCTGGGGTCAACTGCCCGTAAAAGCCCGATTGGTGAAGGCTAATAATCAGTGGGAAATGGCGCCCACTGATTAAAGTTTCACTTTATATAAAAATACTCAATTTCGAGAAAAAAGTTGCAATAACAAGGAAATATGACGAGATTCTCGAATATATATTACAAACAGGAGGGGATACTGTGTCAATTTTATTTGTTCTGTCGACTGCTATTATTTTATTGTTTGTTTTATTCACTTTATATTATTATATTGCCGGTAAGAAAGAGGTTCCCCACCATCAATTGTTAGAAGAAGAGTTGGAACGAGAAGAATGACACCTTATATACAAGGTGTCATTTTTTTCGCCAAAATAGTCACTGTTAACGTATTTCTCACAAAAAAACGTAATTTTTCTTAACTTAGTCCGCAAAAATAGTGAACATGTAGCATATATCAGTAGTGCGGGCAATACAATGGTATAAACCAAAGCAAAGAGAGTGTTTGAGGTGAGAAATCGTGAATCATTTCATTATAAATCCAAGAATGTTTAACGCTTACAAACAGCACTCACACTTACTTCTTAGTCGTATGCAGCGAGGCTCATTTCACACTTCTCACATCCAATTTAGGGAGGCGAGTGGTGTGCACGATTACATCAAAGAGAGAACTATCAAGATTGGTAAGTATATCGTGGAGACAAGAAAGACAGTGCGTGTCATTGCAAAGGAATTTGGGGTATCAAAGAGTACAGTCCATAAAGATTTAACGGAACGTCTACCAGAAATTAATCCAGAGCTCGCAAATGAAGTGAAAGAAATTCTTGATTATCATAAGTCTATTCGTCATTTAAGAGGCGGAGAAGCAACAAAACAAAAGTATAGAAAAGAAGATGTAGAAAAGCCGGTCCGTCAATAAATATGCGATCGCAAACATTCCGTTTCAATTCGGTAATATTTTTCAGAAGAATTCTTTTTGCGAATATTACGTTTCTGTTAAATTTATGATAAAATCAGAAATTAGGTGTAAAAGAATTCGGGTGTAACCTGATTTTGAATATCGAGGAGGAAATGACGGGAATGTTTGCGCGAGATATCGGAATTGACCTAGGTACGGCTAATGTATTAATTCATGTTAAAGGCAAAGGTATTGTATTAAATGAGCCATCTGTTGTGGCAATTGATCGTAACACAGGTAAAGTATTAGCAGTAGGTGAAGAAGCAAGAAGTATGGTGGGACGTACACCTGGTAATATTGTAGCAATTCGTCCGCTTAAAGATGGTGTAATCGCAGATTTCGAAATTACAGAAGCAATGTTAAAGTATTTCATTAACAAATTGGACGTGAAGAGCTTCTTTTCAAAACCTCGCATTTTAATTTGTTGTCCAACAAATATCACATCAGTAGAACAAAAAGCAATTCGTGAGGCTGCTGAACGTTCAGGTGGTAAAACAGTATTTTTAGAAGAAGAACCAAAAGTAGCCGCAGTTGGTGCTGGTATGGAAATCTTCCAACCAAGCGGTAACATGGTTGTTGATATTGGTGGAGGTACAACAGATATTGCTGTACTATCTATGGGTGATATTGTTACCTCTTCCTCTATCAAAATGGCTGGCGATAAGTTTGATATGGAGATCTTAAACTACGTTAAACGTAAGTATAAGCTATTAATTGGAGAACGTACTTCAGAAAATATTAAAATTAAAGTTGGTACAGTATTCCCAGGTGCACGTAGCGAAGAGCTTGAAATTCGCGGACGTGACATGGTAACGGGCTTACCACGTACAATTACAGTATGCTCTGAAGAAATTACAGAAGCACTAAAAGAAGACGCGGCTATCATTGTACAAGCTGCAAAAGGCGTACTAGAGCGCACGCCACCAGAACTATCTGCGGACATTATCGACCGCGGTGTTATTCTAACAGGCGGTGGAGCTTTACTACACGGTATCGACATGCTTCTAGCAGAAGAACTAAAAGTACCAGTATTAATTGCTGAAAACCCAATGCAATGTGTTGCGGTTGGTACAGGTATTATGTTAGAGAATATCGATAAATTACCAAAGCGTGCTTTACGATAAAGTGAAACTTTAATAAGTGGGGGTATCCCCCACTTATTATTAGCTCGCAAATAGTAGGAAAAATGAGAAGAACTAAGGTGTTAACCGAAGTTCTTTTTTTGTTTTTTTATTCTTTCATTTTTTTATTTTATTTTGATTTATTGAGAAAATAGAAGAAAAATAAAGAAAAACGAAGGAAATAGGTAAAATATTCATATATATGGTTAAATTTAATATTTCCTTATTTGAAAACGTTTATAATATAATGAGTCGAATACGACATTAAGGCAAATCATGTTTCAGTACATATTGCCTTTCCCTAATTTGGGCATACACTCTTTTCTACCTCCGTGTCAGTTGCTGAAATATGCAACTATTTTAAGAGAATAGAGTGTGTGCATTTTTTTACATATAAAGCTGAAAAGATATTAAAGTTTCACTTTATAATGACAAACAATAAACAAAATGGGATAATAAACAATATGTCCAAGTGGTAAGACCAATATTACAAAAGGGGCGATTGTTATATGCTAAATATAGAACAAATTAAAGAAATCATTCCTCACCGCTATCCATTTTTACTTGTTGATAAAATATTAGAAGTAGATGAAGGAAAAAGAGCGGTTGGAATTAAAAATGTATCCGCAAACGAAGAATTCTTTAACGGGCACTTTCCTGACTATGCAGTTATGCCCGGTGTACTTATTGTAGAAGCATTAGCACAAGTCGGCGCAGTTGCGGTATTAAAGAAAGAAGAAAACCGTGGAAGACTTGCTTTCTTCGCTGGTATCGACAATTGTCGTTTCAAAAAACAAGTACGTCCAGGTGATCAACTTCGTCTAGAAGTAGAAATGACACGTGTACGTGGTCCAATCGGAAAAGGAAAAGCAATCGCAACAGTAGATGGTGAAGTCGCATGTGAAGCTGAAATTACATTTGCGATTGGTGATAAAAAAGAATAACAGAAATAAAAAATCTCCTTGTGAAAATGCAAGGAGATTTTTTATTTCCACTATACATCGGTGTAATTGTTAAAATGCGAACTAGTCAGAAAATTACTTGTGTATGGAAGATAATTGCCATATAATTACTTTATTATTTATACGAAAATTAGGATAAATGATAAAGGCAGAAAAGAAGTAAAGTCATTGTCATATTGTAAAGGCGTTCATATAAGACAAAGTAGAATGATATTGATTAAGATGAGATGTAGGGAAATCAGTGATACAAAATATTAATTAGACGTATGAAATCGAGCATAGAGAGAGAAAAAGGAGAAATGTCGCATTTCACAAAAGGAGACTATTAATATGTTCGGGAGAAAGAAAAGAAAACCATTACGACAATTAATTACGCATAAAGAGCCTAAATCACGTGTTGCAGAACAATATCGTAACATTCGTACAAACATTGAATTTACATCTGTAGATAGTCATGTTCGTTCTATTATTGTTACCTCGGCAGATCCAGGCGACGGAAAAACAACGACAATCGCAAACTTAGCAGTTGTTTTAGGACAACAAGGAAAGAAAGTCTTATTAATTGGAGCTGACTTGCGTAAGCCAACGATTCAAAACTTATTTGCCATTCACAATTCAAATGGATTAACGAACCTATTATCAGGACAAGCGAAACTGATGCAATGTATTCAAAAAACAGATATAGAGAATGTATACTTAATGGCGGCAGGTCCAATCCCGCCAAACCCAGCTGAACTATTAGGTAGCCGAATAATGGACGAGACATTACTAGAAGCATATAACATGTTTGATATTATTCTAATCGACACACCACCGGTTCTTGCGGTTACCGATGCACAAATACTAGCGAACAAATGCGATGGAATCGTACTTGTCGTACGCAGTGAAAAAACAGAAAAAGATAAAATTGTAAAAGCGAAGCAAATATTAGACAAAGCGTCCGGTAAATTACTTGGTGTCGTCTTAAATGATAAAAGAGAAGAAAAAGAACAATATGGATATTATTAGGAAATAATGTATAGAATAGTAAATGAGAAAGCTGATAAATGTTTTTATCAGCTTTTTTTGAATTTTTATAAAATTCCTTATTGCATTATATGAAAAAAATGATACAATAGAAATTTTGGAAATTCGTTGGAATGTGTTGTCATATTTAAGATTATTTTGTAAGATTATATTTGCTTGATGTCAATAAATGTAGAACTAAAATATTCAAAATAAAAAATGTAAGATTTATATGTTATAATTTTTCTTATGTGCAAATTTTAGAAAGTTGGAGGAACTTATGGAAGAAACAATTAGTTTGAAAGAGTTATTTCATATTTTAAAAAAACGTTTAGCGATGATCCTCGTAATCGCCTTTGGTGCCGCTATAGTAAGTGCTATCATTAGCTTCTTCTTCATGACACCAATCTATCAATCTTCTACGCAAATTCTTGTGAACCAGAAGAAGCAAGAAGGGGCAATGATTCAAGCTGGTGAAGTTCAAACGAATATTCAATTAACAAATACATATAAGGTTATTATTAAAAGTCCAGTAATCTTAGATCAAGTGAATGAAAAATTAAATTTAAAAATGACACCACAAGCTTTAACAGAGAAGATTAATGTTGCGAATGAAAAAGATTCACAAGTCATTTCTGTAACAGCTGAGGATAAAGATCCGAAAGTAGCGCGTGATATTGCCAATGCAACTGCAGAAGTGTTTAAAGGTGAAGTTGCAAAAATTATGAGTGTAGATAACGTAACAGTACTATCTAAAGCAGAAGTTGCAGAAAATCAATCTCCAATTAAACCACGCCCAATGTTAAATATAGTAATTACCTTTGTTGTTGGTTTAATGGCTTCAGTTGGTCTAGCATTCTTACTAGAATACTTAGATAACACAGTGAAAAAAGAAGAAGATGTAGAAAACTTACTTGGCTTACCAGTGTTAGGTATTGTAGCTCGTATGGATGAAGAAACAATGAACGTGAAATCACACGCTCCATCATCAAGAAAAGTGAGGGGACAAACAATTGGCTCTTAATTTATTTAAAAAGAAAAAAAATCATCGTCAACGTCGTCAATTAATTGCTCATCAACAACCGAAATCACCAATTTCAGAACAATATCGTAATATTCGAACGAATATTGAATTTGCAGCTGTTGATACAAATCTACATTCGTTAATGGTAACATCTGCAAACCCAAGTGAAGGAAAAACAACGACAACGTCGAATATGGCGGTCGTGTTTGCCCAACAAGGAAAGAAAGTATTATTAATTGATGCAGATATGCGTAAACCAGCGATGCATCAAATGTTTCAAGTCGATAATATTTTCGGATTGACGAACGTATTAACACATAGTGAACGTTTAGAGAAATGTGTACAAACGACATCAGTTGATAATCTGCACTTTTTAGCTTGTGGTCCAATTCCACCCAATCCAGCAGAATTGTTAGGTTCGAAGTCGATGCAAGAGCTTCTTGCACAAGCATACAGTATGTACGATTTAGTCATTTTTGATTTACCGCCAATTTTAGCTGTTACAGATGCGCAAATTATGGCAAATGTATGTGATGCTTCTATTCTTGTCGTTCGTAGTGAATCGACAGAAAAAGAAGCTGCAGTAAAAGCAAAAGGTTTATTAGAATCAGCGAAAGGTAAACTGTTAGGCGTTGTTCTGAATGATCGTGAACGTGAACAAAGCTTATATTATTACTACGGTGCAAATTAATTGAAAGAGTGAGATATGAGAAGAACATATCTCCTTTTTTCCCTTGAATATGAGATGTCTCATATTCAAGGGAAAAAAGATTTATATGTGAAAGGGAGGATGAAACAAATGATAGATTTACATTGTCACATTTTACCTGGTATCGATGACGGTGCACAGACAGTAACAGATAGTTTAGTGATGGCGCAAAAGGCAATAGAGGAAGGTATTCATACAATTGTTGCAACACCACACCATCAAAATGGAAAATATATAAATGAACGTACCTCAATTATTCATCAAGTAAAACAACTAAATGATGAACTGCAACAACATAATATTCCACTTACCATTTTACCGGGGCAAGAGGTCAGGCTATATGGTGACATATTAGAAGACTATGAAGCTGATAAAATCGTTACTTTAAATGAAACAAACAAATACATATTCATTGAATTTCCATCTAATCATGTACCTCGTTATGCAGAACAACTATTTTATGAACTACGTGTAAAAGGAATGATTCCAATTATCGTTCATCCCGAACGTAATGCCGAGTTAATCGAGAGGCCAGATAAGTTATATAACCTTGTCAATAAAGGTGCATTAACACAAGTAACTGCAGGTAGTTTACTAGGTAAGTTTGGTAAAAAAATCAAAAAGTTTTCGCTACAACTTGTCGAGCATAATTTAACCCATATGATCGCATCAGATGCGCATAATACAACATCAAGAGGATTTTATCTAGCAGAAAGCTATGAATTAATTGAGAAAGAATTCGGCGCAAGTGTTATGAATGATTTAAGGGAGAATCCATATTTAATAATTAGCGGGAAAGCAATTTATAAAGAAGATCCAGAACAAATTCGTCGTAAAAAATTGTTCGGTATTTTTTAAATAAAGGACTGGTGATGTCTCCTAACCGTTATCAACGGAGGCACTCGGTTGTACTGTGGGTAGAAATTTTTATTTCGAACCTACCTTAGACGCTTGTCGTCGGGAGTGTGACGTGAGGGTGGGTTAGATGCCCATAATTTATTTCTAATAGAAACTCTACCTATGGAGTTATAAGAATGACTCTATAGGTAGGGTTTTTGTTATTGTTACATATAAATAAATAGATACGGGGGACTGAAATTGACAAAAGTAAGAAAAGCAATTATCCCAGCAGCTGGTCTTGGGACGAGATTTTTACCAGCAACGAAAGCGATGCCGAAAGAAATGTTACCAATCGTCGATAAACCGACAATTCAATACATAGTAGAAGAAGCGATAGAATCAGGAATTGAAGATATTATTATTGTTACTGGAAAAGGAAAACGTGCGATTGAAGATCATTTTGATCATTCCTTTGAATTAGAACAAAACCTTTTAGAAAAAGGAAAGCATGAAATACTTGAAAAAGTACAAGCTTCGTCAAAGATTAATATTCATTACATAAGACAAAAAGAGCCGAAAGGACTTGGACACGCAGTATGGTGTGCACGTAAATTTATTGGAAATGAACCATTCGCGGTATTACTTGGTGATGATATTGTACAAGCAGAAACACCATGTTTACGTCAATTAATGGATCAATACGAAGAAACACAATCGTCAGTTATCGGTGTACAAACAGTGCCAGAAAATGAAACACATCGTTACGGTATTATCGATCCAGTGGAACAAAACGATCGTCGTTATCAAGTACGTCAATTTGTGGAGAAACCAGCAGAAGGTACAGCCCCATCAAATTTAGCAATTATGGGACGTTATGTATTAACACCAGAAATCTTTATGTTCCTTGAAGATCAACAAACAGGTGCTGGTGGAGAGATTCAGTTAACAGATGCAATTCAACGATTAAATGAAATTCAACGTGTGTTCGCATATGATTTTGAAGGGACTCGTTATGATGTTGGAGAGAAATTTGGATTTATTAAGACGACGATTGAGATGGCACTTCAGCATGAAGAACTAAAAAAAGAATTGATAGATTATATGAATGAACTTGTGAAAAAAGAAAATGTATATGTATAAAGTGAGGTGGAAGCGTTTTGACCTTGGTAAGAATATCAAGTGAAGAGTTAGGGGAAAAAGAAAAGCTAGAAATTAATAAGGAAAAAGTAAATGCTCGTAAAGGGTATTTGGTAGCTAAACGTTGCATGGATTTTATTGGAGCAATAATTGGTTTAATTTTATTATCTCCTGTTTTACTTATTGTAGCAGCGTTAATTAAATATGAAGACCCGAAAGGATCTGTATTTTTCAAACAAATTCGTGTCGGGAAAGACGGCGATAAGTTCCATATGTATAAATTCCGCTCTATGGTGACGGATGCAGAAGAGAAGCTAAATGAATTATTAAAATATAACGAGGCTTCTGGTGCCATGTTTAAAATTAAAGAAGATCCAAGGATTACAAGGATAGGTAAATTTATACGTAAAACAAGCATTGATGAATTGCCGCAATTAATCAATGTGTTGAAGGGTGATATGAGTCTTGTAGGACCAAGGCCACCTTTATTACGTGAAGTAGAAGAATATACAAACTATGATAAGCAGAGGTTATTGGTAACACCAGGATGTACAGGGATTTGGCAAGTGAGTGGAAGAAATAATTTAGGATTTAAAGAAATGGTAGAGCTGGACTTGCAATATATACAAAATAGGAGTTTGAAGTACGATTGTTTAATAATTTTAAAAACTATTAAAATCATGTTTAAGCCTAATGATGCTTACTAGTATTTAGTAAAGGATAGAATATATATGAAAATTGCTGTTGATTTAACAATTATTAGAAGTGAAAAAAAAATCACAGGGATCGAGAGAGTTGCAATTCAAACTTTAGAAAACTTTCTTAGTAACAAGGCGCTAAGGGAACAGAATGAATTTATTATATTATGCGCTAAAGGTGGTTTGAAAGTTCTTAAGAATCTTAAGACGGAAATAGATTTCCGAGGAGTACAAGTACATGAATCGCCTTTTACAAATCGAATTCTTACAGACCAAATTTGGATGCCTAAAATTTTAAATGCTATAAGACCAGAACATGTATATTATACAACATTGGGTTTTCCAGCTATTCAACAATTTCCTTTTACGATAATAATTCATGATGCAGTAGCCTGGGTAAAATCAGAAACCATCTCAAAGGGAATGCGTTTTTACTATAAACCTTTAATAGAAAAAGCTGTAAAAAATAAAAACCTAAAAAATATTATAACTGTATCTGAGTTTTCTAAGAAAGAAATCTGTAAGGCTTTAAAAGTTCCATCAGATAAAATTTTTGTTAATTATCTTGGTGTATCCCCTTCATTTCAAAAAAATTTAAAACTTGAGAAAGAAGACCGAATTTTGAGGGAATATGGTATAGAGAGGGATTATATAATTGCAATTGGAACATTAGAGCCGAGGAAGAATTTACAATCATTATTTTATGCATTTGAGAAATTAGTGCATGAATTTAATTACAAAGGCAAGTTAGTTATAGTGGGTAGAAAAGGGTGGAATAGTGATTTTATTATTCCGGAAAAAATAGCAAAAAAAGTGGTTTTTACGGGTTATGTGGAAGAGGAATATTTGCCATTTCTTTTAAAAGGAGCAAAGGTTTTTGTATTTCCATCTTTATATGAGGGTTTTGGTTTACCTTTACTAGAAGCTATGTCTGTAGGGGTGCCTGTTGCTACATCAAATCAAGCGTCATTACCAGAAGTTGGTGGAGATGCATGTGAATATTTTAATCCTAATGATATTCAAAATATATCAGAGGTGATTTTTAGGATAGTCAGTAATAATAATCTGCAAAAAAGATTATCTCAGAGAGGAATAGAACATTCTCAAAAATTTAGCTGGAGGCAACATGCAAATAATATAATAGAAATTATTCAGGGGAGTAATTAATGAAAACGGAAAAAATGTTTAATGTGGATTTTGCGAAGATTAACCTGAAGGATTTAACTCACCATTTAGGCGAAGTTGTAAGGGATAATAAAAAGATTCATTTACATACTGCTAATGTTGATCATATAGTCATAGCTAGTAAGGATTATAAATTTGCAGAGATACTAAAAAATGCGGAAATTGTAATTGCAGATGGAATGCCTATTGTCTGGTATTCAAAAATTCTTAAAAAGGAATTGC
Source organism: Bacillus sp. K2I17 (assembly GCF_002209985.1). Taxonomy (NCBI): domain Bacteria; kingdom Bacillati; phylum Bacillota; class Bacilli; order Caryophanales; family Bacillaceae; genus Bacillus; species Bacillus sp. K2I17. The sequence goes on from NZ_NJGF01000002.1 coordinate 203,712, forward strand.
CGGAAAGGGTAACTGGTGTAGATTTAGCCTATAAAATGTGTGAGACTTCTAGAGAAAATAATTTTAAGATGTTTCTTTTAGGGGCAGCAGAGGGTGTTGGTGAGCTAGCGACAGAAAAGATGAGAGACCTGTATCCCAATGTAGAAATAGTTGGCTCTTATAGCCCTAAAAGGGAAGAAATAAATGAAGAAGAAAAATCTATACAAATTATAAAAAAAATAAATAATAGTGGTGCAAATGTCTTATTAGTAGCGTTAGGTGCACCAAAACAAGAATTTTGGATTTCAAAATATAAGGATGTATTGAATACGAACATTAATATAGGTGTTGGGGCTACTATAGATTTTATGGCTGGTAATGTAAAGCGTGCACCTATGTTTTATCAAAAATATGGCCTGGAATGGGTGTATAGATTATTTCAAGAGCCTAAGAGGATGTTTAAAAGGTATATAATTAATGATTCATCGTTTATTATTTTAGTAATTAAGGATTACATATATTATCAAAGAAAAAGAGCTGATAAATTTGAATAAAATTAAAATTGCTTTTGTTGATCATGCTAGAGCTATGGGAGGAGCTGAGTATAGTTTATACTATCTTCTGAAAGAATTAGATTATAATATGGTGCAACCATATTTGTTAACACCTCCTAACTCTGAGTTGCAGAAAATGGTGGGAAACCTCTCTTCAGTTAGGGTCGTTAATATGGAATTAGATAGTATTAAAAATTTTAAAGGTTTCATAAAAGATATCCGAGATATCCGTAGATTTTGTAAGCAGGAGCATATTGATATTATTCATACAAATTCTTATAGAGGCGCTATATATGGATTAATAGGAGGAAAACTGGCTAGAAAAAAAACTGTTTGGCATGTTCGTGATATACATGAGAGTGTTTTGTTTAAAAGTATTTTGCCTAGGTTATCCGATAAAATTATAACTATTTCTAATGCAGTAAGTAATCAGTTTTCAAAGAATACTATACACAAGAAAGTTAATTTAATATATAATGGGGTCGATTTGAAACTGTATAATATACAGGATATTAAAGGTGATTTAAAATCAGAGTTATCAATTTCAAAAGATACATTTTTAATTGGTATGGTAGGAAGAATAGATAGATGGAAAGGTTTCCACTATCTTATTAAATCGGCTTCAATTATTAAAAATTCTTCTCGTAAATTTAAAATAGTTATAGTGGGAGATGAGATTTTAACAAAAGAAAAAGGTTATTTAGATGAGTTGAAAAGGCTAGTAATAGAATTGGAGTTAGAAGATAAGGTAGAGTTTTTAGGAGCAAGAAAAGATATACCTAATGTTATGAAATCTTTAGATTTGTTTATTAGCTATTCTAATAATGAACCGTTTGGAAGAGTAATAATAGAAGCTTTAGCAATGAAAACACCTGTTATTGTAGCAAATTCGGGTGGAGCTCCAGAAATTATTTTGGATAGTAATTGTGGAGATATAGTTGAGTCAAATAATGAGGAGAATTTAGCAAAATCTATGATTCAATTTATGGAATTAAGTCAGCAAAGTTTGGATTTATTGGGTGAAAACGGGAGAAAAAGGGTTGAAGAGTTTTTTAGTACAGAGTTGGTAGCTGTTAAAGTAACTCAATTATATAAAAAACTTTATAATAATTAGTTGGAAGGTATCTGATTATGTTTCAAATTAGTAGGGATAGTATTTATATTTTGCTTACCTTTTTATTGGTGAGTATTCTTTCTGTAGCATTTTGTATAGCTGCATATATCTCTAATACTATAATGATAGCCATGCTATTAGTTATAGTAGGTTTATTTCTTTCTATTTTTATTGTTAAATCAATAGGTTTTGAAAGATATATATTTATGGTATTTGTAGTTTTAACATCATTTAATATAGAATTCAATTTATATAATACAAACCGTATTGGGGGCTTACCCTCCGCTATTGTAGTAAACCAGTTCTATATTTTGATTTTAGTATGGGCTTTTTATAGTTTTATTATAAAGAAAAAATTTATTCGCATTGAAAAAAGTAAACTTCTTAAAATATTCTATGTTCATGTAGGAATTGGATTATTATCAATTATTTTTGTAGACAACATTATAGCTTATTCATTCTTAATGGTGCGCTATATATTTACATTAATATTTATTTGGCTGGTGCTTAGCCTAAATTTAAAGCAAATTTGGAATACGATGCTCTTAGGACTAAGCATAACCGTAATTATGCAAGTGTTATTGGGAATAATACAAATAACAAAATCGGATGCTATTGGTTTACATGTTTTAGGAGAAAATCAAGAACCATTTCGAAAAGGAGTAGATTTAACAGAACAGGGCTTAAGTGGTACATTAGGTCACCCGTCTACTTTTGCAATTTTTCTTGTTTTAATACTTAGTATGTTATTAGTAGGGATATTAAATAAAAAATCAAAATTTACTTCAAGGATCTATTATGGAATAGTTCTTGTGGTGCTAACTGCTGGAGTTCTTTTAACGAATGCAAGAACCTCCATTTTACTCTTTTTAATTACCCTTACTCTATTCTTTTTTTATTATAATAATATTAAAAATAAAAAGGGAAACAAGATATATCAAAGGCTATTAAATTTATTTTTAATATGTATATCAATTACTGTAGTAGGTATATTTTTCTTTGATGTTTTATATGAAAGATTTGCCCAGTCAGATTTTGTAAAACAATATTATGATAGGCTAGATTTATCGTTATTTTCATTACAAGTAATTTTCAAAGATTTTAGTACCCCATTTACCGGTGTAGGTTTAAATAATTATGTAGATACAATAGGGAAAATGGGAACAAATCAATTTAAATACATTCACCCAGTACATAATTATTATTTATTATTATGGGCTGAGGGTGGATTGTTTTACATGTTATCGTTTGTAGTTTTATTAATAATGCAATTGAAGGCAATGAAGAATGTAATGAAGAAAGGAAATGAAGAGATTTCTTTACAAGCATTAGCAATGTTTATTTCAATTATTGTCCTTGCCATATATAATTTTTCGGATTGGGCGTTTTTACATAACCAGTTATACTACCTGTTCATTCTAATATTTGTATTAATTATAAAAATATATAATGAGAGTAAAAAAGCGATACATTTTGACTAATGTTAATAAAATGTATCGCTTTTTAATTTCAGGCATAAAGGGAGTTAGTTATGAAAGTATGGATGTTTCCCAAGACTTCAGAAACCAATCAGTATAATTATTTATTATCAAATTCTTTAGAGAAAAAAGGAGTGGATGTTAGGAATTTCAGACAAAGATATATTTTTAAGATAAAAAAAGGTGATATTGTACATATGCACTGGATACATTCTTTGTATCAGAGCCACAATAGGCTATTCTTTTTAATTAAATCAATTTTATTGTTATTGATAATAGGACTAATGAAATTTAGAGGTATCAAATTTATCTGGACAATTCACAATTTATATCCACATCATTATGAATACAAAAATTATGAAAAGTGGGTTAGAAAAAGGGTAATGAATAAATGTGATAAGTTAATTACTTGTGCAAATTCTATAAAGGATTTGGTTATACAAGAATTTAATATTAACCCTGTGAAAATTAGTATTATTCCGCATGGAGATTATGTTGGAGTGTATAAATTTGAAGGGGTGGATTTCAAAAAGGTTTATAATATTCCGGAAGATAATTTTGTATATTTATTTTTAGGCGCTATAAAAAGGTATAAAGGTGTAGAGGAATTAATTGAGAGTTTCCAACAAATGAATGATTCAAAATCCACGTTAATTATTGCTGGGAAGGCAGATGAGGAGACAAAAATCTTTTTAGAGGGCATTAATAACCAAAACATTATAAAAGATATAAGATTTATCCCGGATAACGAAGTGGCAGATTTAATTAAAGTAGCAGATGTCTTTGTTCTACCTTATAAAAATATAACAACATCAGGTTCCGCAATTTTGGCATTATCTTTTAAAAAACCTGTTGTTAGTCCTGCAAATCCTTTTATGAAAGAGTACTTTGATGAAAATACAGCAGTACTTTATGAAAAGGATAGTGGATTACTAATATCTCTCTATGATGTGAAGCGAAAAACATTTTTCGATGAAGATTTTAATGAGAAATTAGAGAGAATAAATTGGGGGATTATAGGAGAAAAAACGATGTTATGTTATTTAAGCGCTGTAAAGTAGTATAGGAGGATATACATGAACTTTCTCAAGAATTCCCTATGGTCTATTCTAAATATTATAGGAGTCCAATTGGTTGGATTGCTGGTAAATGTAATATTAGCGAGGCTATTATATCCTGAAATATTTGGCATACTAGGTATGGCATATGTTTTTGCTGGTTTTATTATAGTATTCCAAGACGCGGGTTTAAGTTCATATTTAATATTTAAAAGTACAATAGATAAACGATTAATAAATACAACATTTGTATTGAATATTTTTACATCTTTCTTGTTAGCTATATTTCTCTTATTAACCAGTGACCTGGTAGGAGGATTTTACAATGAAATAGTGGTCAGTAAAGTAATTGAGGTACTATCGATAGGTGTTGCCATAGGTGGATTAGGTATTACTTCAAGGGCTTTATTAATAAGGGAGAAGAAATTTAAGGTACTAACTATAATTGATGTTATCTCTGAAGTGTCAAGTAGTGTAGTGGCTATTGTTCTGGCTATATGTCATCAAGAAATATGGGCAGTTACATCTAGACTAGTAATAAAGCCAACTTTCCAAACGGTAATTCTTCTATTACTTTATGGGAAACAAGTTGTTGGAAAACCTAGTTATCGATATATATTTGAAATTATCCCTTATAGTAGTAAATTCTTAGGTTCCCAAATGTTTATATATTTAAATAACAATGTAGATTATCTTCTTATAGGAAAATTTTTGGGAAGTAAATCTTTAGGGTTATACACTATGGCATACCAGTGGAGCGTAATTGCGAGACAATATATATCTGGTGCAATTAATAGAGTTGTATTCCCTGAGGTAGCAAGTTTACAAAATGATGTTGAGAAGGTTAGAAAATTATATTTAATGGTTATAAGTAAGGTATCCTTTTTTACATTCCCTTTATGTGCAGGGTTACTAGTAGTTTCTAGAGAGTTTATTTTGTTTGTTTATGGTGATAAGTGGATAGAGGCGGTATTTCCTTTGCAGGTTCTATTAGTAGTAGGATTAGTTACTTCTATTGGAACATTAGGTGGATCCATATTCAACGGTTTAGGAAAGCCACAATTAGAAATGAGATTGAATATGGGATCGTTTATTTTTTTAACAATAATGATATGTATTTTAAAGGATTATGGACTTAATGTCCTAGCAATAGGTATTTTAGTTAAAACGATTATTTTTGATTATATTAAGATCTTGCTAGTAAATCAACAAATTAAATCAAATATGTGGGAATTTTTCGAATCCCTAAAACCTAGTCTCTTATGTACAATAATTATGGTCATTTGCTTGGTAATATTCAGGCGGGTAGTAAGCTTAGAAAATACATCTATGTTATTTTCACAAATATGTATAGGGACTTTAATATATTCTATAAGTACTTTTATACTTAATAAGGAAATTATATTGTTTTTAAGAAAGAAAAAGTAGATTTTTAATGAGTATTTGAATGTAATAAAAATAAATTATAAGGGTGTGCGATTAAGATATGAAAGTAGCAGTAGTGGGTACAGGATATGTAGGGCTGGTTACGGGAGTATGTTTATCGGCTATTAATCATGAGGTTATATGCATTGACTCAAATAAGGAAAAAGTTAAAATGATGCAGGAAGGTACTTCACCCATTTATGAGCCAGGTTTAGAAGAGCTAATGCAAGAAAGCATTCAAAAGGGTACCTTAAAATTTACCTTTAGTCATGAAGAAGGATTTAAAGGTGTTGATATTATTTTTATTGCTGTAGGAACACCTCAAATGGAGGATGGCTCAGCTAATTTACAGTATGTTAAAAGTGTAGCCCAATCTATAGGGGAATATATTGATAGTAATGTAGTTGTAGTTACTAAGAGTACTGTACCTGTTGGTACTAATGATTTTGTAAAAAGAACAATTATGGGAAATTTGAAGAAAGATGTTGATGTTAAGATTGCATCTAATCCAGAATTTTTACGTGAGGGTTCAGCAGTTTATGATACATTCCACGGTGATAGAATTGTTATTGGCACTGAAGATGAAGAGACAGCAGTTATTTTAGAAGAGATGTATAAGCCTCTAGGTATTGAAGTATTTAAGACCGATATTTACAGCTCGGAGATGATTAAATACGCCTCTAATGCTTTTTTAGCAACAAAAATAAGTTTTATTAACGAAGTTTCTAATATATGTGAAAGGTTAGGGGCCAATGTAGAGGATGTGGCAGAAGGAATGGGATATGATAAGAGAATTGGAAGGGCATTCCTAAATGCAGGGATCGGCTATGGAGGCTCTTGTTTTCCAAAAGATACTCATGCACTAGTCCAAATTGCTGGAGGAGTAGAGTATGATTTTAATTTACTAAAGTCTGTAATTGAAGTTAATAATAATCAACAAAAAATTATGATGGAAAAAATTAAGTTCAGAATTAAGAACTTAAATGAAAAGAAAGTAGCCATATTGGGTCTAGCATTTAAACCGAATACAGATGATATGAGAGAGGCGGCAGCTATTGTCTTAGTTAATAGCTTAATAGAAGAAGGAGCAGAAGTGATAGCATACGACCCAATTGCTATGGAAAATGCAAAAAAATACTTAAATATGAAGACAAAATATGCAAAATCAATGGAAGAAGCATTAGAGGGTGCTGATATTGCTGTAATAGTAACGGAGTGGGATGAATTTAAAAATATGGATTTCACTTTATTAAAGCGACTCATGAATACACCAATTATCTTTGATGGAAGAAACTGTTTTGAACTAGATAAAATGAGGGAATTGGATATTGAATATTATTCTATGGGGAGACCAAGTGTAATTTTAAAAGAAGAGAAAGAACTACTGGAGGTAATAAAATGAAATTAGTATTATTATCAGGTGGATCGGGAAAACGTCTATGGCCACTATCAAATGATTCCCGCTCTAAGCAATTTATAAAGGTATTAAGGGATGAGCAAAATGAATTGCAATCAATGGTACAGAGAGTATGGGGACAGTTACGAAGATTGGGATTAGAAGAAAATTCGGTTATTGCAACTAGTAAATCACAAGTTGATATGATTAATAGCCAATTAGGAAATAAGACACCTATCATTATCGAGCCACAACGCCGTGATACATTCCCAGCAATTGCACTGGCAGCAACCTACCTATATTCAAAACAACATGTAGATATAGATGAGGTTATTGGAGTATTACCAGTAGACCCTTACGTAGAGGATAGTTTTTTTGAACGTTTATTAGATTTGGAAGATATCCTAAAAAATTCGGTAGCAGACATGGCTTTGATGGGAGTAAAACCTACATATCCCTCTGAAAAATATGGATATATTGTTCCTAATGTGGAAAAAAATAATCAAAACTATATTTCTGTAAGCCATTTTAAAGAGAAGCCTAATGTTGAAGAAGCAATAAAATTATTGGAGCAAAATGCATTGTGGAATTGTGGAGTATTTGCTTTTAAATTAGATAAAATAATTTCCCTATTAGACCAAAAGGGTCTACCTGTACAATACGATGAATTAGTAAAACAATATGAAAAATTGCCTAAAATTAGTTTTGATTATGAAGTTGTAGAGAAGACAGAAAAGATAATAGCATTGCCATATGAAGGTTCATGGAAAGATTTAGGAACATGGAATACACTTACTGAAGAAATGGGAACAGAGAGAATTGGTAAAGCAAATATGAGTAATGATTGTAAAAACAATCATATTATAAATGAACTGGAAATCCCTATATCTGTTTTGGGACTTTCGAATGTTGTTGTGGCTGCAAGCCCAGATGGAATTTTGGTTTCAGATAAAGAAGCGAGTCCTAGAGTAAAGGAATTAGTAGGAGATTGGGATCAACGCCCTATGTACGAGGAGCGACGCTGGGGATGGTATAGAGTACTTGATTACAAGAAATATGAGAAAGGTAATGAGGTTTTAACAAAAAGAATTGGTATTACAGCAGGAAAGAACCTAAGTTATCAATATCACAATCATCGTAGTGAAGTGTGGACAATTGTAAAAGGAGAGGGAGTATTCGTACTGGGAAATGAGCTTAGAGTGGTTCGACCTGGTGATGTTTTGGAAATCAATGCTGGAGATTATCATGCTATTAAAGCTGTGAATGATTTGGAATTTATAGAGATACAGTCGGGTACAGAGTTAGTTGAAGAGGATATAGTACGCATCCATATGAATTGGGATGAAATTGAGCAAGCATGTTATGCAGTAAAATAATATATAAATAAGCTATTAGTATATAATAAGATAATAGCATGTAATTTTATTAGAGGTGAAATAGGTCATGAAAGATACTCCTTTATTTTTACAACCGGTGCTACAAGATAGGATATGGGGAGGAAGCAATTTAAAACAATTTGGATATGAATTATTATCAGATTCTGTTGGCGAATGTTGGGGGATTTCAGCACATCAAAATGGAGCAAGTATAATTAGAAATGGTATATATAAAGGTTATACTATTCAAAGACTTTGGGATTTATCGCCCGAAATATTTGGATGCTATGAATCTGAAAAATTCCCGTTATTAACAAAAATATTAGATGCTAATAAAGATTTATCCATTCAGGTTCATCCAAATGATAAATTTGCAAAAATTAATGAAAATGGAGAGCTAGGAAAAACAGAGTGTTGGTATATCATTGATTGTAAAGACGACGCGGAAATAGTCTATGGTCACTATGCGAAAACAAAAGATGAATTCAAAAAAATGGTGGATAACGGAAAATGGACCCAGTTATTACGTCGTATTCCAATTAAACCAGGCGACTTTTTTTATGTTCCAAGTGGGACAATCCATGCATTATGTGAAGGAACTTTAGTTTTAGAAACACAACAAAGTTCAGATACAACTTATAGAGTATATGACTATGATCGTATGGATCAAGCTGGGAATAAACGTGAACTACATCTTGAGAAGGCCATTGAAGTTTCCTCTATCCCACATGAGGATTATAAAATCGAATTAAAAGTTATTAATGAAAATGGTTACAATATGACTACATATATACAAGGAAAATATTTCAGTGTTTATAAATGGGAAATAAAGGAGAACGCAACTATTAAACAGGAGAAGCATTTTCGATTGGTGAGTGTTATAGATGGTGAAGCAATTTTGAGTACCGTGGACGGGGATTTTCCTATAAGGAAAGGTGATCATTTTATTCTACCAGCAAAGATGGAAGATATTAATATAGCTGGGAATGTAACTGCTATTGTATCTCACCCATAGAATTCTAAAGGTATTTTATTAAATTACTTCATTTAAGATTATTGTTGCTGTGATATAATAAAGTGATTTTCTAAATCATATCACCTATAATTAAATATAAAGAAGGTATAAATAATGAAAAAGAAAATTTTATTCTGGGTTCTAGGTATCATTGGCGTTCTTGTTATTGCTGGTGGTGTATATGCATATACTGTATATTCTAATGTGTCTAATGCGTTAAATACAGTGCATAAGCCTTTGGATCGTGATAAGTCTGATAAGCGAGATAAGAAAGTAGAGATTGCAGATAATAAACCTATATCTATTTTATTGATGGGTGTAGATCAAGAAGATAATGGAACAGGTAGATCAGATTCACTTATGTTATTTACTTTAAATCCAAAAATAAAATCTATGAAAATTACAAGTATTCCACGTGATTCTTATACAGAAATTGTTGGTAAAGGTAAAAAAGATAAAATCAACCACGCTTATGCTTTCGGTGGCATTGATATGTCTGTAAAAACAGTAGAGAATTTTCTTAATGTACCAGTTGATCATTACATCGAAGTAAACATGGCTGGGTTCAAAGATATTGTAGATGCTGTTGGCGGTGTTGATGTTAATAACGATTTGGAGTTTACATCGAGAAATCAGCATTTTGCTAAAGGTAATATCCATTTAAATGGTGAAACAGCATTAAAATATACTCGTATGCGTTATGAAGATCCACGTGGTGACTTTGGCCGCCAAATGCGCCAACGTCAAGTCATCCAAGCTGTAATTAAAAAAGGTGCAAGTGTATCTTCACTAGCAAGTTACGGTGATGTATTAAAAGCAATTGAGAAAAACGTTAAAACAAGTTTAACGCAAGATCAAATGTTTGATATTCAAAAGAACTATAAAGATTGCATGGAGAACAGTGAAGAAATCCAAATCCCAGGCGACGGTCATAAAGCCGCTGATGGTATTTGGTACTACTATGTTCCAGATGCAGCAAAACAAGATATTACGAATAAGTTAAGAGCGCATCTTGAAGTGACTAAATAATATGTAATAACCCAACTCCTTTGGTAGGAGTTGGGTTTATTTTTGCTTGAATTTATATTAGTATTATATATTGTGAGATTAATAGATGAGGTGAATCGATGAATAAGAAAGCAGTACTTGTCCTAGTTATTTTTGTATTGTTTGTCGCTTCGGTTGTGAGCGGTAAATTGTACTGGAATAAGAAAGTTGCGAATGCGACAGGGCAGACGAGTGAAGTAACGAAAACGAAGTCTGAAGTGAAAGATAGCGGAGCGAAGAAAGCAGAGAAAAAACAAGATGCGAAGTCATCTTTTAATGAAGTATATGCGAAGAATTTACCAGATGAAGTGAAAGAGCAGTTAAAGAAAGCTGCTGAGGATAAGAAGGCAGTAAATTTTGTTATTGTTGGTGATGAAGCTTCTTCATCTGAAAAAGATGCTTGGGCAGCTAAGTTAACGGCTAATTTAGAAGCTGCTTATGGCAAAGGTTTATGGAATGTGACGGTAAAGGAATATAAGGGTGAAAGTACAGACGAGTTAATTGCGAATAAACGTGATAAAGAGATTGCGAAAGAAAATCCTGATTTGATTTTATTCGAGCCGCCGTTTATTACTGACAATGGTAAAACTGGTAATGGAAACTCTGTTGCGAGTACACAGAAATTTGTTCAAGCACTTTCTACTAGTGCAAAGGGTGCTACGATTATGATTCAACCACCAAACCCAGTGTATGGTGCGAAGAATTATCCGAAGGCGATTGAGGCGTTAAAGCAATTTGCGACGCAAAATGGTTATACATATGTGGATCATTGGGGAGCATGGCCTGATGCAGCAACGAAAGCTATTTTACCTTATTTAACAGAAGAGTTCGGTTTCCCAAGTGCTAAAGGGCATGAAGTTTGGGCACAATATGTAACGGATTATTTCGTTGCTAAGTAATAAAGGTACACAAAAGGTATACGAGCAATCGTATACCTTTTATAATAAGTAAGTGAATAAGAAATCCTAATATATGTAGGAGGAAGACAATGAATTCAATTCTAATCTGCGGCGGAGCTGGTTATATCGGTTCTCACGCTGTGAAAAAATTAGTAGACGAAGGTTTATCTGTAGTAGTAGTAGATAACTTACAAACTGGTCATGAGGATGCAATTACGGAAGGTGCGAAGTTTTATAATGGCGACCTTCGTGATAAAGCATTTTTAAGAGATGTTTTTAAACAAGAAAATATTGAGGCGGTTATGCATTTCGCAGCTGATTCTTTAGTTGGAGTTAGTATGGAGAAGCCTCTTCAATATTATAATAACAATGTGTATGGTGCACTTTGCTTATTAGAGGTAATGGATGAGTTTAAGGTAGATAAGTTTATTTTCTCTTCTACTGCGGCGACGTATGGTGAGGTAGATGTAGACCTTATTACTGAGGAAACGATGACAAATCCAACGAATACGTATGGAGAGACGAAGTTAGCAATCGAGAAGATGCTTCATTGGTATAGCCAAGCTTCTAATTTACGTTATAAGATTTTCAGATACTTTAACGTGGCTGGTGCAACTCCAAATGGTATTATTGGGGAAGATCACCGCCCAGAGACTCATTTAATTCCTCTTGTACTGCAAGTGGCGTTAGGTCAACGTGAGAAGATTATGATGTTTGGTGATGATTATAATACACCAGATGGTACTTGTATCCGTGATTATATTCATGTTGAAGATTTAGTGGCAGCTCACTTCTTAGGACTTAAAGACCTACAGAACGGCGGAGAGAGTGATTTCTATAACTTAGGAAATGGTAATGGTTTCAGCGTGAAAGAAATCGTTGATGCAGTTCGTGAAGTTACAAATCATGAAATTCCTGCTGAAGTAGCGCCACGTCGTGCGGGAGATCCAGCACGTCTAGTTGCTTCTTCTCAGAAAGCGAAAGAGAAGCTAGGATGGGATCCTCAGTATGTAAATGTGAAGACAATCATTGAGCATGCTTGGAATTGGCATCAAAAGAAACCTAATGGGTATGAAAAGTAATATTTTTTAAACCTCAAGAAGTAGTTTCGACTACTTTTTGAGGTTTTTTTGTTTATGTAAAAATGAACAAATTCCAAACAATAAATTCCCCTAATTCAGAAATTCACTAATGTGTTATGATAAATGCACTAAGTTAGTAACATATTGGGTACAAAGGATAGAAGAAACAGGTGAAGCAGATGAATAAAAGGCAACAGGAAATTTTACAAGTTTTATTATCTGAGTCTAATGAGTATTTGTTAGTGCAGGAGCTTGCTGATAGGGTAGGATGTTCGGAGAAGACGATTCGTAATGATTTTAAGGTGATTGAGGAATATTTAGAGAAGTATTCAGATGCACTTCTTATTCGGAAACCAGGTTTAGGTGTCTGTTTAGAAATTAAGGATTATGATAGGACGAGTTTGTTTAATAAATTGTATGCTGTAAAACAGAATGTAAGCTATGCATCAGACGAGGAGAGAGTGTTGCAAATAGCGTATAGTTTGTTGATGAATGTTAAGCCAGTTACAGTGCAGGAGCTTGCTGAGCGGTATTTCGTTAATAGAGCTACGGTTAAGAGAGAGTTAGATAGAATTGAAAAATGGCTTGAGGAACTAGAATTAGAGTTAATTTTAAAGCAGAGAGTAGGCTTAACGGTAGAAGGCGATGAGAGAAATAAGAGGAAAGCATTAGCTAAACTATCAGATTTAATTCATAACCGGGAATTAATGAATCAATTTATTAAAGAGCAGTTTTTGTATCATGAAATTGAATTTGTAATGACTGAATTGAAAGCGTTACAAAAAAGATACGCTATATTCTTTACAGATGATACGTTAGAAAATCTTTTATTACATACGTTAATCATGGTGCGGAGGATGAAGTTAAAACAACCAATTTCAATGTCTACAGATGATTTAAACATTGTGCGAGAGACGAAAGAGTATGGGTGGACATTAGACTTTTTAACAAGGTTAGAGTTTGTTTTTACGGTTCATTTTACTGAAGAAGAGATAGCTTATTTAGCCATTCATATTTTAGGTGGGAAATTTCGCTATCAAGATGAATGGGAAAAAAGTAAGCTAAATGTGAGTAGCCCCGTGCTTTCACAAGTTGTATCGCATTTAATAGATCGTATGTCTAAATTGAATGAAATCGATTTCGATAAGGATACATTTTTAGTAGAGGGATTACAGATGCATTTGTACACGACATTAAATCGTTTGCAATATAATCTTTCTGTCTCGAATCCGATGCTTCATGAAATTAAGCGCATGTATCCGTATATGTTTGATATGTTAATTCATGAGCTGGATGATATTAATACATCATTAAGTTTACAAATCCCTGAGGAAGAAGCGGCCTATCTTACTTTGCATTTTCAGGCGGCAATGGAGCGTTTGAATGATAAAAAGGTATCAAAAAATGTGATTATTGTTTGTCATATGGGGATAGGGATGTCGCAATTATTACGGACAAAAATTGAAAGGAAATTCCGGCATGTCCATGTGATGGATTGTATCGCAAAGTCCGATTTGGAAGAATACTTAATGAAAAATAAAAAGGTAGAGCTTATTATTTCTACAATAGATCTTCCACAGTTAAAGATTCCTCATTATGTTGTATCTCCTTTATTAGAGCGGAGTGAAGAAAGTAAGTTAGAGGATTTTATGAAGAAATTAGATGAACTACCATCTAGCGAAAATAAGGACTTTGTTTTATTGAATTATACAAATCCTTTTTTAGTTTTTTTACAACAGGAAGTAGAGCATCGTTACGAATTAATTGAAAGATTAGCGAGATCTCTTTATGAAAAGGGATATGTAGAGAAAGGGTATATTGAAAGTGCGATTGCTAGAGATAGAATGTCAGCAACGACAATTGGTGCAGGAGTCGCCATTCCGCACGGAAGTCCTAAGTTAATTCAACAATCCGCAATTGCAGTGGCTACGCTGAAGGAGCCGTTAGACTGGGGAGTAGAGAAAGTATCGCTTGTATTTATGTTAGCAGTTAAAAGTGATGGTAAGGAAGTTACGAAACAGTTATTTCATGAGTTATCTTTTATAAGTGAACAACCTGTTTTTGTTCAGAAGCTTATAAAGGAAAAGGATATAATGAAGTTTTTATCTTATTTAAGATATGAATAGGTAAGGCGAGAAGCCTTACTTTTTTATTTGCTTCGGTAAAATAATGTTTTTTCCGGAGGTTACGGTAAAAAAGAAAACTTTTATGAATCAAATATTGATATATAGTATTTGTAGGCGTTTACATAAGGGTTGAGGAGGATTAAAATGAAAGTACTAGCGATTACATCGTGTCCAAATGGGATTGCCCATACGTATATGGCTGCAGAAAACTTGCAAAAAGCAGCGGATAAATTAGGAATTCAAATGAAAGTTGAAACACAAGGTGGTATAGGTGTTGAAAATGAACTTACTGAGCAAGAAATTCGTGAAGCGGATGGCATCATTATAGCTGCAGATCGTGCTGTAAATAAAGATAGATTCATAGGTAAAAAGTTACTAGTTGTAGGAGTTAAAGATGGCATTCGTAAACCAGAGGAGCTCATTCAAAAAGTAGTAGAGGGTAATGTTCCTGTTTATCATTCAGATGTGAAAGAGGCAAGGGATGACTCGCAAGGAAAAAAACAAAATCCTATATACCGTCATTTAATGAATGGTGTATCATTCATGGTTCCTTTCATTGTTGTAGGAGGGTTATTAATCGCAATTGCTTTGACACTTGGCGGTGAGAAAACCCCTGGTGGTTTAGTAATACCGGAAGGTTCTTTTTGGAAAACAATTGAGCAAATAGGTGGAGCTTCATTTGCATTTATGGTTCCAATTCTAGCTGGTTATATTGCATATAGTATAGCTGATAAACCTGGACTTGTTCCTGGTATGATCGGAGGATATATTGCAGCAACGGGAAGTTTTTATGGTAGTGAGAGTGGGGCAGGTTTCTTAGGTGGAATTATTGCAGGTTTCCTAGCTGGCTATGTAGCTTTAGGAATTAAAAAGTTAAAAGTACCAAAAGCGATTCAACCAATTATGCCGATTATTATTATCCCGGTATTTACATCACTTATTGTTGGTTTAGCATTTGTATTTATTATCGGTGCTCCTGTAGCACAAGTATTTGAATCATTAACGGCTTGGTTAGCTGGTATGCAAGGTTCAAGTTCGATTCTTTTAGCGTTAATCTTAGGTGCAATGATTTCATTCGATATGGGTGGTCCAGTAAATAAGGTGGCATTCTTATTTGGTTCTGCAATGATTGGAGAAGGAAATTATGAAATTATGGGACCGATTGCAGCAGCAATTTGTATTCCACCGATCGGGATGGGACTTGCTACATTTATAGGAAAGAAAAAATTCCAAGAATCTGAAAAGGAAATGGGGAAAGCCTCATTTACGATGGGCTTATTCGGTATTACAGAAGGAGCTATTCCTTTTGCAGCACAGGATCCATTACGTGTTATTCCAAGTATTATGGCTGGTTCTATGACAGGTGCAGTTATTGCAATGATTGGTAACGTAGGAGATAGAGTAGCACATGGTGGACCGATTGTTGCGGTACTAGGAGCGGTAGATAACGTATTTATGTTCTTTGTTGCTATTATTGTAGGTTCTCTTGTTACAGCAGTGATCGTGAATGTATTAAAGAAAGATATTTCAAAAGTTGAAGAAGTACAGGAATTAAAAGAAATGAAAGAAGTGTCAGCAACAAAGGAAGTAACGGAAGTTCAAGAGCTAGTGATAGAAAAGAAAGCTGAAAAGGTTGAAATTCAGAAATTAACAGATATAACGAGTCTGGAGCTAATTGATGTTAATTTAGCAGGGGAGACACGTGACGATATTATTGATGAAATGATTGGGAAATTAAATGCTGTAGGTGCTTTACATTCTGATTCTGAGTTTAAGCAAGCAATTATGAGTCGCGAAGCAGAGAGTAGTACAGGCATTGGAATGAATATTGCGATTCCTCATGGGAAGTCGGATGCAGTAAAAAAACCGAGTGTTGTATTTGGAATTAAACAATCAGGGGTAGATTGGAAGAGTTTAGATGGAACGGATGCAAAGTTAATCTTTATGATTGCAGTTCCGAAAGAGAGCGAAGGAAATGAGCACTTGAAGATTCTTCAAATGCTTTCAAGAAAACTTATGGATGATAGTTATAGAGAGAGATTAATATCTGTCCAAACGAAAGAAGAAGCACATAAGTTATTAGATGACATCGTATAAAATGGAGGATTTTAATCATGACAGAACCGTTATTTTTTGCACCCATTTTTAAAGAAAGAATTTGGGGTGGTACGAAATTAACTTCTTTCGGATATGAAATACCATCAGAACAAACGGGAGAATGTTGGGCCTTTGCTGCACATCAAAATGGACAAAGTGTAGTTAAAAATGGAAAGTATAAAGGCTTGTCTTTAGGACAATTGTGGAATAATCATCGAGAATTATTTGGGGATATTGAGGGGGATCGCTTCCCTCTTCTTACAAAAATTTTAGATGCAAATCGCGACTTATCTGTTCAAGTTCATCCGAATGATGAATATGCACGTATAAATGAAGATGGTGAGCTAGGAAAGACTGAATGCTGGTATGTCATTGATTGTAAAGAAGGTGCTGAGATTATTTATGGGCATCATGCAAAGACAAAGGATGAACTAGTAAATCTGGTTGAACAAGAAGAATGGGGCAAGTTATTACAACGTGTAAAAGTGAAGCCAGGTGACTTTTTCTTTGTTCCAAGTGGAACAGTGCATGCGATTGGTGAAGGTATTTTAATATTAGAAACGCAACAAAACTCTGATACTACTTATCGATTATATGATTATAATAGAAGAGATTCAGAGGGGAAACTGCGTGAACTCCATCTGGAGAAAAGTATGGAAGTAATAGAGACACCATTTGTTTCAAAGCAACAATCTGTTCAATATGAAAAAATAGAAGATTTATATGTAAGAAAATTTATTGAATGTCCTTATTTTTCAGTAGAAAAATGGAAATTAGATGGAGTGGTTAACTTAACGCAAAAAAATCCATTTCTTCTTTTAAGTGTAATAGATGGAGGAGGCGAGCTAATACACGGTACTGAAAGGTATCAATTGGAGCAAGGAGATCATCTCATATTACCAAGCGATTTTGGGGAATATAGAGTGGTAGGACGTGCTGAATTTATTATTGCGAGCGTATAAGAGATAAAAGATAACAGGAGAGAGTATCGTCGACAAAATATGTTCGACAATACCCTCTCTTTTTTTGTATGATTTTTGCTATACTAAACTGTACTATAATACGGGATGGAAGGAGGAGAATAATGAAAATACTTGTAGTTGATGATGAATCGAGTATTCGTAATTTGATTCGGATGCAGTTGGAGATGGAAGGGTATGAAGTGCTCACGGCGGCTGATGGAAGAGAAGCTTTAGAGAAATGGAATGAAGGGCCGGATGTATTGATTTTGGATGTTATGCTACCAGATACAGATGGGTATGAGTTGCTTCGCTTGTTCCGTGAGAAGAATAGGGATATTCCAGTGCTCATGTTAACTGCAAAGAGTCAGATGAATGATAAATTGCTTGGTCTGCAGCTTGGTGCAGATGATTATGTGACGAAGCCATTTAATTATGCTGAGCTTATTCTTCGGGTCAAGAATATGACGCGGCGTGTGAAGAAGACAGAGGTAACGGTAAGTCATGAAGTGATTGGGGCTGGGGAGATAACGATCTGTCCTAAGGAAAGAAAGGTACATGTTAGTGGACAAGAAATTCAGTTAACGTACAGAGAGTTTAATTTATGTCAGTTGTTTGTTTCAAATCCGCAGCGTGTATTTATGAGAGATGAGTTACTTGAGAAAGTATGGGGGTTTGAGTATATCGGAAATACGAGAGCGGTTGATATTATGGTGCAAAGGCTGCGGAAGAAGCTAGGGAATAGCGGGGAATATATTAAGACGATTTATGGCGTTGGCTATAAACTAGATTGTTAAGTGGTGATGGTATGTCTTTAAAAAGGAATATGGTGTTTGGAATAGTGGGACTGTTAATCCCGATTTTTGTTCTTTTGTACGCAGTTGTTTATATTACGTTAGAAAAGAATATGTATCATAACGCGGCAAATTCTTTAGAGAAGTTAAGTGTAGAAGCACAAATTTATACAATGAATTATTTAGAGAAGGAAGCAGAGGTCGAGACGCTCGGCCCGAATTCACTTTTAATTGCTTCGTATTTAGCGAAGCGCATGGATGTCCGTGTACAGATGATTGGGAAGAATGGAGATGTTGTTGCGGATACGCAAAAAGGAGCACTCCTTCATCGGAATATCGATATTGCGAGTTCTTTGAAGGGGAAGAAATCTTATGTTTTTGAAGAGGGAGACCCAGCTCCAATTCTTTTGTTTTCAAGCCCAGTTTATTATGGAAACGATGTCATCGGAAGTGTTCGTTTTATAAATGAGTTAACGGGTGAGAAGGAAGTTTTAACAAATGTTGGCTGGACGTTCTTAATGACGTCTCTTTGTCTCGTAGCTGCAGGTATTTTCTTTGCAATTCGTTTGGCGAAGTCTCTTCATAAGCCGATTGATCAGTTAAGACAAATGGCAAAGCGGCTTGCGAATGGTGATTATAAAAGTAAGATTGAGCTAAATGAATATGTGGAAATTGCTCAGCTTTCAGCATCTTTTAATGCGATGGCCGATGGAATTGAGCTGCATATTAAGCAATTGAAAGAGGAGAAAGAGAAGCAGAAAGATTTCTTAGACCGCATTACGCATGAGCTAAAAACACCGTTAACGGCGATTATTGGCTATGTGGATTTAATTCCGAAGTTAAAGGCGAAGGAAGATGTAAAAGAGAGCCTGCGATATGTGGCTGTAGAGAGTGAGCGTTTATTATCACTTGTAGAGGAATTGCTTAAGTCTTCAAAGTACGGGAAGAGTACGTTTGAAGTGTCACCTACAGTTGTGAATGTAAAGGAATTAGCAGAAGAAGCAGTTTCAATTGTGAAACCTCGTCTGCAGAAATTTGAGATTGAAGTGATAAATGAGTTAACAGATGTACATGTTGTTGCGGATTTCGATAAGACGAAACAGATTTTCTTAAACGTGCTGGATAATGCGATAAAATATAGCGATGCTACGCAAATTCGTATGAATGTAATTGTAAATGA
Organism: Bacillus sp. K2I17; assembly: GCF_002209985.1. Lineage (NCBI taxonomy): Bacteria > Bacillati > Bacillota > Bacilli > Caryophanales > Bacillaceae > Bacillus > Bacillus sp. K2I17. Next base: position 223,291 of record NZ_NJGF01000002.1, read on the forward strand.
ACGTGAGGCAAAGGTTTTTGTTCATGATGATGGCATTGGTATAGATGAAGGTGTGCTTGCAGAGTGGAATGAAGCACCAGAAGGGAAGGTACTGCCTTCTAGTTACGGGAATGGTTACGGTTTGTATATTTGTCAGGAGATTATGAATAAGCAGGGCGGAAGTATGCGAATTGAGAGTAGTGAAGAGATTGGTACTACAATATTTATTACATTTTTGCTTCCGAGACGGATGGAAGACATAAAAAACTTGAAAGCGGTTAAATGATACATTTATGAAACAATTATGCGGTATTTTCGAAACAACGTTTTTTTATCTTGGAGGTAGGCAGAAATGAAAAGGCTATCATTTCAAATTCTTATGTTTGTTCTTTGTATAATTGTTTCTCTTATTTTGTTTTATGTGATGGAGAAGCAAATATATAATCGAATCACAATAGTGAATGACAAACAAACTGTTTTACAAAGAGTGAATGAATCCCTGCCTACCGAAATGAAGGTTAGGCATGAAAAGTGGGGAGAAATTGTTATAACGGATGAAGTTCGTTTGCATACGATTGTTTCATTCTTTGACCGAATTCAAATAGAACCGAGAGAAGCTAAGAATCAAGAACAAGTATTTACTGGAGAAGTAACGTACTTGAATGGACATAAACGTACTTTTGCAGTAGGTGACTTGTTCCAGTACGGGGCTGATGTGTACGGAAAGAATGGTACGGACCCAATGATTTCAGCATTTCAAACGTATTTGTTAAGCCTGTATTACACACCAGAACGTATTAGTGATTTTTTTGCGTCAGCGCAGGATGTCATAGTACGCCAAGGTGATGTAGAACGTGCGATGAATCTTACGCACATACTTGATTCGATTCGGTACGCAAAGCAAATTACAGATTACGGAGAAATACAGAAATTATTACAATCACAGAATGAACCGATTGCTTATATTACCGCTTATAAAACAGGGAAGCGTATAAAGAATGAGCGGGAAGACATTCTTACTATTTCTGTATATCCATCTTACTTTGTTGTGCAATATCTCGGCGATAATAACGGGAATGTTATGTATATGAAAAGCTCCCTCGCAAATTTATTTGTAAAGGAGAATGTGTCATGAGAAAGATAGCCTTTTTCTTCTTTTTGCTAGTAATTGGAGGAGCGATGTCTAGTTGCTCTCGAGATACAACCTCTATTAAATATAATAAAAGTGGTCTCCCTATTTTGGATGATCGTCATCTTGTTGCGTATGTAGCAGCTCGTGAGGAAGTTGGTGAAGCTTTGCTTTCATCATTTTGTAAACAACGCGGCTGTACGTATGAATTTATTCGTCTTTCGACAGAAGAGCTTCTTCGGAGGGTAGAAGAGGAAGCTGGAAATCCGAAAGCGGATATTATTATTGGCGGTACGGTAGACGCGCATCAAATGATGAAGCAAAAAAATCTATCTATTCCTGTTACGAGTCAGCATGCGAACCGTATTTCAAAAACTGTTAAAGATAAAGACGGTTATTGGTACGGTTATGAAGTGGAGAAACTGGCAATTGCAATTAATAAAGAGCGGTGGAATGAAGAAATGGCATCGCTCGGACTTCCTTATCCATCAAGGTGGCAAGATTTATTAAATCCAGTATATAAGGGAAAAATTGTGATGCCAGATCCAAATGTCTCAGGAACAGCATATACGTTTTTTCAATCACTTATTGATACTTTAGGTGAAGTGGAAGCGAAGGAATATGTGAAGAACCTTGCAGGACAAGTTGGTGAAGTAACGGTGAATGGTTACATACCAGTGGAACTTGTTGCGAGCGGTGAGTATATGATAGGCATCAATTTCATGGGAGATCAGAGAATGCTTCAAAAACGAGGCTTTCCAATTGTAAGTATTGTACCTGAGCAAACAGGGTTATCTGTTAATGCGATTTCGAAACTAAAACGTGCACCGAATGGTATTATTGCGGATTTATTTATTGATTATTGTTTATCAGAAGAAGCGGGTCACATTTTAGAAAAGGTTTCGTTTGGCGTACCAACGATGTTTGCGAAGAACGAGAAAGAAATAGAAGGACAGCCGGTTAGAAGAACAAACCAAAATATATCAAATAGCGGAATAATCGAGATATGGAATAGACAGCGTCTCTCTCAGAAGTGAGAAAAGGAGACGGAAATATATGTTTAAATGGCTCAAGCCAGCACCTACAATTGAAAGATTGCCAGCGGATATGATTGATCGAGTATACAAATTATTACGTATTCGTGTATTGATGGGAATTTCAGTTGGGTATGCTGCTTATTATTTAGTTCGTAGTAACTTTACGTTATCAAGTACGTATTTAGTACAAGAATATGGATTTAGTACAGCTGAAATTGGACTACTAGGTTCAATCATGGCAATTGTTTATGGATTTAGTAAGTTCTTTATGGGTAATTTGTCAGATAAAGCTTTCGCCCAGCGCTTTATCGCAGTCGGTTTATTCTTATCAGGGCTTGTAAATATTTGTTTCGGTTTTGCATCGTCATTTGGAATGATTGTTACACTACTTATTCTAAATGGTATTGTACAAGGTATGGGAGCACCACCTTGTAGTATCGTTATGACGAAATGGTTCTCGAAGAAAGAACGCGGTACGAAAACAGGTATTTGGAATATTTCACATAACGTTGGCGGAATGCTCGTACCACCACTTGTCGGAATTGGTGTAGCTATTTTTGGTGAAAATCATTGGCAAGGCGGCGTGTTTATTTTCCCAGCGATTATCGCAATGGTAATCTCAGTTCTTGTTTGGATTAATGCGAAGGATACACCAGAATCAGAAGGTCTTCCTCCAATTGATGAGTATCGTAATGACTATGAAAATCTTGAAAAAGCAGATAATGCTAACAAGATGTCACCAAAAGAAATTTTAATGAAGTATGTAGTGAAAAATAAATTTGTATGGTTCTTATGTATTGCAAATGCATTTGTGTATTTAATTCGTTTCGGCGTTATTAACTGGGTTCCACTTTATTTAACGACAGTTAAAGGCTTCTCAAAAAATGAAGCACACGCGGCGTACGCAATCTTTGAAGGTATGGCAATTCCAAGTTCATTAATAGTTGGTCTTTTAAGTGATAAATTATTTAAAGGAAAGCGTATGCCATTATGCATCATTAGTATGGTCGGAGTTGTTATTGGTACGTTTGTATATTGGCAAGCAACTAGCATACTTGTTGTAAGTATTGCCGTTTCTATTATCGGTTGTTTAATTTATGTACCACAGTTCTTAATCGGTTTAAGTGCAATGGAATTAGTACCGAAATTTGCAGTAGGTACGACAGTTGGTATGTGTGGTCTGTTCGGTTATGTAGGCGGAAGTCTTGTAGCAAACGCAGCAATCGGTGTTATTGTTGATCGTTCTGGCTGGGACGGTTGCTTCATCTTACTATTAACAGGTGCAATTTTATCAACAATCTTCTTGTTCATCGTTCAACGTGGACATGAGGGGAAAAAAACTAAAGTAGCGTAATATTTTGTTTGAAAAGCTATCCAATTGTTATATTGGATAGCTTTTATATTAGCAAAAACAAAAAGTATGTAAAATTGCAGTTTTATGTGTAAGTGATTTTTGTTAATTAGTATAATTTTTTTAGGTTTAATAAACCAATCATGTACATAGTTACACCGAAAAATATACCGCCGCAACTCCAAAGCCCAACATCAAATAAAGAAATAGAGATTTCTTCTGAACCTACATAGGGAAGGATATAATTCATAAAAACAAACATTTGAAAGCCCCAAAGTACACCTGCTTTTAAGCCCGCTTTTCTTAATTTTTTCTTATGTTGCAAATACTCTTCTTTTGTTGCACATTCAGTCTCATTTAAACCTTTTTTCTTAAGCTTAAATGTTAAATAATTAGCATAAATCATATTAGATAGAAAAACTAATATAGTTCCTATAGATATTGTGTGGTTCATAGTATCAACAAGTAACATAATAAGCATTACCAACATATTTAACCACCATAAACCAATTCCAGCTACAGATAATTCTTTATTGATTTCTTGTTTTTGATATTCATCTCTTTCACTCATTGTTCCAACAAAATTATTATAAACTCTTTCTTTCCATTCAATTTTTATCATTTAATCTCCCTCCCAAAATAGACTGTTTAAATCTGTTTGTAGTGCTTTTGCTAATTCGATACATAAGGCTAAAGAGGGGTTATATTTATTATTTTCAATTAAGTTTATTGTCTGTCTCGCTACATTAACTTTTTTAGCTAATTCTAGCTGCGATAGACCTTCAGATTTTCGATATTGTTTAACGTTATTCAAATATAAACCTCCTATTAATAATTGTAGACCTCGTGCATCAGAAATGTCATTTATATGTGACATTTTATAATTTGATAAATGAAATGTCAAATATATATGACAAAAATGATAATGGTGCAATTAGGAAAATAATTTTAATAATTTATCTTGGTAAGGAGTTGATTAATAAAGGATGGCTTTTCTTATATTAATATAATCTTTCCTTAAATCTATCTTAAAAGACAAGATGTCATATTTCTAATCATTGGAATTTTTGTTACAATATAAATGGATGTGTAAAACTTTGTAAAAAGAATGTAATAATATGTAATCTGTTTTCAGAAAGTTTTATACAATTCTTATATTAAACTATTAAGTTATAAAAGGAGAGAGAATATGGTACCAAATACGGTTCGTACTCCAAACAAGAAGAAGAAATGGATTATCATCGGGGTTATTGCACTAATTGTTATTGTAGCAGCAGTTAATATTTTTATTATGCAAGGTAAGAAGAAGGGGGCATCAACATCTGCTGATGCTGTGAGCTTTGAGAAGGTAACGGAGCGAAAGCTTAATAATACGAAGTTAATTTCTGGTCAGGTGAAACCAGGGAATATTGAAAGTTTCTATGCGGATCCGACTAAAGGAAAAGTGAAAGATATTGCAGTGAAAGAAGGACAAGAGGTAGAGAAAGGTACGAAGTTATTCTCTTATGATAATGAAGAGATTAACTTGCAAATGAAGCAAGCTGAGCTTGATCAGAAGATGGCAGATATGCGTTATGATCAAGGAAAGAAGAAAATTGATTCGTTGAAGAAAGAAATTAAGAAGGCAAAGGATAGCGGAGCTGGGAAAGAAGTAACAGATCCGATGGATGAGCAAGTAAGTGAGTTAGAGATGGCGCAAAAGACAACTGATCTAGAGAAAGAAAAAGGGAAGTTGCAAAAAGAAGAGTTAAGTAAAAAGCAGAAAGAGCTTACGATTTATAGTAATTTTACTGGTGTCGTTCAAAAGTTAGATAAAGATGCGGCGCAAAGTTCATCTCAAGCGTTAGGTGGTCAAGGGAAAGCATTTTTACAAGTGGCGTCTAAAGATCCATTCCAAGTTCAAGGGACGTTAACTGAGCTTCAGAAGTCACAAATTCAACCAGATCAAACATTTACTGTCACTGCGAAAGCAAATAGTAAGAAGAAGTGGACAGGTAAAATTACAGAGGTAAGTGAATTCCCAACGAGTGCAGAGATGGCTCAAGCTGGTGGTATGGGTGAAGCGACTCAAAATATGTCCCAATATACATATAAAGCAAGTCTTGATAGTCAAGATGGTTTATCTCCAGGTTATCACGTTTCTCTGCAAGTAAGTTTAGAGAATAAGACGATGATTGCTGTTCCAACTAAGAGCATTGTAGAAAAAGGCGATGATGCATTTGTTTATGTTGAGGAAAAAGGGAAGCTTCGTAAACAAAATGTGAAAAAAGGTTCTACTGATGGAGATTGGACAGAGATTGTTGAAGGCGCAAAAGTGGGGCAAAAGGTGGTTAAAAATCCTTCCGACGACGTGTATGACGGAATGGAAGTGAAAGAGAAATGATTACGTTAAATAATATTGCTAAAACGTATTATCAAGGAAAATTGGCAGTGCCGATCTTACATGATATTAGTTTAACAATTCAAAGCGGTGAGTTCGTTTCGATTATGGGACCGTCTGGTTCTGGTAAATCAACGCTTATGAATATTATCGGTTGTTTAGATCGTCCAACAGAAGGCGAATATATGCTGAATGATGTGAATATCTTAACAGCAGACGAGTCAAAGCTTGCTTTAATTCGTAATGAATATATTGGATTTGTGTTTCAGCACTTTAATTTGCTTCCGCGTCTTTCGGCAGTCGAAAATGTTGAACTTCCGCTCGTATACGGTGGTGTGAAGAAAGCAGAGCGTCGTCAAAGGGCTCTGGAAGCGCTTGGTAAAGTCGGTTTGTCAGATAGGGTTCATCATTTGCCGAATGAATTATCAGGTGGACAGAAGCAGCGTGTAGCGATTGCAAGGTCGATTGCGAATAATCCAACGTTCATTATGGCTGATGAGCCTACTGGTGCGCTTGATACGAAGTCTGGTGAGCAAGTGATGAATATTTTCACAAAGCTTAATGCAGAAGGTACAACGATTGTTATGGTTACACATGAAGAGGAAGTAGCAGCGTATTCTTCCCGCCGCATTGTACTGCGAGACGGGAAAATTACAGAAGATAGAAGGTGTGCGGTATGAGTTTACTAGATAGTATAAAAATTGCCCTATCTTCTATTTTAGCTCATAAACTGCGTTCAGCGCTTACGATGCTCGGTATTATTATCGGCGTTGGTTCTATTATTACTGTCGTTGCAATTGGGCAAGGCGGGGAAGCGATGCTGAAGTCAAAATTCGCAGGTTCTGGTGGTAATAACCTTATGCCAATTCAATTTAAACCAGATATGAATGATGAGTTTGCTATAGGCGGATTTGAAATACCAAAGTTAACAGAAGAGGATATTATGGAAGTAAAACAAGTGAAAGATGTTTCACATGTTATTACGACAAATTCGACAACAGAGATATTGGATGTAAATGATAAAAAAGCAAATCTGAATGTTATTGGTCTTGATAATGAATATTTTGCGGTTAATAAAGTAAAGGTCGTAAAGGGACGTACTTTAGGTGAATCAGATATTTCTCATGCAAATAACGTTGTGATGATTAGTACAAAAACAGAAGAGACGTTATTTAAGGACGTAAACCCAGTGGGACAAATTATTGAGATGAAGGGGCAGCCAATGCAAATTATTGGTGTGTATACATCTGATAATGAGTTTATGGGATTTGAAATGGAAGAAGCGTTAATCCCCCTTACATTATGGCCTGTTTTATTCGGAACAGATGATATTCAAAATATCGCAATTCAAGCTAAAAATGTAGACGATTTAGAAGCAGCTGGGAAACAAGCTGTTGATGTGTTAAATAGTCGTAAGCCAAGTGAAATTCCAGGTAAATATGAACTGGTGAATTTAAAAGAACTACAAGAAAATGTTTCTAAAGTCACTAGCATCATGACGATGATCATTGGCGGTATTGCGGGTATTTCATTAGTCGTTGGTGGTATTGGTGTTATGAACATTATGCTTGTATCTGTAACGGAGCGTACGCGCGAAATTGGGATACGTAAAGCGCTTGGGGCAACACGTAGTAAAATTTTATTACAATTTTTAATTGAAGCAGTCATGTTAACGCTTCTAGGTGGTTTAATCGGAATTGGTCTTGGATATGGCGGGGCATATATTGTTTCCACATTTGCGAAATGGCCACCACTCGTTTCGTGGGAAGTTGTTGTTGGAGGCGTACTGTTCTCTATGACACTTGGTATTATCTTTGGATTAATTCCAGCGAATAAAGCTGCGAAGTTAGATCCAATTGAAGCATTACGTTATGAATAAGTTAGTAGTGTAGTAGAGAGTGGGCTCTCTACTATACATTACCGTTCTAGTGGGCGGTTCGTAGCCTCTATGTGAGGAAGTGAACCGCCCGTTAGAACGGGTTATATAAATAGAAGGAGGCGTTATAATGGAAGCGAATTTGAATACGCAAAAAGCTGGCGGAGAGAAGCCATCATTGTTTGGAATGATGACTTCTCCTGGCTTACAGTTTGAGAGAATGAAGACGACTGAGAAAGTTTGGGGCATGTTCTTCATAGTGGCACTATTACAAGGACTTGTAGGTGGTTTAAATTCGTATATTACGTATACATCACCTGAGATGATTGAAATGCAAAAGAAATTAGGTGGTGCACTTGCAGAACAGGGCTCGCTTGTATCAAATGTAGTTTCTAGTACGATATGGGGAACAGTAGGTGTTATGATCGCAACATTCGTTGTTGCAGCTATTTATAAAGTGTTTATGATGTTTTACGGGAATGATACTTCTTATAAAAAAATAGTAATGATTATTGTATACGCGGATATTATTGTTATTATTGGTGGTCTCATTAATGGTATTATAGCTTTAATTTTAGGTGCTGCACCAACTGCGTATACAAGTTTAGGTCCGTTATTTGAGAAAGGCTCACTTGTATACGGAATCGGTAATTCAATCGAAGTGTTCTCTTTATGGAATTTAGTTTTAATTTGGTTAGGATTACAAGTTACAGCAGGATTAAGTAAAGTGAAAGCAGCTATTCCAATTATCATTTTATTCCTTATTAAGGCAGTATTCTTAGCTGCGATTGTTGTATTGATGGCAAAGTTTTTACCTGGTTTACCGGTATAATATGATTGGACTAAAAGGTGACTCTCCCAAGAGTCACCTTTTTTATTTTTACCCTTATTTCAAATACGACCAGCAGAATTTCAAATTCTACTTCGTGTAATTTAAAATTTTGGCGGTCGTATTTGAAATTACTCACAGTGAAATCGCTTCTTTATTTTTATATTGTGGAGGTACCGGCGGAATAACAAAGAGGTATACCTTTTAGAAACAGGTACTGTGTGAAGCCAGCGACTTTTACAGAGACAGTTGTTTTGTATGAAGGAATGATTGTAAATCAAATAAAGAAGCTAGGTATTTATCAAGATCATGAAGAGTATTATCAATGTGGTTTAATTGGTCTTTGGTATGCGTATGAAAGATTTGATGCGGAGAAAGGAAGTTTTCCTGCATATGCAATTATAACTGTGCGTGGTTATATATTAGAAAGATTGAAGAAAGAGTCTGCCTTGCAAGAAAGGAATGTTTACGTAGGTGAATATGAGGAGATTTTTACGTTTGAAGATGCTGAAATAAGAGCAAAGGATTTTATGAGTGTATTAGATGAGAAGGAGAAGTATATTATTGTCGAACGTTTTTTTGTAGGGAAGACGATGGGGGAAATCGCTAGCGAGATGGAAATGACTTATTATCAAGTGAGGTGGGTGTATCGGCAAGCACTTGAGAAAATGCGAAATAGCTTAAGAGGATAAATAGGATTATAAGAATGGAAGGCAAGGGATATTGCTTTCCATTCTACTTATTCTGTTAAGGTAGTAAATGTAATAAGAGGTTTTTAAATTGTAGTGAATCTTGCATGTTCATACGTGATAATACGTATCCAGCTTTTAATAATTGTTGTTTTAACTTATGGGGACTGATATGTATTGTTGTAGTAGTGCCATTTGAAAAATGAATGTTAGCTTTTTTGCTCTTTTTGAAAAATTCTATGTCATCTATATGGTTATAAAATAGCCATATACAGTTTGGAGAAGAAGGAGATTCTGTCGGAAAAGCACAAATATATTCTCGATGATTAATTGGAATTGGGACATTTTGTTTGAATTTAAAGTTTGTTTGGACTGCATTACGTCTGCCTTGATAAGTAGAGTGAACATTGGTTAGACAAGATTGCTTGATGAGTTGGAGAGCGGTTTGACAGGAGTAAAGATGGTTCCCGCTACTGTCGATAATTTTGGTGCGATAATAAGGGTGCTTGTAAGGTTCCAGCATCATTGTAGAATTAGAAATAATAATATCATTTTCTTCATTCATAAATTTGATTCCTCCCTTATAAATGATAGTAATACCAAATATAATTATATACGAATTAAGTAAATTAATTATTAATATTCTGTTTCATATTGTAAATTTTGACTATTCGTTTACAATCAATAGATGTTAGTCTTTCTAATTTGCATCGCTTGTACATATATATGAAAATAGAAAAGAGTAGGCGGTGAGATAGTATGAAGAAAAAGTATATTATTATGGCTCTAGTTGTTGTTCTTCTAGTATATTTAGCAAATAGTAATCCGAGTAAAGGTGAATATACGGATTGGGCAGCGAAGCAGTTTATGAAACGTAATGATGTAAGTAAGAAGCTAGACGAAGTTCAAAAGGAAAATGAAGAAGGTCTCCTTGGCGATTTAGCATCGGCTGGTAAGAAGTTGGCGAAAAAATATGTTGAGCCACAAGTTGGATTATTAATCGAGAATTATACAAAGCGAAATGATTATATTTTCTTCTCAACATATACGACCGAGTTTGATATAGGCGGAGAACATTATAAATATGTATGCGTCGGTTTTTCAAAAATCTTTATTCCGATTGAAATGCCGAAGAAAAAAGACGAATCTGCAAAATGATGCAGATTCGTCTTTTTGTTTATAAGTTAATTGGAACTTCAGATACATTCTTTTCTACGAGACGGGCTCCTTTTTTTCGGGTATTTTCATTAATTGATGAAAATACAGATGAGGCAAGGATGGTATCCATTACTTGATTTACGACTTGTGCATCGACGGGTGTGATAGGTTTCTCGATAGAAAAAACAACTGTTTTTCCATCTTCTTTCGCAAAAATTAATTCTAGTACTTGCATATGTTATTTCCTCCTTTTTATTTATCCCGCTATATTGCGGGCAGGGTGATTGGTGTTGGTTCATACTTAGCGGGGGATGAACACCCCCCACTAAGTAAATTTTAACCTTATAGGGTAGAAAGATCTGATGTGCTAACAAGCTGTATAGCGTGAAGCGGTGATGCTTGTAAAGAAGCAAGAGCACGTGCTACGTTTTGTACTTGCTCTAAGTTTGCGTTTGTTTTAACACGCTTAAATTGTTTTTGCTTAAAAGCTATTTTTCCGTTCTGATCTAATCCATTGTTTAAGACAAGACGTAAAGTTAAGTCCGTTACGATTGTTTCGACTGCCATGTTTATCACCCCCTTTCACTTTATAAATAGGGTGCAAATGTCATGTTTTGGCGTGAAATTTATTCTTTTTTTTGGTACGCTTAAAAGACTAAGAGAGGGGCTTCGGAAGAATGAAACGTAAATGGTTATTTTGGATTCCTGTTTTACTATGGATGGGGTTGATTTTCTATTCCTCGGCACAACCATATAAAAAGCAGGATATGCGCTCGGATATTGAACAATATGTAAATGTTGAGTTTGTGAAAGAGCATTTTTCATGGGTATCTATCGATTATGGCGGTGGTACACCTGTTAGCATTGCAAATAAAGGTGTAGGCGGATTTATTGAGTTTTTCCTTCGTAAAGGTGCGCATTTTATGGTGTTCTTTATGCTCGGTTCATTGACGTATTACGCTTTTCATCGATCAGATTATTCGAGGAAAAGATGTTTTATATATGCTCTTCTTTTCGTTGCGGGATATGCAACATTTGATGAAATTCATCAATGGACTACGGGAGATCGTACACCGATGTGGCAAGATTCATTACTGGATACATGCGGCGGATTAACAGGAATTATAATAAGCAATTGGTTTTGGAATAGAAAAAGGAGCTAATCTTTTGAGATTAGCTCCTTTTGTTTATACACCAAGTAATTCTTTTAGTTCATCTGTAGATAGTTCGGTCATCCAACTATCGGTTGTAATGACAGCGTTGTTTAATGATTGTTTTCTTTCTAACATTTCATCGATTTTCTCTTCGAGTGTCCCCGTTGTAATCAGTTTATGAACGTGAACAAAGCGTTTTTGACCAATACGATATGCGCGGTCTGTTGCTTGGTTTTCTACAGCTGGATTCCACCAACGGTCGTAGTGAATGACATGGTTGGCAGCGGTTAAGTTTAAGCCAGTTCCACCTGCTTTTAACGATAAGATGAAAATGTCATACGTTCCGTTTTGGAACTGGTCGATCATTTTGTCACGTTCTTTCTTTGGTACACTACCGTTTAAGAAGAGGACGCGCTGACCGAAATGTTCTTCTAACACATTTTTTAGCATGTTCCCCATACCGATGTATTGTGTGAAGATTAAACAACTTTCATTTTGATCTTTTATATTTTCAATTAGCTCCATTAGCGTGCTCGTTTTCATGGAACGTTCGATGATGTCTTTTGGTTCTGTTTCTTTTAAATAAAGAGCAGGGTGATTACAAATTTGTTTAAGTTTGTTCAGCATGAGTAATATAAATCCGCGTCTTTCAATCCCACTTAATCCTTCTACATTTTGCAATGTATCTTGAACAAGTTGCTCATATAAGGAAGCTTGTTCACCAGTAAGTGGACAGTACGCTTTCTGTTCTTGTTTATCTGGTAAGTTTAATGCGACTGTTTGATCTTTTTTCGTACGACGCAGTAAAAATGGTGAGATAAATCGTTGAACTTGTTGGATTTTTCCTTCGTCACGATCTTTTTCAATAGGTGAGACGAAGCGGCGCTGGAATTGTCCTAAGCTGCCAAGATATCCGTGATTAATGAAATCAAAAATAGACCAAAGCTCGGAAAGTCGGTTTTCCATCGGTGTACCGGTTAAAGCGATTTTGTGAGTTGCTTGCAAGTTTCGTACTGCTTTCGACTGCTTCGTATGTGGGTTTTTAATATTTTGTGCTTCATCCAAAATAACAGCATCCCAGCATAACGTACTAAGTTCTTCTTCATCAAGCTGAGCTAATGCATAAGATGTTAATACAACATCTGCTGATTGAAGGAAGTCTTTAAATGATTCACCTTTCGCTCGGTTACTTCCATAATGTAACTGAACACGTAAATTTGGTGCGAAACGCTCAAATTCTTTTTGCCAATTTCCAAGAACAGATGTCGGTGCTACGATTAAAGCAGGGCCTGTTTGGAGATTGTTCTCTTTTATATATAGTAAGTAAGTGATCGTTTGAATACTTTTTCCAAGTCCCATGTCGTCAGCTAATAATGCTCCGAATCCAAGCGTTCTTAAATATAATAACCATTCAATGCCATGTTGTTGATACGGACGGAGTGTTGCGTTTAGTGCAGAAGGGACATCTACTTTTGGAATATCTCCAATGTGGAGTAGTTTTTGGAATAGTTCTTCATAATATCCATCTAGCTCGATTTCAATATCGGTAAATGGACTATCTTCTTCTACAATTTCTGTTTCAGCAGTGTTTGATAAATGTTGCTGAAGGACATCTTTCATTTCTAGTCCATATTTATCGGCACGGTTCATAAGCTTTCGTACTTCTTCAATAAAGGCTGGATCCAGTCTCATCCATTGACCATTTATATTGAATAACCGTTTGTTTTGTTCAACGAGTTCGAAAAATTCGCTTTCGGATAAATCAATGCCGTTCGTTGAAATGCGCCAGTCAAAGTTAACGAGTGTATTCATGCCGAAGAAAGATTGCGTTTGCGTGGCATTTTGCTTCAGCTGCACACGTAATTTTGGTTTTGTCGCTTTTAAATTTTGCCACCAGGATGGCAGTAAAATCGTAATACCTGCAGCGAGTAATTCGTTACTTGCTTCTGTTAAGAAGTTCCACGCTTCTGTTTCAAAGAGCTCACTTCGGAATGCATCGCCTTCTTTTAACCACGGCACGAGCTTACTGAATCCTTCTTGTGTTTCAAGAATACGTTCTTCATAATCGTGCCATCGTTTTGGTAAAGAATCGATACTTTCATATACATATATGCGATGTGCCCCGCGCTTTGGTGTAACAATTGTCTCAAGCTTCCACATTTCAAATTCTTCTTGCGGCTCTTGTAGCCGTAGTCCAATTGTAAAGGGAAGGTCATCTTCAATGTAACCAATTTTTCGAAGCCAATCTTCTTCATGTAGTGCTGCATCCAATTGTCTTTTCGTAAAGTCGTAATGTTCATAAAGTCTCTTGGCATCTTCCCATCCGTCGTTTGAACGGTTATCTTGTAATATGCTTTCATTTACCGCGGCCGAGAAAAGAGATGTCAATGTGTCATCTTCGATTGGGGTATTTTGTACTTTCCAAGATGGTTGTTTGGGCCAACGCTCCATATCAGGTACGAAGCTACCGCTTGTGAAGGCATCCCATAATTCGTTCGCATCTTTCGTAAGTGCTGTAATAGGGCCATTCATTTGAATATGGGCAAAGGAGTTCATCGGTTTATTAGCGATGTATTCAAATGCTTGTGCGTTTGTTAGCATAACACCTTGTTTTCCTTCAAAGGTTGCTTCCTTTAGAAACGTGCCGTAGAAGGAAGTGGAGTGCCATGTAAATGCATTTCGTTTCCAACTTGTTACGGATAATGGAGTACCGCTGTCATCTTCTCCCCAAAGGAACCAACCTTGACTAACGTGCTGGAGCCTAATTGTTACTTCAGTTTGATTGATCATCGATTAATTTTCCTTTCCGTAATTCCTCTTGTAGTGCACGCAGACGTGAATGTAAGTTTGCGATGTGAATAATGAAAGCATCCCATTCATCAGTACGCTTTAATCGTTTATATAATGTACGTAATTTCTTTAAGTAACGAACTGCACGTCTATATGATTTGCGGTTTCGCTCTTCAATGGCCTCGGTAGCAGCAAGGTGATAAAGAGGAAGGGCTGCTTCTGGTGCTTCCTTTTCAATATCTTTCAGTGGCTCTTTCAAAAGTTCAATTGCTTCAAACCCATGTAAGAGCTGAAGTTCTGCCCATGTACGATATTGCTTTTTCGCGAGTACGTATTGCTCATAGTTTACGAAACTATATGGTAATAGCTCTTGCAAAATCATTTCGAGTCCGGCTTGTTCATTTGTATGGGTTGCATACGTTTCATACATGATGACAAATAAGCGAACGATATCTTTTATGAAAATCGTATTTTCGTGCTCATGTATCGTTTTCTTCACTTGTTTATACGTAAAGGAAAGCCAGTTTTTCGCACGATCCCACTGCATTGTATTTAATAGCTCTTCTAACCAATAGAAGTACAGACTTACAACAGAAGCAGGCTGTTTCTTTAGTAAGTCCATAGCTAATAGGTCTTCGTCATTTAAAAAGAGTAGATGAGAAGATGCTAATGCTTTGGAAAGTGGATTGATTTTCGTATCGATTCGCTTTTCTTCTTCTTTCAGTTTCTCTTTATTGTGTAAGAGTTCACTCCATATGTGACGATAAATAAAAAATCTTTCTTGCGTATAGGCGTCGGTGGAGAAGAATACTTCGTGAACGAGACGAGCTGTTTCTTGCAAAATTGCTTCAGACTCTGGAGGAATCGCTTCTGTTTGTAAGTCCCGAACGATGGATTCCACTTTATCTACAAATAAGCGAACGACGTTAACAGGCTGGTGATAAGAATACGTTTTATTTGCTTCGAAGTCCTGAATTTCTTCTAATAATTTTTGAAAGCAATAAAGCGCTGCGTGTAGCCTGAACAACTCATGTATCGCAACGATACGCGGAGCTTTCCGCTCGAGTTTCGTATAGAAGTCTGTAAAAATACTCATAAGAAAATACATTTGTTTATAAGTAAGCCGAGCTTGTTCTTTTTTAAATGTTTCATATTCGTTGTCAAAATACGATTGCCAACTTTTATAATCCGTTTCTTCAAACGCTGATGATTGCAATACTTGTCTTGCAGTTCGAATAGGAGGAAGGGAAGGTTTCGTATTATTTTTAAATAAAGTTAATACATCTCCTACTTGCCCGAAACTAGATGCTGCAGATAGTAAAACAGCGAGCATATGCTCACATTGCGTTGGTGCAAAGCAATCGCAATAGCTTTCAGCGACGTTACGAATCGGGATATGGACGCTATATACGCTGCCTGCAGCATCTACAGTTCCTGACAGCGTATAACCATCAAAGTCAACGTTGTAGACAACACCACTACGATATAGGTGCCGAGCTGTAGCGACATGTTCCTGATCAGCTGTTTGCTGTGGATCTAGTCCTTGAACGAACTCATTCGCAATCATCATAATTTCATCTTTCGTAATTGAGTGTTGCAGCATAATATTCCTCCGTACACATATTTCTTTCCTTTACCATTATAAACAAAAAATGCTCAAAACAGAAAAAATGAAATTTGGATTACATAAATTGAAAATCATGGTAATATATAGTGTTAATTTTGTATATTACTATATATGTATAGAAGGAGAAATGGTTTGTCAGATTTACAGACGAAGTTAGGCAGTGGAATGAATAAGTTACAAGAAGGAATTGAGCAAGGGAAGATAAAGTTACAAGTTGCGCAAGAAATCGCTCAACTGAAAAAAGAAATGCAAGTGCAAATGCAGAAAAAGGCAGAGGTTCTATTAGAGATTGGACAACGAGTCTACGTTCAATTAAGAGGAAACGGAGTAGATGAAGCGAGCCTACAAGAAAGGATTGCTCCAGTTCAAGAATTTGATGTAGCTATTTATCAAGCAAGAAAACGCATTGTTGAACTGCAAAAGCAACAATGCGAGAAAGCTACATGTGAATGTGGTGGACCTTTATCAAAAAATGATAAGTTTTGTGGTTCGTGTGGAAAGCCTAATCCAATGTTAGCGATAGAACATGAAGGTGAAACGACAAATTGTATTTCATGTAATGAACATATCGATCAAAACTCTACTTACTGTCCGGTTTGTGGGATTAAGCAAAGTGGGGAGTGAATTAGATGTATTGTCGCACATGTGGAAATCAACATGGTGAAGAGGTAAACTATTGCCCTAACGAAGGAAGTATGGAGATTGCAGGAGCTATAGAGGCAGTAACGTTAGAACAAGATACTGCAAAGGTTGTGGCAGTGAAAATGCTCAGCAAAATTTATATTGCCAAAAGTGTGGGCATTCTTTATTTATTGTGAAGAAAAAGGAACAATCTATCAAATTGCCTACAATGGACGGTACGCCTGAAGTTAAATTTACAGCAGATAAAGC
The DNA here is from genome assembly GCF_002209985.1 of Bacillus sp. K2I17. Taxonomy (NCBI): domain Bacteria; kingdom Bacillati; phylum Bacillota; class Bacilli; order Caryophanales; family Bacillaceae; genus Bacillus; species Bacillus sp. K2I17. The sequence goes on from NZ_NJGF01000002.1 coordinate 240,181, forward strand.
TGTTTTAAAAACAGGTTTTATTGGTGGGGCTGTTGCAAGTATTCTCATGTTAATTGCTGGTTGGATTGGTAGTGTATTATTTGCTTCTATATTAAGTGAGATGTTTAGTAAATTTGCGAAAGAATTAGAAATGTTGCCAAGCTTTTATTTGAGTGCAACTTCTACGATGTTAAGTTATCATTTACTTGGTTTTACAGCTAGCGACGATAGCGGATTGATATTTTCTTTATCATGGCATACTCCATTTACATTACTATTAATCATTCCATTTATGATTTTCGCTGGTACAGGAATTTGGTTAGGAAAGCAGCGTGTTGCAAAAACGATTAAGGATCAAATCTTTATAGCAGCAACAGTTGGTATTATTTATGGTGTCTTTTTATTCATTATAAGTTTTATAGCATCACAATCTTTCGCAATTCCATTTTCAGAAGCAGGTAAGATTACGGTTGGCTATTCAGCGATTAAGAGTTTACTGAGTGGTTTTGTATGTGGGACATTATTTATCTTAATAGGATTTATTGCTCATACAAGCAAAAATAATATGGCAGCAGCATTTCAAGAGTTAATGCCATATGGAGCGTCTGTTTATTACGGTATTTCAGCCATGATAAAAGGACTTTTAGTAACAGCAGTAGTAGTTTGTATTATGGCGTTAGTAAATAAGGAAGACAGTATTGAACCATTAAAAGAAATAACAACTTTAAAATCTGAAAGTACATTATTAGCATTAGAGTTAACACCTCAATTATGGAGTATGGCTCATTTTGCTCCGTTAGAAGTATCAAGTCCAGCACTTAGTAAGGAGTTTACTGGAATTGGTAAGAAATCAAAATCATCTGAGAGCAGATTATCGTTTTCATTTATATCAGGCATCTCTGTAAATGGCGTAGTGGTTAGAGATATAATGACTTCAAAAGGAGCAAGTCAGGAAAGCCTTGCTGAATTTGATGAAGTGAATAACGTATTCCATTACGGTTTATTACTGCTTATTATTCCATTGTTCCTTATGTTTAGAGCGGGAAGAAAATTAGCTGAATTATCGACTGCCAATATGTATATTACATTAGCAGTATGCAGTGGTTCTTACACAATTATGATGATTGTAATGAATATGATTTCTAAGTTCCAAATTGATGTTTCAGGGACTGTAACAAGTTTGTTTGGAACAAGTGGAACGGTATTATCTATGCAAAATTCATTTGTATATTTAACTTTGTGTAGTTTTATTGTGACATATGTAGCAGCATTTGTTGGAATGAAGTTAGCTAAAAAATAGGAGGAGAGCACGTTGAAGTTTTGTGGAACATGTAAAAAGAACGTTGCAGACCATTTGAACTTTTGTCCTGAGTGTGGGAGTAAAGTAGAAGTAATCGTCGATAACACTGCCGCTACATATACAGAAGTACAAAGCGAGACACAATCAGTGAAAAGTAAGAAAAATTTATTTTTAATTATTGGTTTCGCCATTATTATTATTTTATTATTTGGGGCATATAAATTTGGAGCATATAAGTTTTCAAAAGAAAAGCAAATAAATGTAATGATTGAAGCATTCCAAAAGAAAGATATTAATGCAATTGATGAGTTTGTGAAAGCAAATGATTCAAGCTTAAAGATTAAGACAGAGGATATTAAAGCGTACATGCGTTACTTAAAAGAGAACCCTTCTTACAATAAACAATTATTGTCTTATTTACAGAAAGAGACAGTAGATCAAAAGTTAACAAAGGATAAAAATTCGTTTAAAGATGGGGAAATTGTAGCAGAGGGAAAAGAGTGGTTCTTATATCCAAAGTATAAGTTTAGCATGAAATCTTATTATATGAGTGTTAGTACAACTGCAAAGAATGCAGAAATATATGTGAATGATAAAAAAGAAACAGAACTTTCTAGTGATAAAACTTCGAAAGAGTTAGGGCCATACTTCCCAGGTACGTATGTTGTCAAGGCAACAGCGAAGACAGAACTTACTGAATTAGAAACAGAGAAAGAAGTAGATTTAGCAGATGAACAGAGCGAGAAAGTGAATGTAGATTTATCGCTTGAAGGAAAGTATGTAAGCATTTCTTCTGATGAAAATGATGCAACCGTATTTGTAAATGGTAAAAAACGTGGGAAATTAAGTTATGGTAATTATAAACTGGGTCCTGTATCCACAGATGAAACAGTAGAAGTACATTTAGAGAAAACTACTGATTTTGGTGTAATAAAATCTGAAAGTGTTAAAATTGGAGACCAAAGCACGTATTACTTAAAATTCCCGAAAGAAACATCAAGCTCAGCAGTTGGTGATTTTGTACGAAATCACATTTATAATAACGTACGTGCGATTTCATTAAATGATTTTAGTCTAATTGAAAATAATTATGATAAGAGCGGGAAATCGTATAAGGAAGACCGTGATTATATACAATATCTACACAAAAAGGGAATTACTGAAGATTTATTAACAATGGAAATTCGTAATGTAGAGCATCAAAGTGATACGAAATATAAAGTAACGACATATGAAGAGTACCATATTCGTTATGGTGATGGATCTGTGAAGTTCAAAAGCTTTAATAATGAACATATCGTTACTGTTAATGGAAATGGAAAGATATTGTACCATTCTCTTGGAGCGAATAATACGCTTAAGTCAGAGGAAGTATCTGGTCCGAACCGTTAATAAAAAGACTATCTCATATATGAGATAGTCTTTTTTCGATTAGGAGCGCGTTTCCTTTAATATCGCTTGCACATATGGATCATGTAATATTTGTTCTATAATTGGTAACATGTTTTGTTCGAATGGAATATCGATAGGAAATGGCTTTTGTGAGCCGGGTTTGATTCCATATTGGACAATTTTGTAGTGTGTATTTTCTTCAAAGCTGAGCACAATTAATTTATATCGATTGTCATCGCCAGCGAGTGAAAAGTCAATGGAAGTAGCGTCGTATGTTACTTCATCTTTATATATATACGGTTTTGGTGTACCGATCCAGTCTACTTTTGCTTGTACATTCATGAACATAACCTCCTTATAGTTATTATAAAAAAATAAAAGCCAGCTCTCAACAAAGAGAACCGGCTTTAGCAGTCATTGGTTATTTTAAAATTTTCACTTTAACAGTTTTGCGTCCCCATTTTTGAGCAGCGCTATCTGATCCAAGTAGGATGTCGATACGGTTACCTTTAATTGCACCGCCAGTATCTCCAGCGATAGCTTCTCCGTAACCTTCAACCCATACTTTAGATCCTAATGGAATTACTTTCGGGTCAACAGCGATCATTTTCATGTTTGGGTTCGCTGTTAAGTCATGACCCATTGCAGTTAATACACGGCCACCGTATGTGCCACCGTTTTCGCTCGGATGAGCTGTATATGCTGTAGCTACAACTGTTAACTCACGACCACCAGAAGGTGTGCTAGTTTCAGCAGCTTTCACAGCAGGCTTAGCAGCAGGTTTTGCTTGTGCTGCAGGTGCTTGTGCTTTAGCTGGTGCTACAGTTTTAGCAGGAGCAGGTTGTTCTTGTTTCTCGATAACAGGTGCTGTACCTGTTAAGAAAGGAACGTGAACATAAGCTGTTTTCCCGTTATATTCAAATTGTAACCACTCATTTTGTACTTGGTTCGTTGTTTCGATCATATCGTCTTTCTTTAGCGTTCCAAGAACTTCTGAGTTTGTGTTCGCTTCAGCACGTACGTTTAATACGTTAGCTGTTACGTAGTAGATGCTTTTTGTAAACTCTGTACTTACGAATGCGTCTTTACCATCTAAAGTGATTTTTGACCATCCGTTCTCTGTATTTTGAACATCTATTTTATTCCCGTTTAGTAATTTACCGACAACTTTTGATTCCGTAGTAGGGTTTTCGCGTACATTTAGTACGTCTGTTGTTACAACAGTTTCTGCATTAGCAGATGATGTGAAAATCCCAAGACCAAAAACTGCTGCTGTTGCTATTCCAATTAATTTTTTCATGATAGCCTCCATTGCGTTTGTTTTCGTGTCCTCATTATAGCAACAGATTTTTTCGGATTTCGGGAAAACACACAATTACAAACCATTCGTAATCAGTCGTTAACATCCTGTAATATAACAAAAAATATAGGAAAGCGTTTTTCATTCTATGTGATTAGTAGGTTTCTACTTATATTCAAAATATTTAATACAACATATATTTTTCGGTGTAAATAAAAATATTACAGGAGTGTTACATGATGTTTACTAAACGATTACATTCCTTGAGTATTTTACCGTTTTATGGGTAATATAGTTATATAAACATAAACATTTCGTTTGTGAAACTATAAACACGTGCTATATACTAGCAAAAAAACCGCATAATTGTTACAAACAGAAAGGGTTGCAAGGAAGAAAAATGCCCTTTTTTAAATCTGTAACACATCCTTTTTTGGGAAAACACATTCCCATCCGCATTTTTCTCGCACAATTTGACAGCAGTATTTCGATCTTATAGCTCTCGCAGAGTAAAAAGATTATACGGAAGGTAAGGCTGTCCATAAGAATTCTAGTTGGTGAAGGTGAAAGTAAGAAAATCACCGTAAAATTATAGTTTTCTATCCGATTTTACATATCGGAATTTATGTTATTTACAAAAGTGAAACCTACGAAGGGGGATTTGATGAGGAAACTGACAAAAACATTCATCGTTTCATTAACATTATGTATTGCATTTACAATTTGGGGGATTATTCCCGAATCTATTATTGGAAAAGGTAGCTTAGGAAATGTAACAACCGCAATTCAAACTGCATTAGTTAGTAAGTTTGGATGGTTCTATATTATTTCTGTTTCTATTATATTAGGTGTGTCTATCTTTTTAATTGTTTCGAAATACGGTTCTATTCGTTTAGGTAAAGATGATGATGAACCTGATTATAGTTATATGACATGGTTTGCTATGCTATTTAGCGCTGGTATGGGTATTGGTTTAGTTTTCTGGGGCGTTGCCGAACCATTAAACCATTTGTACGCACCTCCGTTTGGAGAAGGTGCAACTGAGGAAAGTGCGCGTCTTGCACTACGTTTTTCATTTTTCCATTGGGGATTACATCCGTGGGGACTATATGCATTTGTAGCGCTGTGTATTGCTTACTTTACTTTTAGAAAAGGAAAAGCAAGTACGATTAGTGCGACAGTAGGTCCGTTATTTAAAGGCGGGGAACATGGACGTATTGCTCATTCATTTGATGTGTTAGCTGTTTTCGCAACTGTGTTTGGTGTTGCAACATCATTAGGTCTTGGTGCGAAACAAATTGCTGGTGGTGTTAGTTATTTAACATCTATCCCGAACTCATTGCCGACACAGTTAGTTATTATTGCAATCGTAACCGTTCTTTTCATGTTATCTGCGCAAACAGGTCTTGATAAAGGAATTAAATATTTAAGTAATGCGAATATTATTTTGGCGTTTGCACTTATGATTATTGTATTATTTGCAGGTCCAACAAACTTTATTATGAATTACTTCACTTCAACAATTGGTTCTTATATTCAGGAATTGCCAAGCATGAGCTTCCGTTTAAGTCCATTAGATGAAGGCGGAAATCAATGGATTCAGTCATGGACAATTTTCTATTGGGCATGGTGGATTGCATGGTCACCATTCGTAGGTACGTTTATTGCACGTGTTTCACGAGGACGTACCATTCGTGAGTTTGTTATCGGTGTGTTACTCGTACCGACCGTAATTGGTGCACTTTGGTTCTCTGTTTTCGGCGGGACTGGTATTTATATGGAGCTGTTTGGTGATGCTCATATCTTCGACAAAGTGAAAGAGATGGGAACAGAAGTAGGGTTATTCGCTATGTTCGATCAGATGGGAAGCTTTGGATCAGCTTTATCGGTATTAGGTATTCTACTTATTGCAACATTCTTTATTACATCTGCAGACTCTGCGACATTCGTTTTAGGGATGTTAACGACACATGGTAGTTTAAATCCACCAAACCGCATTAAAATGGTTTGGGGTATCGTTTTAGCATCGATAGCTTCTACCTTATTATATATTGGTGGATTAGAAGCACTGCAAACGGCAGCTATTATTGCGGCATTCCCATTTGTCTTCGTTATTTTCTTTATGATGGCAGCATTATTTAAAGAGTTACAAAAAGAGGGGCGTATGAAGCGTCATAAATAATAGAAGGAAAAAGAGCTGATTTTGTATCAGCTCTTTTTTATATAGAAGGAATTCTAATTGCAAGTCAGGGAAATAAAATACTTTACTATGTAAGTAGTATGCCTTTTATGTGAAGATAAATCGATGAATTTCGACAATGTTCGATATCTTGCGGATTCTATTTGTATTTTTGACAAAAAATTGTCGGAAATGTGTTGTCACGTTTATGTATATGTGCTATATTATTTCCTGTAAGCGATTTCAAATAGTTTTAAAGCGCATTCAAGGGGGACATCTAGAATAATGAAACGTTACGAAAGAAAGTGGAAGCATATTTGTTTGAAACGTGTGGCACATCGTAGTGTCCAAGAAAGCACGGAACCTAAGACTGAAACGCGCAAAGAACAGCAAGAGAAGCAATTGGTTCTACAAAAATAGCAATCACTTTTTCGTATATAAATGAAGGTCAATCGTTCGTTGGGGGATGGACGTGAAATTACTTTCAGCTAAGGGGTATTGTCTGATATATATAATTTATACGGCAATAAATCAGCACAGAGCATACGGCGCTCTGTGCTGATTTTTATTTACAAAATAAAAATCAGTGGGAGAACTCCCACTGATTAAAGTTTTACTTTTCTTTTTTGAATCGAACTGTTTTATCCCAGCCAATGACTTGTTTCTTGCTCTTTGCACGTAAGTATAAAATTAAGCTGCGAATGAATAAGTACGTAAAGAGCTGTGCGTACGTAAAGTACATGATAACACTAATAAAAATATTAGTTGGTGTAAAGGTTCGTTCCACACTCTGGGCACTAAATAATTGAGAAACATATGTAATATATGCGACATACCACATAAATAGTAGCGGAATGCTATATTGAATTTGGAATATCCCGAGTAACCCAATTACAAACCAAACGTTCGAAATGATTAAGAATAGCCAAAATACAACATACACTAAAGCTTGTTGTAAGGAATGGACGAGAAGTTTTCCTTTAAAGAAACTTAAGGAAGAAAACATTTTTTCTAAAATGTACAAGTTCCCTTGGAGCCAACGTGTACGCTGCTTAATAAGGATTTTTAAATGCTCAGGTTCTTGTTCCCATGTAATCGATTCTGGAACGATCGGTAAGAGATAGCCTTTTTGTGTAATTCGTAATGTTAATTCAGCGTCTTCTGCAATTGCATACGGGTCATAGCCGCCAAGTTCTTCTAATGCAGAGCGACGAAGAAGCATATTTGTTCCTGTTAGTGAACCTGTTTGGAATAGTAACCAGCGTCCTGATTGCATAAGGAGCTGGAAGATTTGAAATTCTAATGAAATCATTCGTGTTAGCCAGTTTCTGTTTTCATTTACAGTACGAACGTGACCAACAGCTCCAACAGCATCCTCGGTTGTTTCAGCGTGTTCTACAAGCATTCGCAGTGCATGTGGTTCAGGCTGGTTATCTGCATCATACACACAGAAGTATTCACCATCTGAAATACTAAGACCATAGTTTAATACACGCGATTTCCCTTTTGGTTCACCCGCTGGAACACGAATGTGACGAATATGAGCATAAGCTTTGTCAAAATCGTCACCAATTTCAGGTGTCTCATCTTGAGAGTTATCGTTTAATAAATAAACAGTTAGTTTACCTGGATATTCAATCTTTGCCATCGCCTCTAAAGTATCTTTAATAACGACCCCTTCATTGTGGGCTGGTATTAAAATGTCGACGCTTGGATAATGTTCTAGCGTACGATCTTTTCGTTTACTATTTCGGTGAACTAAACCTGCGAGTGTTAAGAAAGAATAGTAAACAAGTAAGGCAGAGAATAGAAAGGCTGTAAAGATAAGTATATACTTAATCGAAAATGTGATACTAATCCAAAAAACGAGTACGCAACACAGAAGGAATAAAAGCAGTATAACGAGTGTCATCATAATAACGTCTTTCCTTTGTTCCCAATTTGCTCGCGTGAAATTTGTATATCTTGGATCGCTTCAGCAGCAAGCCATTGCTCCATTTTTGGCTTTAGACGGCTCATTACAATGTCAGCACCGGCTTCATTTGTGTTTTGTAATAAAATAACTAGCTTATTATTATCGTATTCAGCAGCAAGATCAAAGTCATCTCTTATCGTTTCAACTAATAATGAAGCTACACGGTTCATAACACTTTCCTTCGTATATTTACTAAAGGAAGTGAAATCAAAGTAAATAATAATACCCGTTTCATTACGACGATTCATTGCAGTGATTAATAATGCTTGTCGTCTTTCGAATTCTTGTCTTGTTAATAATTTTGATTCTCCAATGTATTGTTCTAACGTTCTCACACGTTTGGTTAATTCTTGATTTTCATGAATAACCTTCTTTAATAAATGAGTTGAGATATATACGATGAAGAAGTTTGCTGCCATTAGGAAGTGAGTAATAATGTATTCCCATTGTTCCGATGTACTCCATAAGTAAAGCCATGCTTGGTAGAACAGATAGAATACCGAAGTAATGGTTCCTAATATAAAAAGAACAAATGCGGTTTTATCAGTCAATAATAGAAATAGTACATTAACAATTACATATATAATTGTAAAAATGAGAGCATGCTCATATTGCGTTACATGTACAGTTGTAAAATAAAATAAAATTTGTAAAATCCACATAGAGAGGACTTTATAGAAGTTATTTTTCACAAAACTTTCCTCCTTAAAGGTAATTCATGCAAGGATACTTGTAGTATGCACAATTATTAAGAAATAGACCGGATGACTAGATTCTTTTGGAGAGAGCAACAACAAGTAGTATCTCTCTTTTGCAAGAAAAAATAAACAGACTTACTAATTATTGTATCATAATGTTCTTATATTTAAGCATAAAGTATTTAATATATATCGAAAAAATATACAACATATAATAAAAAGCCCCCTCTTTAGAAAGAGGAGACTTTGCATCATTTTATAGGAACATCATACCTGCAACTGCTGCATTTAAGAAGTTTGCTAATGTACCAGCGATAACTGCTTTAATCCCTAACTGTGCAATTTGTTTACGGCGAGTAGGAGCTAACGTTCCTGTTACACCTAATTGAATTGCGATAGAAGAGAAGTTTGCGAATCCACAGATTGCGAATGTTAAAATTAAATTTGTTTTTGCAGAGAACTCTGCCATGTGTGGTCCTAAGTTTGCATATGCAACGAATTCGTTGATTGCAAGTTTTTGACCGATAAAGCTTGCTGCTTGTACAGCTTCACCAGGAGAAACCCCGATTAAGATTGCAAATGGTGATAGTAAGTAACCGAAGATTAAATCAAGGCTAAGTTTAATATGGAACAGAGAGCCAATTAATCCTAACAGACCATTTAATAAAGCGATTAATGCGATGAAAGCCATTAACATTGCTGCTACGTTAATAACAAGTTGCATACCTTCAGATGCACCACGTGCCGCTGCGTCAATAACGTTTGCATCTTCACGTTCTGTAGAAAGTTCAACGTTATTATCTACTTTTTCTGTTTCTGGCATAATTAATTTCGCAATTAATAAACTTGATGGAGCTGCCATAATTGCTGCTGCTAATAAGTGTTCTAACGGAATACCCATTGCTGCATAGCCGACAAGAACTGATCCGGCAACAGCTGTCATACCGCTTACCATAATAGTGAAGAATTCACTATTTGTTAAACGTGCTAAGTAAGGTTTAATTAAGATTGGAGCTTCAGTTTGTCCTAAAAATACAGTTGTTACTGAGTTTAAACTTTCTGCTTTAGAAGTTCCAAGAAGTTTACTTAATGCGCCACCAACGACACTAACAAATCTCTGCATAATACCGAAATGATATAAGATTGCAACTAATGAACTAATAAATACGATTGGAAGTAGTGCTTGAATGAAGAAAACAAATCCCCAAGGGCCTTTTGCGTTGACTAAATCCCCAGCAACGAACTTAATTCCCTCGTAAGAAAAATTAATTAATCCTTGAACGCCATCTGCAGCGTATTTTAAACCTGCTTTTCCGGCATCCCATCGTAATACGATAAATGAAAATGACATTTGTAATGCTAGCGCGATTAAAATTGTGCGCCAATTAATAGCTTTGCGGTTGGAAGATAGTAAGAAAGCAATTGCTAATACTCCAATCACGCCGCCAATTCCCCATAAAAGATTCATGCAGTGTATGCTCCTTCCTCATAGTAAAAAAAGTGTATAAACCAGTTGTCTATACGTTTACGAATATAACATCTTAAGTAACTTATCATAATGGACATCGGAGGTCAAACGTCTAACGAAAAGTTTAAATAAAAAGAAAATTCTTTAAAAAAACACATATAAAATGATTAAACATGAAATAGGTTATGTTTTTTATGTGAAAATATACATTATGATAACGTTATGGAGTGTTTTTGTAGAATATAGTGTATGAAATAGGGAAATAGATACATTATTTTTTCGGGGATATAGGTGACATATATTAAAAAGAGCCTTCTAGTAATCTAGAAGGCTCTAAAAATATAACTTAAGGTGCTTTTGTGTATCCTAAGAAATGGCTCTTCCAATAAGAGTTACTCAATGAAGCGATTGCTACACCTTTATCTCCGGCTTGGATAAATGATCCGCCTCCAAGGTAAATACCCATATGAGAAGGACCTGCTTTATAAGTATCTTTGAAATAAATTAAGTCACCTGGTTGTGGATTTGAAGTTTGTGGTAGGCTACCCCAATATCCTGCAACACTTTGACGACTAATGTTATGACCAAATTTCTTAAATACGTGGTAGATGTAACCACTGCAGTCAACACCAGTAGCAGAAGTACCACCCCAAACGTATGGTACGCCTTGCATTCCTTTTGCATATGCAAGTATGGAAGAACTATCACCACTATTATTGCCTGTATTATTGTTGTTATTGTTGTTATTGTTATTTTGGTTGTTGTTAGGCTTATTATCTACCGCGCCACCAACTGGTGTTTTAGAAAGGTAACGTGTTCCGATGTAACCAGTTTGACCGTTGTAGTTAATTTTGCTCCATCCAGAGTTTTCAGAGATTACTTGAACCTTCTGTCCTTGTGGAAGTGCCCCTATGATTCTATAATTTGTACCTTCGCCGCTACGTACGTTTAGTGCAGAAGCATTAATGTAGTAGTCACCAATTGCACCTTGATCAGGTTGTTTTGGTTGTTCAGGAGTAGCAGAGCCACCTTTAACGAATTTTACAAACTCGCTACTAACGAAGCCTGTTTTTCCTTGATAGTTTACTTTAAACCAACCGTTTTCAGATCCAACTACGTTTAATGTAGTACCATTTAACACGCCACCAATTACACTATGGTAAGCAGCAGGGCCTGTACGAACGCGTAGAGATGTTGCGTTAACAACGTAAGTACCGCCAGTTTGAACAGTTACATTATTGTTTTGTTCTTGTTTGTTATCTTGGTTGTTTCCTTGTGTAACGTTATCGTTAGAACCGCCTTTTGTTACGTAGTCTTTGCTTACGTAAGCAGTTTGTCCTGCATAATTGATTTTGAACCAATCTTGAACTTCTCCAACAACTTGCACAACTTGTCCTTTTGTAACGGAAGCTACAGTTGTATGAGAAGTGCTAGGACCTGTACGAACACGTAGGGAAGATACATTTACTGTATAGTTTCCGCTTGCTGGTTTTACAGATTCTTGGTTGTTATTATTTGTATTGTTGTTTGAAGAACCAGCATTAGAAGAAACGCCAGATACGAATTCGCCACTTACATAACCTACTTGTCCATTATGGTTGATTTTCACCCAACCATTTTCTTGGCCGACAACGTTTAACGTTTGTCCTGCATATACACGCCCAGAAACAGAACTAGAAGTGTTAGGAGCTGTACGCACACGTAATACATCGGCAGTAACTTTATTGTTCCCACCTGTTGTACTTACATTAGAATTGCTTGCTCCATTTTTTGATACAAATTCGCCACTAACAAATCCTGTTTTTCCATTAATGTTAATTTTGAACCAACCATTTTCTTCGCCAATCACATTTAATGATTGACCGTTATAAACACGCGAGATGATGTCGTGAGAAGTACTTGATCCTGCACGAACATGTAATACGCTAGTGTTTACCGTATAAGATGAGTTGTTTGATGCGGAAGCTTGGACAGTTTGTGTAGCAGCTTTTTGTGTATTTTGTTCAGGGGCAGCTTGAACACTATCAAGTGTAGGTGCTGCTCCTCCTGCTACAGACACTGCCGCAAGACCGGCAAGGTATTTTTTCATAATTTGTCGATTCCTTTCTGTCTGTAATATAGTGAAGAAATATTTACCAACTGTTAAAAATTCTAAAGAGCATGTCGATTACTGTCAAGACTTATGCGGGAATCTGAATATGACAAAAAGATTACAAGAAAAAATCAAGGCATAAATTACACCTTGATTTCCATTTAAATACATATATTGAATGTAGAAAGGTTAAAAATTATTCGCGTTTAAGAAGATGACATATTGGATTGTAACAAGCTTTGAGAAAAGGATCTTTGCAACATTTTTGTGATAGTGCCAACTTGACCATCTTGGATGGCAGTTCCATCAAGGTGAGTCATCGGCAAAATTTCAATCGTCGTTCCTGTAAAGAAACATTCATCCGCTTGATAAACATCGCGAATGCTAAACAGTTCTTCTTTTACTGGAATGCGAAGGGTTTTCGCTAAAGAAAGGACATACTGACGAATGATGCCATTTAAAATAAGGTGATTGGCTGGATGTGTGTAGAGAGTTCCGTTTTTTATGAGAAAGAAATTAGAACAGCTTCCCTCAGTTACAGTACCATTTCGTACGAAAAGAGCCTCTTTACAACCTTTACGTTCAGCTTTCGTAGCGGCTAATACATTGGGTAATAAATTTAATGATTTGATATCACAGCGTAGCCAGCGGGTATCTGGTTCTGATATAGCACGTACACCATATTCAATCCATAACGCTGGTCTTTCTTTCTTCGTAATATAGGCATAGATTGTCGGCGGGACGTCATATGAGAATGTGTGGGTACGAGCTTGTACACCACGAGATACTTGTAAATAAATCGTTCCATCTTCATAGAAATTATTATTTTCAATTAGTTTGTAAAGTAGGATAATAAGTTCTGCTTTTGAGAAAGGGAGTGATAATTCTATTTCTTCCATGGAGCGATATAATCTTGTGATATGCGGATCTAATAAGTGAAAGTTCCCTTTATATAGGCGAATAACTTCGTAGACACCATCTCCAAACTGCAAGCCTCTTTCTTCAAGTTCTATGTACGCGCGATGTTTTGTTGTATCAATAACTGCATCATTCCATAGTACAAATTTTTCGTATGCCAATTTCTGTCCCATCCTTTCGTAAGTGCATAAGTAAAGTGAAGCTTTCATTCATTTGGAATAAAAACCACTATAGTAATTTTTATGTGAGTACTTCTTTACATATGACGTATATGTATTTGTAAATGGTAGAGAAGTAGTAGTGATTTACAGCATTTTGTATATACAAATTCGAAAATGAGAAATAAGAATCCTGCTTTTGAATAAAAAAAAGCAACATTCTTATGGAATGCTGCACAAGGAGGGTAGCTATCTTTCATAGGGACATCGTCTTATTGAATGTTTTGTGTATGGAAACAAAACATATTGAAAGACAATTATAAGAAAGTAGAAATAAACGATTCATATATTTCTTTAAGGGATCTTATTACAGATGAGAGATAAGAAATATATAGAACCTTGCTTACATATTTTATTATAGAGATGTTTCGTTAATCCTATGTGAATATTTGGTAAAGGTTATGTAATGTTAAAGTTAATGAATATAAGTGATTGTATGGAGAAATATAAAAAAAGAGGCTGAGATTACTCAGCGCTCTTCTTTTCTTCTTTAATAGCTGTCTTTACTTCACCGGTTTTGGTCTTATTACTTTCAGAGAAGCGAAGTAAGTCACCTTCAATGATTTTGTCAGACATGTTCAATTCATTTTGGGCACGATCAATGAGTGGTTGAGATTCTTCTTTTGGTAATTGTACAACTTCGCTAGTAGTACGGTCGTAGAATGTACTGTTCGTGTACATGTACTTATCTGTAACGAAGCTACCGTCACGAAGAACAACGAATCCTTTATTTTCTGGTGAGAATACATCATGACCGAATTGAACTTGATTCGTAGAATCTACACCAAGTAAGTTTAGAATTGTTGGTTTAATGTCAATTTCACCAGTTGGTTTTGAAATTGTTTTACCTTCTTTTTGACCTGGAACGTGAATAAACATCGGTGTTTTTTGTAAGTTCATATGGTCAAATGCAGTGATTTCTTCTTTTCCTAAGAACTGTGCCATTGCACGGTTATGGTTTTCAGAAATACCATAGTGGTCACCGTAGAATACGATAACTGAGTTGTCGTAAATACCTTCTGCTTTTAGACGTTCAATAAAGTGTTTCATTGCTTCGTCTAAATAGCGAGCAGTTACCATGTAACGGTCAAATACGCCATCACCAGAATTGTATTCATCGATTAATTTTGTGCTGTCATCATAAGTGAATGGGTAATGGTTTGTTAAAGTAAGGAAGCGAGTATAGAACGGTTGCTTCACTTCTTTTAACATATCGATAGATTGATCGAAGTATTCGATATCTTTTAATCCCCAATTTAATTTCGTTTCTGGCGTAATCTTGTAGTCAAGCTCGTTGTAGTAACGATCATAACCAAGTGCCGGATACATAATGTTACGGTTCCAGAATGTTGCGTTGTTCGCGTGGAATACCGATGTGTGATATCCTTGCTCACGTAAAATTTCTGGTGTTGCTGTATATTCGTTATTACCGTGTGTGAAGAATACAGCACCACGGTCTAGTGGATACATGGAAGTATCTACTAAGAATTCAGCATCAGATGTTTTTCCTTGCCCAGTTTGGTGGAAGAAGTTATCAAAGTAATAACTTTCTTTCGTAAATTGGTTTAAGAATGGTGTAACTTCTTGTCCGTTAACTGTTGCACCAATTAAGAATGTTTGTAATGACTCAAGAGAGACAACAATTACGTTTTTCCCTTTTGCCGTACCAAACATATTTGGATCTGGTTTGCTTTGCGTTGTTTTTACGTAGTTCTCTGTTTCCTGTAATTTACTACCGTCAGCAAAAGCTTTTTGTGAACTTGATTTTGCTTGTAAGCCAAGATCATACACTTGGTGTACATATAAACCTAAGTTTTTAACAAGCATAACGCGGTCGAATGAACGTGTTAATAGTTCAGGACGCTCAGCTTCTGCAAGTCCTAAGTTTGCGAAGAAAATAGCAACTGTTGACACGAAGTATAGGGAACGCATTGGGCGTGCTACACGTTCTGTCGGTGCAAAATTCTTCATCTTCTTCAATAAAATGAAGAATACAATAATATCAGCAAATGCAAGGATAATTTTGTAGTTAAACAATTCTTTCACACTAGAACCTAAACTTCCAAAGTTAGATGTTTGTCCTAGTACTGGTAAAGTAACGAAGTCATTGTAGAATCCGTAGAACATTACGTTACCAACAAGAACGATTGTTAAAACAAAATTAATTCCAAGTGCTATATAGTTACGTTTTTTCCCTTTTGCAAATAATGCAAGACCAACAAGCAGTAATGATGCTGCTAATGGGCTAAGGAATAAAATGAATTCTTGCATGAAAGATTCAAGTTTTAAATCAAAGCTTGTGCGTGTAATAAGGTACGTCTTCAGCCATAAAGCTAAAGCTACGAATACAGTGAAACGCACATTTTGAAATTGTGATTTCAAGGTTTCTTTCATCCATTTCCACCCTTTCTCTATCAGGCTTGGTCGATTTTGGAGCGAAAAATGCTAAAATAAAAAATACATAGTTTTCTTGGCCATAATTAGAGGTTCTATATTCACCCATATACGACTATAACTATGCATACCCTTTTGGTTTCTTGTGCTGCTCATAAGCATAACGTCATTTCTGTATTATACAACAAAATTCATTTCTGAGAAACACTATAACATTTTACATTTTTTGTATGAGATTTGTCACTACCAGAGAAAACTTTAACATTCGTTTATATGTCCGTCAACTAGAAAATATAACAAAGGTAGAGCAGAATGTTCAGTGAAAGTGAAAATTTTCTTGTTGAGAAATAAGAAATGACAATGGGTGAGTGGTTATCTAGAAACCTATTATATGAAGGGAAGTATGTAAAAATTAACGAACACTTGTTCTTTTTTAGTTTGTTTGTTACAATGAAAGTTCATTGATAGATTATGTGTAATTTTGATGAACTTTTACTGATAACATATTGTAGCTTATTTCTTTAAAAAAATAGGGAGGCTTTTACATGGAACAAAAATTTTCAGTTGAAGCGTTTTGGAAGAAAGCAAAACATGTTGCAAAGCAAGCAGGGCAGTCGGTCATTTATGCAAGTTTATTATTGTTTTACGTTTTGCAAAGACCTGATGTTCCAAAGCGAGTGAAAATTATTGTGATTGGAGCACTTGCTTATTTTATTGCACCAATTGATGCCATCCCAGATTTCATTGCTGGAGTTGGTTATACAGATGATTTAGGGGCGTTAATGGCTGCTCTATTACAAGCGTCGTTATACGTCAATGAAGAGGTGAAAGATAAGGCACGAGTGAAGTTGGCAGAATGGTTTGGTTCGGATATAGACACATCCTTTATCGATCAGAAATTAGATCAGTAGTTGAGAACTGTCATATGGTGACAGGGCGAACGTAAGCGAGGAAGTGCATTATGCCATCAGGAAGAACGCATACGAAAATAAACTTAATATCCCTTCCGGTTGTTTTGTTTATGCTCTTTTCGTATGGATTAACAAACTTGGATTTTTTATTAACTTTTGCAATTGGCTTTTTAGTAGGTACTTCATTTTTAACGCCGGATTTAGATACATATAGTAATGCGTATAATAAATGGGGGTTCCTACGTATATTTTGGTATCCGTATAAGAAGGTCATGCCGCATCGATCCTTCTTTACACATACAATTATACTTGGTGATGTGATTCGTATTGCATACATGTTAATTGTGTTTTCTCCGTTTTTATTCCTATTAAATGTAATCGCGCTTGATGGGAATTTAATAGAAATTGCGAAGGAACATGAGGTTGAAATTGTAACGTTCGTAATGGGAATTATTGTAGCAAGTACGCTTCACATTATAGCGGATAAAGTGAATACGCGCCGCAAAAAAATGATGAGAAAAAAGAAGAAACGCAGAAGATAAAAAAACCGTCCCAAAAAGTATTTTGGGACGGTTTTTTCTTATTAAAAGATTGTCGTATCGCCGATAAAATTTCATTTATTATGATGCGTACTGTTTTAATCAAACGTTTGTTTAAACTTAAGCTTTCAGCACTTTAATACCTTTTACGATGTTCCAAATGAAGTAGTATAAGCTAATAATGCCACAAATACATAAGACAATCATTGCTCCAATTCCAAGTGTTACGTCTGGTTGATTCGATCCGATACCCATAATTCCTAGAATAATAAATCCAATAAATGACGCGATGCTTGGAATGATGTGTGTCCATAGAGCGCGTTTTGCGTGCGGTTTCGTTTCAGAATCGCCCACAATCCACACAATGATAGGGAATAAGATAGGGGCAAATAATACACTAAAGTATGATAAAGCTGCTAATATTTTGTTTCCGTTCATATATATCACCTCATAAATAATATCCGTTTTTATACCTTTATTATGCAGGAAATGTAGCGAGCTTCCTATCGATGAACATTACAAGAACGTGACGTTTTTGTAAGATTCTCATGATAAATAATAAAATTTTCAAAAAAATCTTTTTTAATGAAAATTGTTGTGATAAAATTAATGAAAACGTTTTCTTTGACGTTTTTTTATTTTAGGTTTAAAGGTATGATGACCTGATAGTCTATTGATGAGGTTATTCTATTTAAAAGGGGATTCTTTAGGGGGAGAGAACAATGAACACATGGACACAAGTTTATGATCCGTTCGGAAACATTTGGATTTCGGCAGCGGTCGCACTTATTCCGATTATCTTTTTTTTCTTAGCTTTAGCAGTTTTCCGCATGAAGGGGTATGTGGCAGGATTAATTACAGTCGTACTTACAATTTTAGTTGCGTTATTCGCTTATAAGATGCCGTTCACGATGGCGATGGCAGCGACGGGATATGGTTTCTTATACGGACTATGGCCAATTGCTTGGATTATCATTATGTCGGTATTTTTATATAAAATATCTGTGAAAACAGGTCAATTCGATGTGATTCGTGCATCTGTATTATCCATTACGAATGACCATCGTTTACTCGTTATTTTAATCGGTTTTTCATTTGGAGCATTTTTGGAAGGGGCAGCAGGATTTGGTGCACCAGTAGCGATTACCGCAGCGCTTCTTGCAGGTCTTGGGTTAAATCCTTTATATGCAGCGGGTCTGTGTTTAATCGCAAATACGGCACCAGTAGCGTTCGGAGCGATGGGAATTCCGATTACAGTTGCTGGACAAGTAACAGGTATTGATCCGCATAAAATTGGACAAATGGCTGGGCATCAATTACCGTTCTTATCATTATTTGTTCCGTTCTTTATCGTATTTTTAATGGATGGATTTAAAGGAGTAAGACAAACATGGCCGGCTCTATTTGTAGCAGGTAGCTCATTTGCAATTACGCAGTTCATTACAGCGACGTTCTTAGGGCCAGAACTTCCGGATATTACGTCAGCACTTGTAAGTTTAGTGAGTTTATCGCTATTCTTAAAAGTTTGGCAGCCGAAAGAAATCTATCAGTCTAAAGAAGCAAATAGTGAAGTAGCAGCAACGGCGATATCTATGCCGAAACTAACGGTAGGAAAAGTAGTAAAAGCATGGTCTCCATTCATTATTTTAACTGTGATGGTAGTCATTTGGAGCCAAAGTTTCTTTAAAGCGTTATTTGCTCCAGGCGGTGCTTTGGAAAGCCTTGTGTTTAAGTTTGAAGTTCCAGGCTTACACAATTTAGTAATGAAAGCAGAGCCAATTGTAAATAAACCGACGCCTTATGAAGCAATCTTGAAATTAGATATTTTATCAGCGACGGGAACAGCAATTTTAATTGCTTGTATCATTTCTATCTTTATTTTGAAAATGAGTGCAAAAGATGCAGTAGTAACATTTAAAGAAACGATAAATGAGCTTAAGATGCCAATTCTATCTATCGGATTCGTATTAGGATTCGCGTTTATCGCAAACTATTCTGGTCTATCTTCTACATTAGCATTAGCACTTGCAGGAACTGGCGGACTATTCCCGTTCTTCTCACCATTCCTAGGCTGGATCGGTGTATTTTTAACAGGATCCGATACGTCAGCGAATGCACTGTTCTCGAATTTACAAGCGATTACAGCGCAGCAAGTCGGTGTATCTGAAGTACTTCTCGTTGCAGCAAATACAACGGGCGGTGTAACAGGAAAAATGATTTCTCCGCAATCGATTGCAATTGCTTGTGCGGCAGTTGGACTTGCTGGAAAAGAATCAGATTTATTCCGCTTTACAGTGAAGCATAGTTTATTCTTCGTAATTATTGTTGGTATTATGACGTATGTACAGGCATATTATTTAACGTGGATGATTCCATAAACAACAAAAGAAATAAACTTTGCATTTTTCAGATTATCGTGTATGATGGGAAAGTATTGAAAATTAAATCAGTGATAAACTAGGGGTGCCTAACGTATGCGTAGGCTGAGAGAGAAGCGTGTGAACTTCTTAACCCTTTGGACCTGATCTGGCTCGTACCAGCGTAGGGAAGTTAACGGCTTTACATAATGATGTCTTTATGAGCCAGGTCCTTATTTTTTTATGGACCTGGCTCTTTTTATTTTGGCATACGCTGGCCATATCTTGTCCTTGTCACGTACAGGGGGGCAACAAAGGTTATGAAACAGTCTGTTTCAGCTGAGCAAATTGAATTGAAATCGAGTTTACCAGGAAGTAAGAAAGTGTATGTGGATGGACCACGCGCTGGTATGAAAGTGCCGATGCGCGAGATTGAACAAAGCGAAACGAACGGTATTCCGAATCCGCCAATTCGTGTATATGATACGAGCGGTCCTTATACAGATCCTGTTTATAAAGTGGAACTGGAAAAGGGGCTGCAGGCGCCGCGCCACTCTTGGATCCTGGAGCGCGGAGATGTAGAAGCATACGAAGGGCGCGAAGTAAAACCAGAGGATGACGGTGTGAAAGTGGCTTTGAAACATACGCCTGTTTTCCCGCAAATGGATCGTCAGCCGCTTAGAGCAAAGCAAGGTGGAAATGTTACGCAAATGCATTATGCACGTAAGGGTATCATTACGTCTGAGATGGAATATGTTGCGATTCGTGAAGGAGTAGAGCCTGAGTTTGTTCGTAAGGAAATCGCGGAAGGTCGTGCCATTTTACCAGCGAATATTAACCATCCGGAAGCAGAACCGATGATTATCGGCCGTAACTTTCATGTGAAGGTCAATGCAAATATCGGAAACTCTGCTGTATCTTCTTCAATTGCAGAAGAAGTAGAGAAGATGACGTGGGCAACGCGTTGGGGTGCGGATACGATTATGGATTTATCTACAGGTAAAAATATTCATACGACGCGTGAGTGGATTATTCGTAACGCGCCTGTACCAGTTGGAACTGTACCGATTTATCAAGCGCTGGAAAAAGTAAATGGAATTGCAGAAGATTTAACGTGGGAAGTGTATCGTGATACGTTAATTGAGCAGGCGGAGCAAGGTGTGGATTACTTTACGATTCACGCGGGCGTATTACTTCGTTACATTCCGATTACTGCAAAGCGTACGACAGGTATCGTTTCACGTGGTGGTTCAATTATGGCACAGTGGTGTTTATTCCATCATAAAGAAAACTTCTTATACACTCATTTTGAAGAGATATGTGAAATTATGAAGCAGTACGACGTTTCGTTCTCTCTTGGAGATGGATTACGTCCAGGTTCGATTGCAGATGCAAATGACGAAGCACAGTTTTCTGAGCTTGAAACACTTGGTGAATTAACGAAGATTGCTTGGAAACATGATGTGCAAGTGATGATTGAAGGACCTGGGCATGTACCGATGCATTTAATTAAAGAGAATATGGAGAAAGAGCTTGATATTTGTCAGGGCGCACCGTTCTATACACTTGGGCCGTTAACGACAGATATTGCACCAGGTTATGACCATATTACATCGGCAATTGGAGCGGCGATGATTGGCTGGTTTGGCACGGCGATGCTTTGTTATGTAACACCGAAAGAACATTTAGGTTTACCGAATAAAGATGATGTTCGCACGGGGGTTATTACGTACAAAATTGCTGCACATGCAGCTGATCTTGCGAAAGGGCACAAAACGGCTCATCAGCGTGATGATGCACTTTCAAAAGCTCGCTTTGAATTCCGTTGGCGCGATCAATTTAATTTATCTTTAGACCCTGAACGTGCGATGGAATATCACGATGAAACATTGCCAGCAGAAGGCGCGAAAACGGCTCATTTCTGTTCAATGTGTGGACCGAAGTTTTGTAGTATGAGAATTTCACATGATATTCGTGAATATGCGAAAGACAATGATTTAGAAACGACAGAAGCAATTGAAAAAGGGATGAAAGAGAAAGCGAAAGAATTTAAAGACACTGGTAGTCATTTATACCAATAACACGTTACACCTCTTTACTTGATTGATCACACTGTAGTACCTAACTTAAATATAGAAGAAGCCCCCTTTGCTAAGACGGTAGCAAAGGGGGCTTCTATTTTCTATAAGGCGAAGAATAATTGTACCCAGTAGTATAAGAGGAATAATGTGACGGCTGTTGTGAGTGGGATTACGATGAGAGATACGCTTAAATAATCTTTCCATTTCACTTTAATTTTATTTTGTCTTAGGATATACATCCAAATGAGGGAAGCTAGCGTACCGATTGGTAATAATAGTGAACCGATGTCACTACCAATGATATTTGCGAGATAGATAGTTTTTAATGTGACTGGATCTAGGCCCATTTCTGTTAATGTAATGGTACCAATCATAAGTGCAGGGTGATTATTAAAGACGTTAGAGAGGATAGATACAAGTCCGCCCATTGCAAAGCTAGCATAGAGTAGATGTTGACTTACAACTGGTTCAAGCCAATTTACAAGCGCCGTTGTTAATCCTGCGTTGTGAAGCCCGTAAATAATTACATACATAGAGAAAGCGAAAATTAAAATGTGCCACGGTGTCTTTTTCAAAATATCGACTGGGTTTGTTCGTAAGTAGTACCATCTCCAGATGAGAAGAACGAGTGAACCGAGTACAGCAACAATTTCGATTGGAATCGATAAGAAGGATGCAACGAATAGAAGACAGCGCATAAGAAAGACGAAACCTAATACTTTTAACATAAATTTTGTACGTTTTTGTTTCGTATTAACAGATTTTGTTCCTTTAAGTGGATGGAAGTTTTTTGTGAAGAAAATCTCTTCAATGTCATAAGAAGAAACAGGTAATTTTTTAGGAAGCTTTTTCTTTAACACTGTATACATGAGCCATGACATAAATAATAAACCTAGTGTTGCAGGTACAAACATCATAGCAGTATGCATGTAAAGAGTCATATTAACGATATTTAATGCGATTAAGTTTACGATATTACTTACACCAATTGGTGCACTAGATGCAGTAGCGATTAAAGCACCACTTAATAAATAAGGAATTTGTTGATGTGGTTTTAATTGAAGGTTTTTTAGAAGAAGAATTAAAATTGGAGTTGTAATTAAAATACTACCGTCGTTATTAAATAAAAGAGTCATAAGAAAACATAATAATTGAATATACCAGTATAGACGGCGACCAGATCCTTTTGCTAAATTTGCAAGTTTCGCTGCGGACCAGTGGAAGAAGCCGAAGCTTTCTAATATAACCGCCATAACGATGGTCGCTAATATTGTTATAGAGGCACCGCCAATTTTACTAATAATATCTATGACGTCTGGTCTTGATACAAGTCCAGTAATCAAGATAATGCCAGCGCCAATTGCTGCCGGCCAAGCCTCATTTAAGCCACGGGGTCGCCAAAAGATAACAATCATCGTTAAGAAGAATACAATAATAGTAATCCATATTTCAATGCTCATATTTTACCTACCTTTCTACTTTTCCTTAAACCAATGTAGCTTGTCTCAAGGTTTGTATTAGTAGTATATTCAGCGAAAAATAGGAAGAACTAGACATATAATGGAATAAAGTGAA
The DNA here is from genome assembly GCF_002209985.1 of Bacillus sp. K2I17. Taxonomy (NCBI): domain Bacteria; kingdom Bacillati; phylum Bacillota; class Bacilli; order Caryophanales; family Bacillaceae; genus Bacillus; species Bacillus sp. K2I17. Next base: position 263,557 of record NZ_NJGF01000002.1, read on the forward strand.
TATGTGTTTTTCAAGCGAAAGGACAAGTGTCACGAATAGTGAAATAACTATTGTGAGAGGAGTCTATAAATTAGGGGGGCAGTAAGATAGTAAATGAAATTTATATGGGCGATTATGGAGAGATATTGGCGCAACTCAAAATATATCAGCGATTATGGAGATATATCGGCGCAACTTAAAATATATCAGCGCAACTCAAAATATATCAGCGATTTTTAAAATATATCGACTTATCGACAAAAGATGACAAAAGGAGCCCATCCAAAATGCCTTTTGGAACAGACTCCCCCGAATATATTATTTTTCCTTCAAAAAAGTTCGATCCTTCAAGAATAAATTCCAGAAGAAAATAAATCCTGGTAGTAAAATTGCGATTCCAATTGCGTATAGGATAAGCAATGCATAGAATGTTTCTGTCGTTGTAAAACTTGTAAATACAGTTACATCAGGATAAATGATATAAGGTAAATGCGCGACACCGTAAGCGTAACTTGCAAATGCATATTGAGCGACGACCGCTAAAACGGCGATGCGAGGGTATCCTAGTGTGCCGTACTTCTTGTTTGTCCACCAAAGAGAAGAGTATCCGATAACGAATAAAACGATAGAAACTGTAAACCATGGGAATTGCTTTATTAGTCCTTGCATAAGCCAGTGTGTTTCCGGATCCATTACAACGAGGGCGATAATCGCCGTAACGAGTGTTGCAGGACCAAGGATGATGGCGTTTCTTCTATAAATTCTATACGAATCTTCTGAACCTTGCTCTCTCGCAAAATCAGCAAGAAAGAGAGAGGAGAGAAATAGTTCCGAAGTTAGCCCAAAGAGCATATAGCAGTAGATAACCGGGCTAGAAAGAAGTTTTCCATACAGGAGTACTTCTTTTCCTTCAGAGATTGTAATATAAGCCCCCTCTGTAACGGGTAAAACAGTAATTAATAAGGCTGGAATTAAGAGCCCAGTAATACCTGAAATCACCCGAAGGAGGAATTGATACTTTGGCAGAGAGTAAGCAAATACCATGAATGTACTGCGAATTGCAATGAGTATTAAAATTAACATAACTGGCACGAACATCACTGTCGCAAGGGTGAAAGCAGCTTTCGGAAAGAAACCGAGAAAAGCGACAACGACAAAAACGAGAAATGTATTTGTTACTTCCCAAGTTGGTGATAAGTATCGATTGGCAAGTTTGGCAGCGAGCGTTGGATGTTTTGCGTATACCATGCCCCAAAAACCTGCTCCAAAATCGATGGACCCTAATATACTGTATACGAAAATAAGAGCCCATAAGATGATGATTGCAATACTTTCCTCATGCACGAGAATCGCCTCCTTCGTGATGTAAATCATTTGTAAGCGGATGTTTCTTAAAGAATGTCCGTAGTACAAAAACTGTTAAAATGCCGAGTCCAATATATAAAATGATGAATAGAATAAATAAAGGACCGACAAAATCAGCGCGTGTAGAAGCGTCGACTGTCCGTTGCATACCATAAATGGTCCATGGTTGACGACCACTACAGCTGAAAATCCACCCGAATTCAATACCGAGCATCATAATTGGTCCACATGCTGCAGCTCCCCAAAGAAGCCACTTCGGTAATTCTGCACCTTTTTTTCGGTAAACAAAGTACCAATATAAGAGGGCGATTGCTGCAACTGCAAAAGTAAAGGCAGCGGTGCCGACCATTAAGTTGAATAGTGTATGTGTGTAAAATGGTGGCCATGTTTCTTGTGGGAATTCCTTTAGTCCTTTTACGACGGTGCTAGGGTCGAGTCCCACTAGTAGGCTAAGCATGTTCGGAATTTCTAGTGCATAGTTTAGTTCAAGTGTGTTAGGGTCTACAACTCCGCCAATTGATAACGGTGCATGTGATGTCGTTTCAAATAAAGCTTCGGCAGATGCAAGTTTTTCAGGAGAATGCTTATGTAAGGCAATCGCTGATTCGTGTCCCGAAAGCCACATCGTAGCACCTGTAATAAATGTCACGACGAGTCCTAACAGTAGTCCCTTTTTATGATAAGCAATTTCACGTTTACTTAAGTTCTTCTTTAATAATTTAAATCCAGCGATAGAGGCAATGACGGCAGCTCCAGTTGTATAGGCTGTAATCACAACGTGGAATGCGCTTGTACCAAAACTCGGATTAAAGAAAGCTTTCCATGGATCAACGTTAAAAACTGATCCATCTGACCCCATTGAAAAGCCTGCGGGTGTATTCATCCATGTATTTGCCGATGTAATAAGCACGGCAGATGCCGTGGCACCAATCATGACGAAGAATAGCGAGATTAATCTCATGAATGGAGGTAGTTTGTCAGCTGCATATACATAAATAGACATGAACAACGCCTCTAAAAAGAAGGCGAAAATCTCAATTTGAAAGGGAACAGAAATAACCTGCCCAACAATTTTGGCAAAACCAGGCCAAAGAAGTGAGATTTGCACACCGACAATTGTTCCAGTTGGAATTGCTACACCGAGAAGGATGGCAAAAGCCTTCGTCCATCTTTTCGCCATAATGGCGTAATCGGAATCTTTCTTCCAGTGATAGAGTATTTCACTTATAAAAATCATTAATGAAAGTCCGACACCAAGTGTTGCAAAGATAATGTGGAATGCTAATGAAGAACCAAAAAATGCTCTTGCTAATGTTACCGTATCCATATGTAAACTCCTCTTCTTTTTGCCATTATTTTCTGATTGAATTGGAAGATTTATTCAGAAAAACTACCAAAAATATATATGTATTTAAAAAGTGGATATGGTAATATGATGTTTGAATATTCTAAATAGAAAGAAGTTAATGTTTAATAATATTTTGTTTGTTTTTTAGTAAGGAATATTTTATAATCTTTTATGCGAACATAAGTTCTGTTTTTCGAGGTGAAGAAGTTTATGTGAAATGGAGAGGATGTTTTATGTATCCTGAAGTCATTAAAAAGATGGCATTTTCAAAAGAGCATAGAGATTTATTATTGAAGCTGTATAATAAAGAAATTACGCGTCGTGAATATGATCGACTTGTGGCATCGCTATATAGACCTTCTAAAGAGGCTTGTGAGGGATAGAGGTAAGGGAGACAATCTAATAGATTGTCTTTTTTAATTTTACGTATGTTCTGGTAAAATTAAGGCTAGCCTTATTAGGGAGGTGAAAAGATTGCGGAAACGTTTATATATAGGGATTGGAGTTATTCTCTTAATCGCTTTAGGTGGCATTGTATTTTGGTCAGCTATACAAGGAAACCGTACAGAACATTTTATTTTAAGACATATGGTGAATGAAAATGGGACGCTTGCCACATATCGTTTAGCGGATACACAGGCAGGTACGGGTGAAGCGAAAGGCCGTGAAGCTTTATCGGAATCAGCAGGACTATGGCTACAATATACATTGGATAAAAACGATCAAGCGTTATTCGATGAACAAGTTAAGGTTATTCAAAATAGCTTTGTACATAAGGAGCATATTGTTATATGGAAAATCTCTGAAAAGGGAGAAATGCAGTCAGCTACAAATGCACTTATAGATGATCTTCGTATTATAGAACAATTATATCGTGCTTATGAAATGTACAAGGAAGAGCGTTATAAAAACTTGGCAGATCAATTGAGTGACGCTGTAATTCGTTATAATAAGAAAGATAATTATTACGTTGATTATTATGATGCAGATGCAGGGAAACAAAATAATTTTGCAACGACATCATACTTAAATCCACACGCATTCTCGTATATGAAAAAGTACGGCAAAGTTTCTGCACAGCAATATCAGGAAGTCGTTCAATTTTTAGCGGATTATCCAAGGCATGGCTGGGCATTCCCAAAAGAGTATAAAGAAGATGGTACATTTACGTACGATAAAGAAGTAAATCTTATTGACCAATCATATGTTGCATATCATCGAAGTTTAGGTGGCCTTTCATCAGCTGCTTATTTGGAATTTATCAAGAAGAAGTTCCAGGAGGATGGAAAGCTATACGGTCGTTACAATTTAGAAACGGGAAAACAAACTGTGAATTATGAATCACCAGCCGCATACGGACTAACGATCTTGTACGTACTACAAACAGGTGATACAAAGTTTGCAAAGGAATTATATGATCATATGGCCACATTCCGAAATGACAATATATTTAGTAGATATTACGGTGGATACGTAACAGGTGAAAATAATAATACGCATATTTTCGATAACGTATTGCCGCTTTTAGCGGAAATGGAATTGGAGAAGAGTAAGAAATAGAAGGTGCTATCCTCTGAAGGTGGCACCTTTTATTTTTTACTAAGTCGATATAATTTTACGTTCTAATATTGGAGAAGTAGTCAATTACGAATCTACGGAATTGCTGAGCGGTTTTTGATAAGTAGCGTTTCTTCGACCAACTCAATCCGATAGTCCGCTCGCAATTGGGTTCAATAATACGTAACTTATTTAATGCTAAAGTAGAGTTTTTTAATAAAGTTAAACTTGGGACAAAGGCGATGCCGAGACCTTGCTTAATAAGGTCGCTAATCACGGTTGGTTCATCTACTTCAAAAGCGATATGTGGAGTGAAGCCAGCTTCTTTACAAAATTCATCCGTTAAGTGCCGAAATCCGTAACCAGTGTTCATACTAATAAATGGTTCGTCTTTTACTTCATGCAGATGGATACTTTCGCGTCCTGATAAACGATGACCTGAAGGGACAACTAAGAAAATTTCTTCTGTAATAAGCGGTTCCCACATAATTTCCTCGCCTTCAATTGGCACAGAAGAAATGCAAAAGTCAATTTCTATATTATCTAGTTGTCGCTTCATAGAAGGAGTAGATGCGAGAAATTGTTGGAATCGAACGTTAGGATGTTCTAGTAAAAAAGAACCGAGTAGTTCTGGTAATATTCTCGGAATAGAAACGGCCAGTGTAATAGAGCCTTGTTGTAATTCAGCTAAATCTTTAATTTCTCGTTCGCCTTCACTTAATTCATGAAAAATGCGCTCTACGCGTTTTAAAAATACTTTTCCAAAAGAGTTTAATGTAATCTGTCGACCTTGGCGATCAAATAATAGGACGCCTAAGTCCTTTTCTAATCTAGCGATTGTTTTGCTAAGCGAAGGCTGTGCGATATGCAGTTCTTCAGCGGCTTTTGTCATATGTTCTAATCGTGCGACTGTCTGAAAGTATTTTAGTTGAAGAAGTTCCATTTTGACTCTCCTTTCTATAGACCAAAAGGAATGAATTGATAATTAAAGATGTATTATACAGTATGAAAATGGGCGTGTATAGTAAATCTGTTAAACCATTGTAATGGTGTTAAATTAGGAGAAGGAGTATGTTTCATGAAGGGAATTCAACTTATATTTAAAGATTGGAAAGCGATGTGGCATCATAAACATGGACGTATTGCTTTAATTTTTTTATTAATCGTTCCTTTAATTTATTCAGGATTCTTTTTAGCTGGATATTGGGATCCATATGGACGATTAGATAAATTACCTGTTGCAATTGTAAATTTAGATAAAGGTGCTGCGATGGATGAAAAAACAATTCATGCAGGAGAAGATTTTGTCAAAAATTTAAAAGAGAATAAGGAACTAGCTTTTCATTTCGTATCAGAAAAAAATGCTGATGAAGGGTTAAAAGAAGATAAGTATTATATGGTCGTTACGATTCCAGAGGATTTCTCTAAAAAGGTAAGTACACTTATGGATGAGAAACCAGAGCCAGCGCAGCTTCAGTACAAAGTAAATCCGGGTAAAAACTTTGTAGCAGCTCAAATTGGAACGACAGCTGTTGAAAATATGAAAACAAAAATTTCAAATAGTATTACGAAATCTTATACAGAAGGTGTCTTTTCAAAGTTTCAAGATTTGGCACAAGGATTGAGTGATGCAAGTAATGGTGCTGAGAAGCTGCATGAAGGAACGACAGATGCAAAAAATGGGGCGAATCAGCTTGCAGATGGTATTCATCGTTTAAGTGACGGGGCATCAAAAGTGAAAGAGGGAAGTGAAAAACTTGCTTCTAGCCAATCTGCCTTAAGTGGCGGCGCAAATGAGCTGAGTGAAGGGGCAACCTCACTTCATAGTGGTATGGAGTTATTAGCTCAAGGTGAAAAAACTTTACAATCAGGGGTTAGTGAATTAAGTGCTGGTACAAATGAATGGGTGAACGGAAGTGAGAAACTTGCTGAAGGGCAAGTGAAAGCGGACAATGCAGCAAATAGTGTAAAACAACAATTAGAAGAGTACGTGAAAAGTCATCCAGAAGTGCAGCAAGATCCTGCTTTTCAAAAGATCATTGCTACTTCTAACGGATTAGCTAAAGCAGTAAACACTTTAAATAATAGCCAACAACAATTGACACAAGGTGCGAAGAAGCTTGCTGATGGTCAGAATAAGATTGAACAAGGTATGAATACATTCGGAGTTAAGTTAAGCGAAGCTACTGCTGGAACGAAAAAGATAGCAGATGGTGCTGCGAATGTAGCTAATGGATTTACGAAGTGGGGAAATGGATTTACAACATTACAAGAAGGTGTAAATCACCTTGCGATTGGCGGAACAGAGCTGAATCATGGTGCTAATAAGTTAGAGGACGGACTTGTTAAACTTGACGATGGTGCGAAAGAACTTTCTACGAAATTAGGAGAGGGCGCAGAGAAGATAGCGGATGTTCGCAATGATGATGCCCGTAATACGATGTTCTCAGAGCCGGTTCAGTTAGTGAAGTCGACAGTTTCTGATGTGCCTAACTACGGTTCAGGCATTGCACCATACTTTTTATCACTGGCATTTTATGTTGGCGGAATTATGGCATCGAATATTTTACCTCTTGGCCGTAGACAAAATATGAAGGTAAGCGGAACAGTACATTTTATTAATAAACTAGGATTGGTATATTTAATTGGACTTATTCAAGCATTACTTGTGGATGTGGCTGTGCTAGGAGTTATGAAATTAGAAGTTGCAAGTGTGCCACTCTTTGTTTTATCAAGTATCGTTATTTCCTTTACGTTCATGACGTTTATTCTTATGTTAGTAACGGTATTTGGTCTTGTTGGAAAGTTCTTAGCGGTAACGCTTCTAGTCTTGCAATTAGCGACGAGCGGGGGGACTTTCCCAGGAGAATTAAATATAGCTGTTCTTAGCAAAATTGGGCAGTTTCTCCCAATGTCCCATTCTCTTAGAGGATTACAAGATGTTATCTCTTTAGGAGATTGGTCACAATTACAAATGCAAATTTTAATATTGTTATGCTATCTCGTTGTTGCTGGCGGAATTGCTTGGATTACGAGTCATATACAACATAGGGAAACGAATGCAGAACAAGTTTCTTAAAATGAAAGAAGCTATCCGTTTTTTTAGGATAGCTTCTTTTTTATTTACGCTCCATTACCGCAAAGTAATTGTTTTCATTATCAGCAAAGTTGAATGCTCTACCTGTAGGTAAATCTACAACTTGTCCAACTGTAACGTTTTTCTCAGAAAGATCTTTATACAGTTGATCTAAGTTACTAGAGAAGAACATAAGTGAAGGTGTATTTAAGTTTAATTCAGGTTGCATCTTCGCAATTAACGCTTTATCGTGAAGGACGATGCTTGTGCCTCCTTCTTTCGTTGGTGCAATTTCAATCCAGCGAAAGCCTTGTCCGTTATTTTCTTCCGCAATAATTTGGAATCCTACTGTCTCAGTCCAAAATTGTACTGCTTCATCTTGATTATTTACATATAACATAATTTGTCCAATTTGATTAATCATAGGTGTGTCCTACTTTCTTTTCTTGTATGGAATTCTATTATATCAAAGATATGGTTTGAATACTTTTTCGTGATTTTTCCGAAGTACAATCTTAGCCCATTTCATATTTGTCGTAGGGGAAGGCCCTGTAATCCATGTATGAAATGGTAGTGTACTGCAAATGACCATTGCTGAAATCGAGATTGTGGCCGTTATTGTAAATAATAATAAGCTATATAATATTGTGTTTTCTTGCAGTGTGAATAAAGAAAGAAATTTTGTACATAGTTGCAAGAAGAAAAAATGAGCTAAATAAGCACCATACGTGTAACTCCCAATAAATCGTAATGCTTTATATAAGAAACCTCGTCGTTGTACGATTGTAATAGATAGCACGTAAAGTATAATAATTTCGCATACGATATATAAAAACATAGACGGTTTTAAATAAGTCGAAACGGTTAAATGAATAGAGTTTGCTCCGTAAAAACTAAATAACTCATAATTGATGAATAGAAATAAGACGAAAAATAACATTGTTATAAGCGGGATATGTTTCATGACAAATGTACGCCACGCTTTTAGTGCGACAGCAGCGATTCCTCCCATGACGAAATAGAATGAGTAGAAGAAGAAGGAACGATCTGTATAATGTAAAATGGTTGAGTTAGTCAATTTCTCTCCATTAAAAATGTAGTGGGAAGAATACCACATTAAGAGAAAATATAGACAAGCAAAGATGGTCATATATTTATATATGTCTTTTTTATTTTCTGTTCGTTTTTGAAACCAATAAAATAGTGTGCATAGCAAAGGGAACAATAAGTGAATTTGGAACATCATAATAACGTACCAAAGATGGGGCGCGGCTGTTCCGAGTAATAAACTTTTGATTCCGCTTCGTAGTGTAATCATATCGTTTGTTGTTAATAAGTAAAGAATAGACCAGAAGAAATAAGGAATGAGTAAATGTGCGGCTTTTTCATAAATATATTCTGTGTAGGCCAGTTGCTTCGTATATTGCCGAATTAAGTGAAAGCCGACGATAAATATGAATGCAGGTGCTGAGAATTTTGCAAGGTTAAATAGCATGCCCATAATGAGGGATTGCTCAAGTAAAACATTTCCTTGATTCATTGTATATAATAAGGAACTTTGCAAAACGACAGCAAGGAATGCAATGCTTTGCAAAACTTTAAATTCTGGTGCGCTTTGAGTCATTAGATCCATCTCCTTTTCCATACATGATTATAGTACGGAGAATGGATAATGGATGTAGAATATTTGTGAAGATTATAACAAATTTGTGGCGGAATGGATTATTCCGATATATCTATTAAAATAAAAAAGAGGATGCTCGTTTGGAGCATCCTCTTTCTATTTATTAAGCAAATTTATTTTTGATCCAGTTCTTACCTTCTACAAGGCGAGCTGTCATTACGGCACAAGCGTTATCTCCTGTTACGTTTAACACTGTTGCAGGAGGGTCAATGATTGTACTAATTGCTGCGATAATTGGCAATGCTTCTGGCGGGAAGCCGTATAGAGAAACGATTAACATTTCACCAATCATACCGCCGCCTGGAATAGCGCCCATTACTGTTCCTACTAATAGAGAAACAACAAGTGCGATTGCTAATGTTTTCGGTCCTTCGAATTCCATGTTGAAAATACCGAATAAGAAAGCAATTTTTAATACGCCACCTAAAACAGATCCATCTTTATGAAGTGTAGATCCAAGAAGGACAACTGTTTCACGAACGTCAGAAGAGATACCCATTTTCTTCGTTGCTTCCAAGTTCGCTGGAATACTAGCAGCACTACTACAAGTTGCTAGTGATGTAACTGTAGGAGAGACCATGTTCTTCCAAAATATTTGTACACCTTGTTTGCGACCCGCAAGGTATGCATAGAACGTGAAGAATACAAAGAAGTAAATTAGAGACGCTGGATAGTATACCATTGCTGCTCGGAAGTAAGTTCCAAGAAGTTGTGGTCCGAATTCACCAACTAATGCCGCGAAGTAAGCAGCAAGTCCGATTGGAGCGTAGTACATAATGAAAGATACAACTTTCATTGAAATTTCTGCACCAGCTTGTAAGAATGTAGCGAATGGCTTTCCTTTTTCACCAACTGCTGAAGTTGCAACCCCCATTAAAATAGAGAAGAAAATAAGAGCTAACATATTTTCACGAGATAGTAACTTCGAGAAATCAGATACTGTTATAATACCAACAATTTGATCCGCAACACTAACCGCTTTTTCAGCTTTGTCAGGTTGTGTTAGTTCTAATACAACACCTTGTGCTGGCGGGAATACTTTCACGACAATAATCATAAAAATAGCAGCTAAAATACTTGTGAATAAGAAAGTCCCAGCCATACTAGACATAATTTTACCGAAACGTTTTAATCCATCCATATTAGCAATAGATGACGCGATGCTAAAGAACACTAAAGGTACAACAATCGTAAACATTAAGTTTAAGAAAATGTCACCAAGCGGCTTTAAAGCAACTGCATCGGCACCCATGAAATAACCAATGAAACCACCAATTAGGATAGAAGATAATAAAATAAGTGGAAAGCGATATGCCTTCATAAATATATCCTCCTATCAATTAAAAAAATCATACTGAATTATTATAGCGAGTTAGAGTCCTCTTTACTAGGAGAATAATGATAGATGGAATAGCGTGAAAACCGAGAAATTTTTGTTTTTAAGCTCGGCATACAGCAGGAAATCTAGACATATATATTTGTAACCTAGTGGTGGCAAAGGATGCACCGTAACTTAGGTTTGGAAAAAGGGGGAGGGAAAAGGGATGAATATTTTACTTTGCTGTGCAGCGGGAATGTCTTCCAGTTTAATTGTTACGAAAATGGAGAAAGCAGCAGAGGCAAGAGGGATAGAGGTAAAGATTTGGGCAGTATCAGGTTCTGAAGTAAATAGTCACATAGATGAAGCTGATGTACTTTTACTTGGACCACAAGTACGTTATTTATTACCGAAAATGAAAGAGTTATGTAAAGGGAAAGGGATACCTGTTGATGTCATTCAGTCCGTCCATTACGGGCTTTGTAATGGGGAAGCAATCCTGCAAGCAGCTTTGTTAATGAAACCATGAGGAGAGTGGGATAGATGGTACGGTTTTTAGAGAAATATGTGATGCCAGTAGCAGGGAAGGTTGCAGAACAGAGGCACTTGCTAGCGATTCGTGATGGACTTGTATTGACGATGCCTTTCTTAATTATAGGATCATTTTTCCTCATCATTAGTGCTTTACCAATACCAGGCTATAATGATTTTATGGCAGGTTTGTTTGGGGAGAATTGGCAGAGGGCTTTGGGGTATCCAGTTAGTGCAACTTTTAATATAATGGCTTTAATAGCTGTTTTTGGAATCGCTTACAGACTTGGAGAATATTATAAAGTGGACGCTTTAGCATCCGGGGCATTGTCGCTTGTGACATTTTTACTTGCGACGCCATTTCAAGTTGCATATATTATACCAAGTACAAAAGAGAGTGTACTTGTAGAAGGTGCTATCCCAGCTGCATTAATGGGAAGCCAAGGGTTATTTGTAGCAATGATTATTGCACTTATATCTACTGAACTTTACCGGTTTATTGTACAAAAAAAGATAATTATAAAGATGCCAGAGACAGTTCCGCCAGCTGTGACACGTTCATTTGCCGCGCTTGTTCCAGGATTTATTGTTGTAACGGTTATTTGGATTTTACGCTTAATTATAGAAAATACTTCTTTTGGCAGTATCCATAATATTGTGGGGCAAATTTTACAGGAACCACTTAGTGTACTTGGTGCTAGTCTTTGGGGTGCAATAATAGCTGTTATTCTCGTTCATGTTCTTTGGTCATGTGGAATTCATGGAGCTACTATTGTTGGTGGTGTAATGAGTCCGGTTTGGTTGTCGTTAATGGATCAAAACCGAGTTGCTTACCAAGCAGGGCAAGATATACCAAATACGATTACTGCACAGTTTTTTGATTTATGGATTTATATGGGCGGATCTGGTGCGACACTTGCTTTAGTTATTGGAATGTTATTGTTTGCACGAAGTCAGCAATTAAAAAGTTTAGGTAGATTGTCAATTGCACCTGGTATATTTAATATTAATGAGATGGTAACTTTTGGTATGCCGATTGTCATGAACCCAATTTTACTAATTCCATTTATATTGGTTCCGGTTGTGTTAACGATTGTTTCTTACTTTGCGATGGAATGGGGGTTAGTTGCCCGTCCGAGCGGAGCTGCTGTACCTTGGACGACACCTATTCTGTTTAGTGGATATTTAGGATCAGGTGGAAAAATTTCAGGTGTTATTTTGCAACTCGTTAACTTTGCACTGGCATTCTTCATTTATTTACCGTTCTTAAAAATATGGGATAAACAAAAGTTGGCGGAAGAAAAGGGGGAGTAAAGAACTAAAATGGATACGATAGAAACGAAGGCTTTTCACTTAATTTTGCATGGAGGAAATGCGAGAAGTTGTTCAATGGAAGCAATTGATTGCGCAAAGCGTGGAGAATTTACAGAAGCAGAAGCTAAATTACAAGAAGCGTTAGAGGAATTAAAAGAGGCGCACCGTGTACAAACGGAGCTCATACAGAAAGAAGCTGGTGGTGAAAAGACCGAAGTCACCCTTCTGATGGTGCACGCGCAAGATCATTTAATGAATGCGATTACGGTGAAGGAATTAGCGAGTGAATTTGTAGAATTATATAGGAAGATGTCGATGTCTGAATGAACCTTGCGTATGCAAGGTTTTTTTATGTATGTGTCTGTACCATCAGTGGAGTGTTCGTTCCACTGATGGTATTTATAATCCTCCTTTTTACAAATGAGTAAGAGTGATATTTAATCGGTAGTAACAATCTCCCCTATACCACGGATTAGCTTTTTTATATGCATCTCATTTGGTTTTAATATACTTACGATATAATCAATCGCTATTTGCGGTTCAACAGTCGTACCACACGTATAGCAGTCAATGGCTGCAAAGTTTTTTTCTGGATAAGTGTGAATAGAAAGGTGGCTTTCAGATAGTAAAACTAAAACAGTAACGCCATGCGGATCGAATTCTTTTGTACTTACGTTTAAAACATGGGCACCAGAGCGATCAGCAGCAGTAACTAAATGATATTCTAAAAAGTGAACATCATCTAATAAAGAAAAGTCCACTCCCCATAAATCTACTATTATATGCTTACCGAAAGTAGAGTATTCCATAAAGTAGCACTCCTCACTATAATATCGTCAAAACTCCATTTCTTTTTTGTAACATTGATGTAGGATAAGGTTTGATTCTGAGTTTAAAAGAGCGAGATTACGTTGTTCTAAATGTTCTTCTTGAAATTGAAACAAAGGAGCAAGAAGAGAAGGTAATGTTCGAGGAGTTGGCACAACATATAATTGTTCAATTTGATCGAGTACATAGGCAGAGTTAGCAGCAATATGAAATCCCCAGTCAGTTCCGAAAGAAGGAACGATTGTATGATAACTTTTCACAGTCAATCCAGCATGTTCGATTGTGTTACCGATGCTCCAATATACAAGAGGTGCATCAGCAGGTGAATTAGATTGGCAGACGAATGCTCCATCTTCTGTTAAAAATGTAGCTATCCGAGCAAAAAGTTCGCTTGTATATAAAGTACTTAAAACTTCTGTTGCTGGATCAGGAAAATCAATAATAATTACATCGTATAGAGAGGAAGAAGAATTTAGAAATTCTTTTGCATCGCATACGTGTACATTTACACGACTATCAAAAAATGCACTTTGATTTAAAGAAACTACTTCCGGAACATTACGTGCCATATTAATCATTGCCTCGTCTAAATCAACAAGATCTACATGTAGCACAGTTTCATATTTTAAAACTTCTCGTAAAGCAAGACCATCGCCACCACCTAATATAAGAACACGTTTTGGATCAATTACCTTTGACATAATTGGATGAACAAGTGCTTCATGATAAATTTGCTCATCGACGGAACTAAATTGTAATTGCTTGTCCAAATATAAACGGACATCACTTACTTGTAACAAAGTAATATTTTGATAATTACTTTGTTCTGCAAATAAATTTGTATGCTCACCAGCTTGTATTTCTTTAAGAGAAATTTCATCCCATATATCTAAGCTGTGTGAATTTGTGGGTACTATGATTACATTTTCCGATTGTTCTTGTTTGTTCTGCTTATCCTGTTTATCTTGCTTGTCCTGTTTATCCTGCTTGTCTTGTTTATTTTCCATTTCCTGTTGTTCTAGTTCAAATTTATCAGAGTCTAATTCAGAGCGCTTGTCTTTTTTATAGCTTGTTATTCTATAAATCTTTATTTTGTTCTGTTTTCTATGTTTTGGCATAGGAATCCCCTTTCGAATTGTGTTATTTTATTCTATTCTATGTAATTTAGTAGAGTTGGCTTGGACAATAGATAGAAGAGTGTATTGAAGAGAGGTTTATTTTTACTAGATTTTCACGCGCAAAAAATTTTTTTAGTGTATTTTTTGTTTTAAATACAACTAGACAACTAAACACTAATCTATTTTCATACAGTTATGTGTTAAAAGCGTGTTGTTTTATAACACACTGTGTGTTTTTTTGGTGACACACTAATTGAAAGCGTTAACACACAAAGAAAACAGTCGAAAAAGTGCTGATTTTAGTGGTTTTAAAAAGTTGGCACGCTAATTGCATTAATAAATAGCGTAAAGAAAAATAAATAAACATAAATTTTTTATACTACACAAGGGGGATTTTCAAATGAATATTTTATTATGTTGCTCAGCAGGGATGTCTACAAGTTTACTAGTTACAAAAATGGAAGCGGCTGCAAAAGCTCGCGGTCTAGAAGGAAAGATTTGGGCTGTATCTGGGGATGCAGTAAAAACAAATATCGATCAAGCAGATGTATTATTACTAGGACCACAAGTTCGTTACATGCTTTCTTCAATGAAAACGCTTGCTGATGAGAGAAACGTTGGAATCGACGTTATCAATCCAATGCACTACGGCATGATGAATGGAGAAGCAGTTTTAGATCACGCGTTAACACTTAAAAAATAATTAGGGGGGAAGCGAAATGCAAAAGTTTATTGCATTCATGGAGAAATATATTGTTCCTGTCGCTGGTAAAATCGGATCGCAACGTCACTTAGCTGCGATCCGTGACGGATTTATTGCAGTTATGCCACTTATCTTAGTTGGTGCATTGGCATCACTAATTAATGGTTTTCCGTCTGAAGCTTTCCAAGAGTTCATGAAAGGTTTGTTTGGTGAAACGTGGAAACAAGTTGGCGGTGGAATGTGGACTGGTTCTTTCGCAATTCTAGCACTAATCATAGCATTTACAACAAGTTATAACTTAGCAAAATCTTACGGCGTTGATGGTTTGTCAGCAGGTATTATTTCATTTGGTGCGTTAATTATTCTTACGCCAACAACACCGAAAGAAGGCGGATTGAACTTAGCTTGGACAGGTGCACAAGGGTTATTCGTAGCAATTATTGTGGCGCTCCTTGTTACTGAGGTATTCCGTTTCTTTGTACAAAGAAACATTACATTTAAAATGCCTGATGGAGTACCACCAGCAGTTTTAAGATCGTTCGCAGCTATAGTTCCAGCATTTGTTATCTTAACAGTAGTTGCAGGTATTCAATTAGCAGTGAAATTAGCTGGTACAAGTGTTCATGAATTTATCTTTAATACGATTCAATCACCACTGCAAAGTTTAGCAGGGACATTACCAAGTGCAATTATCATTGTAATCCTTGTTCATCTTCTTTGGTTCTTCGGTTTACATGGTCCAAATATCGTTGGTGGTATTATTGAGCCATTATACTTACCGGCATTAGAGGAAAACATGAAGTTATTCAAAGGTGGTACATCTGCATTTGATGTTCCAAACATTGTTACAAAACCATTCTTTGATACTTTCGTATATCTTGGTGGTTCTGGTGCAACATTAGCGTTCTTAGTAGTTGTGTTAATTGTAGCGAAAAGTGCACAATTACGCAGTGTATCTCGTTTATCAATTGGTCCTGGTGCATTTAACATTAACGAACCAGTAATCTTTGGTACACCAATTATTTTAAATCCAATTTTATTCTTACCGTTTATCATAACACCAATTGTATTAGTAATTACTTCTTATACAGCTATATCTATTGGCTGGGTACCAAAAACAGTTGGGATGATTCCATGGGCAACACCACCAATTATTAGTGGTTATCTTGTAACAGGTGGACATCTTTCAGGTGCACTCCTACAGTTATTCAACTTTGTAATTGCGATGGTAATCTATTATCCATTTGTTGTATTATGCGATCGTTCTGTTGTTCGTACTGAAAAAGCAGCAGCACAAGGAAATAACAACTCTGTACCTATGTAACATAAAGGTTGTTCTCGCAGATAAGATTGTCTGTGAGAACAACTACCTTTATATCATGTTCAAAAAGATGAAATCCATCTACAAGAACACCAAACTATCATTCATAAAATAATAATGTAATAGAAATGTTCAAACTGAAGGGGTATTTCAATCGGTTGAACCATAATAGAGAGGGCGGTAATTATGATGACTACAGCAGAACAAATTCCATTCCAATTAATTTTAAATAGTGGTAATGCACGAAGCTTTGCAATGGAGGCACTTCAATTTGCCAAACAGGGGAAAATGGCAGAGGCTGATGAAGCGATGGTGAAGGCGAAAGAAGCGATTAATGAAGCGCATCATTTCCAAACAGAGCTCATACAATCAGAAGCAAGAGGAGAAAAAACAGAGATTAGTGTTCTTTTAATTCATGCACAAGATCATTTAATGAATGCGATTACAGTAAAAGAATTAGCAGCAGAATTTATTGACCTTTATAAAAAATTAGAAGCGAAAGGGGAATAAAGCATGACTGGAATTAAAATTGCTACAATCGGTGGTGGATCTAGTTATACACCAGAGTTAATTGAAGGATTTATTAAACGTTATGATGAGCTTCCTGTTCGTGAAATTTGGTTAGTAGATATTGAGGCAGGAAAAGAAAAATTAGAAATCGTTGGTAACTTAGCGAAGCGTATGGTGAAAAAATCTGGTTTACCAATCGAGGTACATTTAACACTTGATCGCCGTGAAGCATTAAAAGATGCTGACTTCGTAACAACGCAGCTTCGCGTAGGTTTATTAGAAGCTCGTGCAAAAGATGAAGCAATCCCATTAAAATATGATGTAATTGGTCAGGAAACGAATGGTCCTGGTGGTTTATTCAAAGCGCTGAGAACGATTCCTGTTATTTTAGATATTTGTAAGGATATGGAGGAGCTTTGTCCGAATGCATGGTTAATTAACTTCGCGAACCCAGCTGGTATGGTAACAGAAGCTGTCCTTCGTTATACAAATATTCAAAGAGTAGTTGGTCTATGTAACGTTCCAATCGGAATCCGCATGGGTCTTGCAAGATTACTTGAAGTAGATGCAAGTCGTGTACACGTTGATTTTGCAGGTTTAAATCATATGGTATACGGACTAGACGTATATTTAGATGGCGTAAGTGTAATGGATCGTGTGTTAGAGCTTGTAACAGATCCAGAAAAGCAAATTACGATGGAAAATATTGCAGCACTTAACTGGGAGCCAGACTTTATTCGCGGTCTTCGTGCAATTCCATGTCCATACCATCGTTATTACTACAAAACACGTGAAATGTTAGAAGAAGAGAAAGAAGCTTCGGTTGAAAAAGGTACACGTGCAGAAGTAGTAAAACAATTAGAAGATGATTTATTCGAGTTATATAAAGACCCGAACTTAGATATTAAACCACCACAATTAGAAAAACGTGGCGGCGCTTATTATAGTGACGCAGCATGTAGCTTAATTACGTCTATTTACAATAATAAAGGTGATATCCAGCCTGTTAATACACGAAACAATGGAACAATTGCAAGCTTACCGCATGATTCTGCTGTTGAAGTGAACTGTATTATTACGAAAGAGGGTCCAAAACCAATTGCGGTCGGAGATCTTCCCGTACCAGTTCGCGGTTTAGTACAACAAATTAAATCATTTGAGCGCA
This sequence comes from Bacillus sp. K2I17, assembly GCF_002209985.1. Lineage (NCBI taxonomy): Bacteria > Bacillati > Bacillota > Bacilli > Caryophanales > Bacillaceae > Bacillus > Bacillus sp. K2I17. The sequence continues at coordinate 281,374 of NZ_NJGF01000002.1, forward strand.
CAACAATTGAAGCTGCTGTTACAGGAGATTATCATAAAGCGCTGCTTGCTATGACAATTAATCCACTTGTACCATCAGATAAAGTTGCAAAACAAATTTTAGATGAAATGTTGGAAGCACATAAAGAATATCTTCCGCAGTTCTTTAAAAAGGTAGAGAAATAAAGCGGCGCTATTTAGCCCGCTTTTTTTATTCTATTAGGAGGTATTACGATGATTAAGTTAATTGTAAACGCAGATGATTTTGGTCTTACAGAAGGTACAAATTACGGCATTATTGATGGACATATAAATGGACTTGTAAATTCAACGACGATGATGATGAATATGCCAGGAACAGAGCATGCGGTACGCTTAGCAAAAGAATATAACCTACTCGGAGTAGGCGTACATCTCGTATTAACGGCAGGGAAACCTCTTCTTGGAGACGTACCATCACTTGTAAATAGCGATGGATTGTTTCATAAACAAAGCGTCGTATGGGAAGGGAAGCTAAATGCAGAAGAAGTTGAGAGAGAATGGACTGCTCAAATTGAGAAATTCCTATCTTACGGATTAAAACCAACTCATTTAGATAGTCATCATCACGTGCATGGATTACCGATCTTGCACGATGTTCTTGAGAGATTAGCGGCTACATATAATGTTCCAATTCGTCGTTGTGAGGAAGAGCGAGCAGTACGCCCGTTTTCTGACGTGTTTTACAGTGACTTTTACGCGGATGGTGTGACGGAAGATTACTTTGTGAAGTTAAAAGAAAGAGTACAAGGTGAACAAACGGTAGAAATTATGGTTCATCCAGCGTATATTGATCCAGAGCTTGTGAAGCGTTCTTCTTACGTAATGGATCGTGTGAAAGAATTGCGTATTTTAACAGAGAGCGAGTTGCCTGAAGGAATAGAACTTGTGAAGTTTTAATAGAAAAACGACGGCTACATAATGCCGTCGTTTTTTTATTTACAAAATCGATAGGATATATCCGCCAAAGGCTCCGAGTATAACGATAACCCAAGGTGGTGTTTTCCAAAAAGCGAGCAAGCAAAATAGAAGAGATGCAAAAACAAAATCTACAGCGTTCATAATTGTGCTCGTCCAAATAGGATCATAAAAAGCTGCTAATAAAATACCGACAACAGCTGCATTGATTCCAAGTAGTGCGCCTTGTATGTAAGATATTTTTCTCACACTGTCCCAAAATGGTAAAACACCAATAACGAGCAAGAAAGCAGGAAGAAAGATTGCAATTGTTGCGAGTATTGCCCCAAGCGTCCCGTTTAACGCAGCTCCTATATAAGAAGCGAATGTAAATAGTGGACCTGGTACGGCTTGTGTTAATCCGTATCCAGCTAGGAACTGTTCTTTCGTCATCATTCCGTTTTGTACGAACTCACCTTCAAGAAGGGGTAGCACGACGTGTCCGCCTCCAAATACAAGTGCGCCAGAGCGATAGAAACTATCAAATAAAGCGATGTAATATGAGAACGGTCTTAATATTGGTAGCAACAGTAATAGTCCGAAGAATAAGATGAGACAAGAAACTGCTATCGTTTTTGAAATAGGTACTTTTATATTTTGAGATTGACTAATTGGTTGGTTGCGATATAAAAACCAGCCGATAAAGCCAGATACTATAATGAGAATGACTTGTGTCCAGCTACTTGGCCATAATAAGGCGATTGCGGCAGTTACAATAGCAATCGTCGCACGATTTCGGTCTGGCGTTAATTTTTGCGCCATTCCCCATATGGCATGAGCAACAATTGCGACTGCTACAAGTTTTAGTCCATGAATCCAGCCAGCACTTCCAAGGTCGAATTGATTAAGGAATGAGGCGAAGAAAACTAAAACAAGCACAGACGGTAGAGTGAATCCAATCCATGAAATAATAGCTCCTAATACCCCGCCTCTTAATAATCCAACCCCCATACCGACTTGACTGCTAGCAGGACCAGGAAGGAATTGGCATAGTGCTACTAAATCTCCATAGCTTCGTTCATCCATCCATTTTCTTTTTTGTATGTATTCGTGGTGGAAATAGCCAAGATGGGCGACAGGACCACCAAATGAAGTAAGTCCTAATTTAAATGAGACGAGAAAAATCTCTAATAATGTGTGAAAAGTATATTTGTTATTTTTCAAAACTACCTCCTATAATGCTTTCCTACGTGCATTATACAAGAGATAGTAAAGAAAAAGGAACGATTCTAATGTAAAGATTATGTGAATCTTTTCTTCGTAATTAAAACTTGAAAAAGTCATAAATGATTATGTATAAACCATAAAGTAGTAGAAGTAGTGCTGGGAAATTTATATAAGGAGAATGCCTGTATGACAACACATTTCTTTGCGAGGTTAACAGGGAAGAGGGAACTACCTCCTGTAAATACAGAAGCTTATGGTGTAACAGAGTTTATATTTAGTGATGATTTAAAGAAATTACAATATCGGATCATATTGAAAAACATCGAAAAAGTTACATCATGCCAAATTCATTTAGGGAAAGCGGATCAAATTGGTCCAGTGGTTTTAAATTTGTTTGGCCCAATAAAGCAAGGTATTAGTGTAAATGAAGGAGTCGTGACCGGTGTAGTCAATGTGGAAGATTTTGAAGGGCCTTTACAGGGGAGAGCGTTTGATAGCCTACTTCAAGAAATCATTCAGGCAAATGTATATGTAAATGTTTATACGAAGTCGAATAAGAAGGGCGAAATCAGGGGGAGAATCAGAAAAGTAAAGAAGTAGAAAAAAGGCTGTCCATATTTTGGAACAGCCCTTTTTCCTATAAGGTACAAATTTTAGTGGTTATTGTCGGTAAATCGATATATTGTGAAAATCGCTAATATAATTCGCGTTACGGTCGATATATTTAAAAAACTGCTTCGATTAATTTTTTACAGGCTGATTTTTAATGAAGAAGTCCATGATATAAAACACTTCATCATCAGGTATTTGTATTTCAAATGTATTTTCAATTGGTTGTAATGCTTTTTTCACTTTCATATACATCCAGTACTCATCTTGTCTTCGTTTCTCTTTATCTGGATGAGGGAGGAGGCTTTCTCCTTTTTGAAGACGGTCTACCATACAGCTCATATGCAGAATCACACCCATTAAGCTGTCAGGAGTTAGCTGTAAGGAAATTAATTCTTGAATTGTATTTAATGCGTAACGAATTGTTTTAATAAGTAATGCTCCGTCGTTCCGCTGCATTTGTTGTTCCAGAATATCAGCCATTTTTGCATATGTTTCTTCATACGTAATTAATTCTTGAATTGGCTGAATCGCTGTGTAGTTTACAATGTCTTGGAAATGGTATGTTAAGCATGGCACCTGCACATCGAAATTTGTGACGATACAAATGATATTCCGCTCTTTTTTTATGTTCTCAATCATTTTCGTTAAATCTTTTTCATGGACGATACTAATCGGAATAATTTCAATTAAGTCTTTGTCAAATCGCAAATAGTTCTCTAACATTTTTTGAATAGCTAAAGCACTGCCTTCCCCAGTTAAACAAGCTGTTAAAATAACAGACTTCATTGGTGATAGTGGCTTTTTCTTTTCTTCTTGTACGTTTAAGTAAAACGGTGTTAAGTTCTTCACTGTTTCATATAATGCATCTAACGAGTAGCCAAGTTGAGCTTTTCGAGCTGCTTCTAGTGCATGTGGAGTGCTTGTCATGGAAAGAACACGTACCGGAATTTTGAACTCAGTTTCTAATATATCACCAATATAAGCGAGAGAGCCCATATCGACGAGTAAGAGAAGTCCATTTACATTTTGGAGTGTTTTCATATACACTTTCACACGCTCTAAGAAATCTTTCGGCGATTCATGTAACGGCATATCGATACCGGTTACTTCCTCGATGCCGAGCAGTTCGTTTGCGACGTTTGCCATTTCTGTTGCGATGCCGTTGCCGTGCGCTAATATTAATACTTTTACTTCTGTTTGTGAGGCAGGAATTGGATCAACAACGAAGAACATTGTTAAAAAGCCTGCTTCATCAATAGGCATTGTTATTTGTAATTCGTCCTCCAGTAGTTGAATGCATTGCATAGCTACGGAAAAAGCGTCCTTATATTTCGTACGAATTTGATTTAATTGTGGGTGATGAATTTGTTTCCCAGCTTGCAAACGTTGTAGAGTTGTCTGTACATGTAAGCTTAAAGCGAGAAATACTTTTTCATCAAACGTCTTAGATAAATGCTTTTCAGCAAGTTCCGCAATTCTTTCACATACGGAAACGATATTACGATCCACAATTTTAAAAACATTTTCATGACTTGTTTTTTTAGAAATTTGGTTAAAATATTGTACGAAAAAGCTTTGAATATCATTTTCTATTAGTAATTCTAATTCGTCTTCTTCAATACCGCGAGCTTGAAGTTCTTCGTATTTATAATCAATATAATCGTAAATAGAAGAACGTTTTTCATTCTCTATTTTATGATTACTCCAACCTTCATCACCTGTAAATATAAATGTTTCATTTGGTATTTGGTATAGATGACGGCTCTTTCTTTCAATGAATAGCCCTTCTTTCATATACCAAGGTAAATCTGTACTTGAAACGTAGACAGAATCACGTTTCTTTGTCACAAGGTCAGAATAGGCTTTCGCACAGGCAATTTGTACATCCGTTTTTAATTGCCCGATGTTATTGGGGCAATTGTAAAAGACGAAAGCGCGCATTGCATTCGGACTAACGTGAATTTCTTTTCGCAGACGGATTGCTTCATTTGTGAAAAATAGTTGCAGTAAAGCAAATCGTTCTTTATGTGTACGCTCACGAAGTGGTGGCAGCGTAACAGTCATTGGTATACGTCTTGTAAATGTTTTTAATAAAAATGAATTTGGTTCTTCTGTTGTTGCAGTAATGATTAATACTTGTGCTTTACGCTCGTTTTCTGTTTCTCCAAGGCGGCGGTATACCCCGCGGTCAATAAAGGTGAAAAGCATTTCTTGTCCCTCTGGAGGAAGGCGATGTACTTCATCTAAGAAAAGGATCCCTTCATGTGCTTTTTCAATTAACCCTTTTTGATCACTTGCCCCTGTATAAGCTCCTTTTTTAATCCCAAATAACTGCCCCAGTAGTAGCTGTGGATTATTTGCGTAATCGGCACAGTTAAAGACGATAAATGGTGCATTTTTAGGAAGTTGTTCAACTTCAATTGCATATTCGTGCATTAAAGAAGCGAACATAGATTTTCCGACCCCTGTTTCTCCTAGCAGTAAAGTATGCATACCGTTTGGAGGATAGAGAATAGAAGCTTTCGCTTTTTCGATTGCGATTTTAAGGCTTGTATTTTCAATTGCAAATGTATCTAATGAAGTCATTTTCTTTGAATGCGTTTCCAACGAAGCGTTCGTTTCTATATAAAAACGAACAGGACGCGTATTTGTTTTTAATAAACGTTTATCTTTTACAAGTTTGTTTAAGTCGCTACTTACATTGGCACGATCTAGTTGCAACAGGGTAGCGAGTTCTGATGCGGTTACACCTTCTATATAATTGCCTTCTTGTATTGCGTTAAAAATGAGATCTATTCGTTTCATTTCTATTCACCTCGAAACTTCATCACTATTTAAAATTTTACACAAAAATGGGAAGGGTGGGAAGAGAAAAATAAAACAGCTTTAGCAAATAGGCACTAAAGCTGTTACAATCTTGTGTCTTTCCAAAAGTTCACTTCGAGGTGAGAAGATGGATTATAGGGAAGAAGTTTGTATCCTTGTGACTGTAAGTAATCAATTACTTTAGGCAGTATTTGTACGGTTACACTCGAATCATGCATTAAAATCACTTCGACTTGTTCATCGCTCTGATTACGTACTCTTTCTAGTATGGCAGAAGGATTGTCATAGCTTTTCCAGTCATATGTATCGATTGTCCAATCCCACATTTTATACTGGGCGGATACAAGTGCATCACGGTAATTCTTTTTTAAGTAAGGCATGCTACCATACGGGACACGAACGAGATGTGAATTTAATTTTGTAACTTGCTGAACAATATTTTGTGTTTGTTCCATTTCTGTAATTAAAGCGGATGGATCACCAGTGTAAAGGCGTTTTACATCGTGTGACATACTGTGAAGTCCGATATAATGCCCCTCTTGAATTAATCGTTGCATTGTTTTTTTATAATGTGGTACTTTTCCACCAATAACAAAGAAAGTTGCTTTTCCGTTCTTTTCCTTTAAGATGTTTAAAATTTGCGTAGTATATTTGTTTGGTCCGTCATCAAATGTTAAGTACGCGATTTTTTTTGTAGGAGAGGTAGTTTCAGTATTTGGATGATGTTCAGCAGGGGTCATTGTAGTTGCTCCTGCATGAGATGACGCGTACATAGTAATTGTTAAAAATAAAATAACGTATTGAAATACTCGCTTGATCATAACATTCACCCTCAGTTTGACAATCAAGATGTAAAAAAGAAAATATAATCCTTTTCTTATTATGTATATCTTTCTCCAATAGTGGGGCTCTCAAACAATCTATATTTTGGAAATATAAAATGATGAATAAAAAATAGCATCCTCTTATAAGAAAGAGGATGCTATTTGAATATTTCATAATTGTAAAGGCTATACTACAATTAGTCTTCACGTTTTTTCACTTTTTTATAAAAGGAAATAAGTGGTTTGTAACGTTCATGTACAAGCCCAATTACTTCAGCAATGATTTCTGTAAAGAAGATTAAAACGAAAAGAAGAATAATGGATAACCATAATGTCGCACTAGAGAAAATGATTGCATTTACACTAAAGAAAATACCGAATGCGTATATAATTAGTACCGTTTTACGATGAGAGAAGCCCATTGCAAGTAAACGGTGATGTAAATGCGATTTATCTGGTGCTGAAATAGGTTTTTTATTTACGATACGACGGATAATTGCAAATGTCGTATCAAATACAGGTACGCCTAAAATGATAACTGGAACGATAAAGCTGAATAACGTTACACTTTTGTATAATCCAAGTAACGATATAACAGAAATACAGTATCCTAAAAATAGCGCGCCTGTATCTCCCATGAAAATTTTTGCTGGATGGAAGTTGTAGAATAAAAATCCAATTGTACTTGCTAATGTAATTAATGCTAGTGGTAAGATAATAGCGGCTCCAGTGCCCCATGGGCTAGTGAAGGCCATATATGCTAGCGTTGCAAGTACGATAGATGAAATACCAGCAGATAACCCATCTAAGCCATCAATTAAGTTGATTGCATTTGTAATACCTACAATCCAAAATACTGTAATTGGATAAGCAAGCCATCCAAGTTCAGTATCCCCGAGGATTGGGATATATAATACTTGCACTAATAATCCACTTTTTACAATCATCATGGCAACTAGTAGTTGCCCACCGAATTTTACCTTCGCAGATAACTCGTACATATCATCTAAAATACCGATGATTACAATGATAATCGCACCTAGCGTTATCGATAACATTCTTTGTTCGTATAAGCCGCCGACAACAAATCCTACAGCTACACCAATAAATATCGCTAACCCGCCAAGACGAGGCATAATCTTTTGATGCACTTTACGAGCGTTTGGCTTATCTGTTGCTCCTATTTTAAAAGCTAACTTAATAACTAAAGGAGTAACGACGAGTACAGTGATGAAAGATGCCAAGATGGCATAAATCACTTGTGAGTCCATTAATACCCCACCCTTTTATAGTCTAACGTAATTTTTTTAAATATATTTATCTGAAAATTATGATGTTTATTTACAGGCTCATAACATATGGTATCACAAAAAGATTAGAATTCAATCTTTTTTTCTTTGTGTGGTAAATGGAAGCGGATAGAATATATGACAATTGTATACAGAATGTTGAATCGTTTGAGAAGGTTAATTGTATTGGACTTTAGAATATGACATTTTCTCTTTTTTCGATAATGAATATTTTTATTTCAGTATTATAAGTGTTACACCTAGAAATGAGTAAGTTCCGTGTTAAAATGTGGGAATTTATCCGCATGAACGGGCAGTAAGGTTCGCACCTCAAAATTCAGTTGGAGAAAAGAAGTTAGGTGGGGATCTTAATTCCTGTAAAAGCCTGATTGGTTTAACTAATAATTAGCCGGGGATGGATGCCCCTTACTGAATAAAGTTTCATTTTATATTCTTACATGTAATTTTACAAAAACTTAAAAAAGAATGGAAAAAGTAATTCATATAATAAAGAAGTAAAAGAGTTTTCTCATTTTTAATGTGAGAGGGGGAAGCACAGGGAGAATTCTATGTATTCGTATATTTTCTATTGTATATTCCTGTGCGAAAAGGAAATGAAAATTACGATAATAGGTACCGGATACGTTGGATTAATTACAGGAGTAGGATTGGCAATGTTAGGCCATTCAGTCACATGTTTTGATATAAATGATGAGAAAATTGAACGGATAAAGCAAGGAGATCTGCCTATTTATGAAGCGGGTTTATATGAATTAATAAATGATGCATGTGAGAATGACTGTTTAACTTTTACAACAAATAGAGTAAAAGCATTTTACGATGCAGAATTTATATTTATTGCAGTTGGAACGCCATCTTTATTAGATGGGACAGCGGATTTAACATATATTCGAAGTGCTTGTGACGATATTGGAACATATGCGACGAATGACATTATTGTCGTTACGAAAAGTACGGTTCCTGTAGGTACAAATGATGTTATGAGGGGATGGATTGAGGAGAAATTACAAAATAGATATGAATTACATATCGTATCGAATCCTGAATTTTTACGGGAAGGTTCAGGGATTTACGATTTTTTTCAGGGAGATCGTATTGTAATTGGAGCAGATAATGAGGAAGCGGCACGAAAAGTGGAGAATTTGTATAGTGAATTACGCTTAAAAACGTATGTTACAAATATAAAAAGTGCAGAGATGATTAAATATGCATCGAATGCTTTTTTAGCGACAAAAATTAGTTTTATCAATGAAATTTCAAATATATGTGAGAAGGTAGGAGCCAATGTATTAGACGTTGCACAAGGGATGGGAATGGATAAGAGAATTGGGGCGTCTTTTTTAAATGCTGGCATTGGTTATGGGGGTTCGTGTTTTCCGAAAGATACGAAAGCCCTTGTGCAAATTGCAGGGAATGTGGCGCATGATTTTCGCTTGTTAAAAGCAGTCATTGAAGTGAATAATAAACAACAGTTGTTATTGATTGAGAAAGCGAAGAAAGTATTAAATATGAACAAGAAGCGGATTGCGGTGCTGGGAGCGGCATTTAAACCGAATACTGATGATATAAGAGACGCACCGTCCCTTATTATGATACAAGAATTAATTCATATAGGTGCGGATGTAGTTCTATATGACCCAAAAGCGATTCCAAATATGAAAAATATCTTTGGAGAGACTATACAATATAGCGAATGTATAGATGAATCGATTAGAGGAGCGAGTGCGGCTTTTATCATGACAGAATGGGAGGCTATCCGAGCTTATCCGTTAGAAAGGTACGCACAACTTATGAGAGAACCTATTTTATTAGATGGAAGAAATTGTTATACTATTGAGGATGTCAAGAAGCAAGAGATAGATTATTATTCGGTTGGAAGAGAAAGTATTTGTAAGAGGGAATTTTCCGTTATTCGTTAAAAAGGCATGTATTCATGTATATTCTTATATGTCATAATAGAAGTTGTAACTAGTGAAAGAAAAGAGGCAATGAAATGACTGAACGTTTAAAAGTAATGACAATTTTCGGGACACGTCCAGAAGCAATTAAAATGGCACCTCTTGTGTTAGAGTTGCAAAAACATCCAGAAAAAATTGAGTCGATTGTGACTGTAACAGCGCAACATCGTCAAATGTTAGACCAAGTATTAAGTATCTTTGGAATTACGCCAGATTTCGATTTGAATATTATGAAAGACCGCCAAACTTTAATTGATATTACAACGCGTGGTTTAGAAGGTTTGGATAAAGTAATGAAAGAAGCAAAGCCGGATATTGTACTTGTACATGGTGATACAACGACAACATTTATTGCGAGTTTAGCTGCTTTCTACAATCAAATTCCAGTAGGGCATGTTGAAGCAGGACTTCGTACATGGGATAAATATTCTCCATACCCAGAAGAGATGAATCGCCAATTAACAGGCGTCATGGCAGATCTTCATTTCTCACCTACAACAAAATCAGCAACGAACTTACAGAAAGAAAATAAAGATGAGTCACGCATTTTCATAACAGGGAATACAGCGATTGACGCACTAAAAACGACTGTAAAAGAAACATATAGTCATCCTGTACTAGAGACACTTGGAAACGATCGTCTTGTACTTATGACAGCTCACCGCCGTGAAAACTTAGGAGAGCCAATGCGTAATATGTTCCGTGCAATTAAACGTCTTGTTGATAAGCATGAAGACGTACAAGTTGTGTATCCGGTTCATATGAACCCAGTTGTTCGTGAGACAGCGAATGATATTTTAGGCGATCATAGCCGAATTCATTTAATTGAGCCGCTAGATGTAATTGATTTCCACAATGTTGCAGCTCGTTCATACTTAATGTTAACTGATTCTGGTGGTGTACAAGAGGAAGCGCCGTCACTTGGTGTACCGGTTCTTGTTCTTCGTGATACAACAGAGCGCCCAGAAGGTATTGAAGCAGGTACATTGAAATTAGCAGGAACAGACGAAGAGACAATCTTTGGTCTTGCTGATGAGTTGTTATCAGATAAAGAAGCTCATGATAAGATGTCAAAAGCATCTAATCCTTACGGTGATGGCCGTGCATCAGAGCGCATTGTAGAAGCAATTTTACAACACTTTAATAAGTAAATAAAAAAGAGCCAAATCATATGCGATTTGGCTCTTTTTGTTATTGCTGATTTCTCATAATCCACTCTGCATGAGCATTCGTAGAAGGAGGTGGTTCAGTTGGTGCTTTGTTCTGATTCTGATTCGTTTCTTTCTTTGCCTTTTCGTCAGAGTTAGAATTTGAAGAATGGTTTGATTCGGTTTTTGTAGTTGGATTTTCTTGAGTGTTTGCTGTTTCTCCTAATTCTTTTTTAATTTCGTTACGTACTGTCTCTACACCGATTGGATCTGGAAGGAAGTAATAAATACCACCTATTTTTTTGTCTTCTCCTTCAAGTTTGAACGTTTGCATTGTAGAAGGATCAAATCCAGATAGTTTATTGTAAAGAGCCAGTCCGTCTGAAATAGGAATGTCAGTTTTTATATATTTTCCAACGACTGCTGTTAAATCTTTAATTTTAAATACGGTAGAGGCTGAATTTAGTTTTTGAGCAACAGCGGCTAGTAATTGTCTTTGTCTAGCGGCCCGACCATAATCGCCGTTTGGATCCTGCTTTCGCATACGTACGTATGCGAGTGCTTCTTCCCCATTTAAGTCTTGTTGTCCTTGCTTAAATTCGATTTTTTTGTAGTAATCCACGTCTGAACGCTCCCAAAAATCGAATGGGACATCAACAGTAACACCGCCAACAGCATCAACAATTCCTTTAAAGCCTTGGAAATCAATTTTAATATAATGGTCTACAGGAACTTTTAGAAAACCTTCGACAGTTTTGATTGCCATTTCTTCTCCGCCGTAAGCGTGCGCAGCGTTAATTTTGTCCTCTTTGTTCTTACCAACAATTGGAACGCGACTATCACGAGGGATACTCATAAGCGAAATCTTTTTAGTTTTAGGATTGACGGTCGCAAACATTAATGAATCTGTACGACCGTTTTGACCGTCCGTTGCATAATCTTCTATACCCATAATGAGGAGTGTAAAAGGCTCCTTTGTAATTTCTACATCTTCGGTTCTCAAGTCCGATTTTTGACGAGTAAAACCACTATACATCCCCATGAGAGAAGAGTAGGAATTTAATATATAAAGTCCTACACCACCAAATAAAAATACGAAAATAAGGAAGTAGAAAAACTTTCTTCTTCGTTTCTTTTTTATTCTGCTATTTTGGAGATGATAATAACGTTCTTCCATATATAATCTCCTTAGTTCATTTGTAGGAAAGTAATTCACTACATTAATCTTTAAAGGTGAGGATGTAGTTATTCTTAGATAACATCTTGTTCTAAGTACAACATATCTCCTTCTGTAATTGTACATTTCCCATTTGTTAACTCAATCATCCAATCTGTGAATGCTTGTTTTCCGTCTTCTTCTACATACGTATCAAATGTGACATTTTCGAGATAATGTATATCTTTAATGGCATATTTCGAATTACGTAATTCATTTTCAATTTTGCCAAGTAATGTGTAATCAATTTCGGTCTGCATAACACGCATTAGTTTTCGCTGAACAACACCGACATGATTAATGCCTTCGCTTGTACATTTTCCATATGCGCGAATTAATCCACCTGCGCCAAGTTTGATGCCACCAAAATAGCGTGTAACGACAACGACGGTATCTTTTAAACCGCGTTTTTTTAGTACCTCTAACATAGGTACGCCAGCTGTACCGCTAGGTTCTCCGTCATCATTTGCTTTTTGGATTTGATCTTGTTCGCCAATCAAATACGCAGAACAATTATGTGTGGCATTCCAATTTTGTTTTTTTATTTTTTGTATAAATTCTTGAGCTTCTGCTTCGGTTGTAGCTCTGCTAACATAACAAATAAATCTTGATTTTTGAATGACAATTTCGTGCTCACCGTAGTCTTTGATTGTTAAATATTGTAATAACACTCGTATACGCCCCTATCTACCAAAATGACTAGTACTTTACATTTTAAAAGCGAGCGTTTTTATATTCAAACATTTTTTATAAATAAGTTAAAATTTTTGGTGAGTATTTCAACTTTTTGTTGTAATTTGTCGAGATGGTAAGTATTATTTCAAATCGGCATTTTTATGTATGGATGCACCATTTTTAGTTTTCGTGTAAACTTAGGGAATAAAAACTTTTTTATAAGGCAGGTACGCAAATGAAAACAGCTATTGTTACTGATAGTACAGCATATATACCGAAGCATATTCGTGATGAACTCAATATATATATGATTCCATTAAACGTTGTGTTTGGAACGGAATCTTATCAAGAAGAAGCTGAAATTTCAGTAGATGATTTCTATGTAAAAGTACGTGAGCAAGAAGAACTTCCGAAAACTTCTCAGCCAGCAATCGGAAAGTTTGTTGAGTTATTTGAAGAACTATCTAAGGATTATGATGCGGTTATTAGCATTCATCTTTCAAGTGGGATTAGTGGTACATATCAAACGGCAACGACAGCCGGGCAAATGGTAGAGGGTATTGATGTATATACGTACGACTCTGAAATTAGTTGTGAAGTACAAGGATTCTATGTACGTGAAGGTGCAAAGCTAGCAAGCGAAGGAAAAAATCCGAAAGAGATCGTTGCCCGTTTTGATGAAATGAAGAAAACGATGGACGCTTATTTTGTAGTGGATGATTTACATCATTTACAACGTGGAGGACGATTAAATAGTGCACAAGCTTTCATTGGTAGTTTGTTACAAGTGAAGCCAGTTTTATATTTTAGAGATAAAATCATTATTCCATTTGAAAAGATTCGTACACGTAAAAAAGCGTTAAAACGAATTGTTGAAATTTTTGATGAGCAAGCAAGTCAAGGTGTACCTATGGAAGCAGTTATCATTCATGCACAACGTGAAGAGGAAGCGAATGAATGGAAGGCAGAATTAGAAGCAAAATATCCCCATGTTACAATCCGCACAGGTTATTTCGGTGCTGTAATTGGTACGCATTTAGGTGAAGGTGCACTAGGTCTTGGATGGTATACGAAGTAATAAGATATAAAAAGCTCTCTTTTTGAAGAGGGTTTTTTTACGGATATTTTACGTGTAGTTGACAAGTTAATATTTGGAAATTATAAAATGTGCGTAAAATAAAATAATGAGGAAAGTTTTATAACTTACTTTTTACAAGAAACTATATTATAATAGAAGAGAGGTGAAACATATGGAGCATAATTCTTGTTTATGTCCAAAGTTTGAGTCAGCTTTTACTTTGCTTAGTAAAAAATGGACTGGCTTAATTATTAAATCTTTGCTTGAAGAGTCAAAACGTTTTAGAGAAATCGCAGATATTATACCGAATATGAGCGATCGTATGTTATCAGAGCGTTTAAAGGAATTGGAAAGCGAAGGCATTGTAGTTCGTAATGTTTATCCGGAAGTACCAGTTCGAATCGAGTACGGCTTAACTGAAAAAGGGAAAGCATTAGAAAGTGTTATGGATGAAGTCCAAAAGTGGGCTGAGCAATGGATGAAATAACGTTTTGATTTCATTCGTATTAGTGTATTTAACAAAACGTAAGGGAAACCTTGCGTTTTTTCTTTGCTTATAAAAAGCTTTTAAAATTCTACACATATATACAAAAATATGCATATTTTGCGATAGAGTTACATATAATATTACATTTGTTTTACAATAGCGTAACATTAGCAAAAAAAATCCCGAATTATGGTATAAATTTTATAGGTTATATACGGAAAAAAGACAAAAGAAAGCGGTGTAAAAAATAAAATGAAAAAGCTAAAAATGGCATCTTGCGCATTAGTTGCAGGGTTAATGTTTTCAGGACTAACACCAAATGTATTTGCAGAAGATAAAATTTCTGACGTGAAATCACAAATTAATACACAAAATGACACTTTACATAAACAACAACAAGAACGTGATGTATTACAAAAACAAATGAATGACTTAAACAAAACAATTCAAGGTTTGGATAAATCTGTTCAAGAGAATGCTTCAAAACTTGATGAAACAACGAAAAAAGTTGCGGATACTGAGCAATTAATCGAAAATAAAAATAAAGATATTGCAGAACTACAAACGAAAATTGCAAAACGTGAAGAGTTATTAAGAAAACGTTTAGTTGCACTTCAAGAACAACCAAATACGAACGTTGTAACAGAAGTTCTTGTAAACTCTAAAAACGTTGCAGATTTAGTTGATCGTTTAACTTCTGTTTCTAAAATTCTTGAGTCTGACGAAGATATCATGAAAACACAACAAGAAGATCAAGCGAACGTGAAAAAAGATGTTGAAACGGTAAAAACAAAGCAAAAAGAATTAAAAGAAGCACAAGCTCAAATTGAAACTGCTAAGAAAGAACTTGACGCTGAAAAAGCGAAAAAATCAACAGCAGTAAATGATTTAAGCGGTAAAATGGATACAGTTGTAACTTCAATGACAAGTACGGAAAGTCAATTGAAAGATCTTGAAAAACAAGCACTACAATTACAACGTATTGCTGAACAAGAAGCACAAGAAAAAGCTGCACAAGAAGCTGCTGCTCAAAAACAAGCAGAACAAGCTGCTAAAGATGCGCAAGCGCCTACAGCACAAGCACCAGCAGAGCAAGCTGCACCTGCAGCACCAGCAAACAATGGTGGACAAGCTCAAAAAGAAGAGCCTAAAAAGGAAGAACCTAAAAAAGAAGCACCTAAAAAAGAAGAGAAAAAAGCAGAACCAACACCAGGCCCAGCTCCAGCTCCTGGCGTAATTGGTAAAGCACAACAATACTTAGGTATGCCATATGTTTGGGGAAGTGCATCTCCATCAAACGGTGGTTTTGACTGTAGTGGATTTATTTCTTACGTCTTCGGTGTAGGACGTCAAGATGTTAATGGTTACTGGAATTCAGTTTCTAAAGTAAGTAGCCCACAACCTGGAGATTTAGTATTCTTCCAAGGTACTTATAAACCAGGTCCATCTCACATCGGTATTTACGTTGGTAATGGCCAAATGATTCATGCTGGTGATAAAGGGATTGCTTACGCTAGCTTAAGCAGTAGCTACAACCAAAAACATTTCTTAGGATACGGTAGATTCTAGGATTTATAAACGAATAAAACATGTGTATAAAGTCGATAGCTTACTATTTTATAAGTAGGTTATCGGCTTTTTTGATTTTTTACGAGATTATGAGAAGGGTTTATAGTAGTGATGGAGGTGGTTGCTGATGTTAACAGGGAAACAGTTACTATTAGAGGAACTCTCTTCAGATTTACGGGGTACATTACAAGATTTGAAAAAGAAGAGAGAGGCCGTATGTGTACAAGGTGTAATAAAGAAGGCTTCTAAATATATGTGTCAGCGCTGCGGAAATATAGAGCAGCGGCTATTTGCATCATTTTTATGTAAAAGGTGCAGTAAAGTATGTACGTATTGCCGAAAGTGTATAACGATGGGGAGAGTTAGTGAATGTGCTGTACTTGTTCGTGGGATCGCTGAAAGAAAAGGAGAAAAAGGCTTAAATTCTTTACAGTGGAACGGGACCTTGTCTACTGGTCAGGATTTGGCAGCGCAAGGTGTTATAGAAGCTATTAAGAAGAAAGACTCTTTTTTTATTTGGGCTGTGTGAATAGCCCGAAATGAATACATAAAAAGATAACGTCAAACACGTCATCTCCAAATTATATCAACGACATCATGATCAATGTGAATTTCTTGTATAAAAGTATTAATCATAATTTGTTTAGCTTTAAAATCCATTGTTTCTAATGATTCATTAATTGTTGTAATCATATCTTTTGAGATTGAAAATTCTTGTTCGTAGCTCTGTTGCTTTAGAATAAGATGCTCCTTCTCTAAATTTAATTTATCCATTTTTGTTTCTAAAAGTTGTCTGCTGATATTAGTAGTATTTGTGAATAAATCAAGAAGACGCTCCATTTTTTTATCAATATCTTTAATCAACTTCTCATAATTGATTTTTTTCTCTTTTTTTTGAGAAGTGCTTTTTTTTACTGTTAGATTTTTTAATTCATCAAATATAACTTCTTCAAGTTTTTTTCTTGACCATGTTTTGTTTAGGCATTTTTCATCGTATTCGGAAGGGAATCTTTTAGCTCTACAAATATAATAGTAATATCTTTTGGATTCAATATCTTTGGATTTACCAGTACTGTACGCCACAAACTTTTCACCACAACAAGAACATGTTATTAAGCCTGATAATAGGCTTTGTTTAGCTTTATGAGCATTATGTCCTTTATGGCGTTTTAAAAGCGCCTGTACACGTTTAAATTGCTCTAATGAAACAATAGGTTCATGTTGTCCCTTATATGTTTTTCCAGCGAAGGTTATTTGACCTATATATAAAGTATTAGAGAGAACATCTCTATATCTTCGAAATCTCCAAATGGTATATCCCTCTTCTTTTAAAACTTCCTGTACTCTAGTTATTGAATGGTATTGTTCATATAAATCAAAAGCTCTTTTAATATGCTTAGCTTCATTTGGATTTAATATTAAATGTCCGTCAACTCTTGTGTAACCAGATGGATCATAATCTCCACCATTTCCTCTTAAACCATTTTCTGCTCGTTTAATATGTCCCATTCTCATTCGCTCTGCAATTGTCTCACGTTCTAATTGAGCAAATACAGATAATATACCAATCATTGCTTTTCCAAACGGTGTAGATGTATCTAATGTTTCTGTAATAGATACAAAGTCCACATTATTTTTTAAGAAATGTTCTTCAATCAATTCTAATGTATCTCTTTGTGAACGAGATAACCTGTCTAATTTATATACAACAACAACATCGATTTTTTTTAAATCATTTAAAAGCCTTTTAATGTCTGGACGATCTAGATTAGAACCTGAATAACCACCATCGATGTATTCATCATAAATATCCCAACCTTTTGCCTTACAATATGCTCTTATCCGTTCTCTTTGAACTTCTATACTATAATTTTCTACTTGGTCTTGAGTACTAACACGAATGTATATAGCAGCTTTAGTCAAAACAATCACCTCTTACAATTAGAATTTAACGTTAAGTGGTGCCATATACCAAACTAATTTTCCTTTTACTACAACAGGAGTGTGTTCTTGTGTTTTAGAGTCAAAAAATTGTGTTTTATATTCAGGATTATAACTTTCAGGTTCTAAAGTAATTCCATCTTGGAACTTATAAAATCTTTTTAGAGTTGCATCGAATCCATTAACCGCAACTGCAGCAATATCTCCATTTTTAATTTCAACATCTGGATCTATCAACGCTAACATATTTGGTGGTATTACTTTACTCATGCTATCGCCAACTACTCGTAATAAAAAAGCATGAGGATGACAATCTGTAATTTCAACAGGAACATTAATCCATTCTTCCACAGCAACCATTTCAAGAGGAGTGCCTGCTGATATTGCTCCAAGCAATGGAACAGCTTTACAATTATTTTTAATTTCAGGTTGATTAGGTCTAATGTGAGTGACTTTAGCATCTTGATCCTCAATGATATCGCTTTTTAAAATTCCAAAATGATCAGCGATTTTTTGAATAGCTCCCATTCTTGGTTCTTTTAACCCTTTTTCCCAAGTAGATACAGCTTTATCTGAAACACCGGCGATTTCTCCCATTTCTTTTTGATTAAGATTATGCTTGTCCCTTAGTTTTTTAATATTTTTCCCTATGCTCATTGTAGCGACCTCCGTACACTTTATATATATAATATTATACTAAAAGTAGATTTTATACAATATAATGTCGAAAAAATTCTACTTTTAAATCGAAAAACAAATGAATTAAGTAGAATTCTAGCGGTTTTTCATTGTTGACATTCTACTTTAGGTAGATTATTATGAGTTTACAAGCGAAAAGAAAAGAGGTGAAAGTGATGATTTTCACTTTGAAACAAGCGAGATTAGTAAGAGGAATCACGCAACGTGATATGGCCAAAAGTCTTGACGTTCATGTTCAAACTTATCGTAAAATGGAGGAACATCCAGACGAGGTCACTATAGGAAATGCGAAAAAGATATGTGAGATTTTAGAAATCAGCTATGATCAAATTTTTTTTAATACCAACTCTACTTTAAGTAGAAATAGCGAATTTCAATTATCTACTTGAAGAGGGGATACATTTTGATAATCAGAGAAGGTATTGAAGTAACGAGCATTACTTTAGATGGGTATGAGTTCCCAATTCCAGAAGGTTTTTCTGAGTTTCTACTTCGATCCGGTTACTGGGTATCGGGCGAGGTAGAAACGATTAATCGTGAAGAAGTTTTGTCGAAATATGATAGAGAAGTTTTTGTTGAAAATGGGAAATTACACACGAGGATAACCTGTAAAAAAACAACCAAAAAAACAGATTAGGGGATTTTATTTTTTTGTCTTAAAAATGTCGAAAAATGAAGTCGTTATTTATCAAAAATAGATGAAAGATGGTGAACAAAATGAACGGAGTATTATCCGCAAGTAGATTAATGAAAGCATCTCAAGTACGTCAGCAATGTGCTGAGATGCGTAATAATCCAGCGTTGTTAATTATTACTGAATTAGAAGCAAAGCGCAGAATATACGAAATGAACCGTGAGGTTTCAGCTCGAAGGGAGGTGAGTTAATTGAAGGAAGTAACGTTGATTTTTAAGTCAGGTGCAAAGGTTAGTTTTACAGCAGCGCAATTTAAAACATTTAAAAATAACTTTGGTTTTTTATCAGGAATTGAATATGAAGGTGCAACTGGAAAGGTACCATTCCACATTGGGGTTAGTAATATCGATGCAATATTTGTGGAAGACATTCCTGAAGAGGAAAAGATTAAGGAACCTGATCATCCAATTGAAGATTTCTATGGTTGTGAAATTCAGCAAGATGATAAGTATTTTATGTTTGGACAGGATGTCGTACTTGAAGGAAATCTAACAGAATACTTAATTTCGGAACAAAATGTTGAATGTTTTAAAGCTGTATAAAAAGAAAACCACCTGCGCCAACAGGTGATTTAAGTAAAAATATTCACAGTCATTATAGCATGAATTGATTTCGTGTAAAGGAGGGACAAGCGTGAAGAACGGTAAGAAGCCAAATAAACGTGAAAAGATTCATATTCAGTCCTACAAATTAAATCCAGAACATTGGTTGATTTTTAAGAAGGTAAATGAGGAATTGCACCTGGTACATCGCTTTACTGGTGCAACACGTATGATTCCAAATTCATAGATTAGGAGGTTTAAAAATGAACGATAAACCAATTGACGGATTAGTCGCGGAAAAGGTTATGGGATGGATTAAACCACCTGAAACATCAATTCTGAAAGCAATGTGGGTAGAAACACCGATAGGTGCTGTTCATCCACAATTACCTAAGTTTAGTACAAACATTCAAGATGCTTGGTTAATAATTGAGAAGTTTGATTTTTATACGATTGAGCGCGTTACAGGATATGGTGATGGCTTTTATAGGGTTAATGTATCGGTTTCGCAAACCGATGGGACATACAGCGATATAGAAGTGCAAGCACAAACTGTTCCAATGGCCATATGCATAGCAGCCTTAAAAGCTGCAGGGGAGGAATGGCAGTAATGGATATTAAAGCGATTGAAGAATATGTACAAGCCGCGAACAAAGCTTATGACAACGGAATTATGAATATCTTTGGAAATGAAGTACAAGTAACTGATGAATTGTTTGAAGAACTTCTGAACGAAAAAGGAGATTTGGAAGTAGTAACACGTGAGTGTTCTGATTATCCTTTTCGAGCTAATTTTAAGCGAAACGGCATAACCTATTATTCTATTCACACTAAAAACCAAATAAAAAATATCTTTGGAGGTAATATCGATGAACTCATTACAAGCAATTGAATTAGCAGAAGTAAATGAATTACAAGTGGCTGAGCAACAACAGTTTGAAATTAGTGATTTAGAAAGTCTTAACTGGGCATTTCGTAAAATATCAGCTCTTAAAGATAAAGAAAAAGAGGTTGTACAATTAGCAAATGTTGAGCGTGAACGTATTGCTAATTGGGAAAAAAGTGAATTAAATCCCATCCACGATAGCATTGGTTTCTTTGAATGGCATATCCAACGTTATCATGCAGAACAACTTGCAGCGGATCCAAAGCAGAAAACCATTAGTACACCTTACGGTAAATCCAAGACTCGAAAGAGTAGTGAAGCACCGGAAAAGGCTGATGAAACCAAACTATTAGATTATGCCATTGAAAATGAACTTGATGATTGCATTAAAACTGAAATCAAATGGGGAGAGTTAAAGAAAAAATTCAAAATCCAGAAAATCGGTGATGAAAAAGTAATTGTGGATGAGGATGGACAAATCGTTCCAGGGGTAACGGTTAAACCTGAATCTATTTCTTATAGTGTGGAAGTTTAGAAATGATTCAGGTTTACAAAGGGATAAGGCTAGAACTTATTAAACGTAATTACAAAAACTATGCAGCAAAGCGATTCACATTAGGTGGAACAAATCAAAACGTATGGATTCCTAATAAACATTTAAATCCAGATGGATCCATAAAAGAAAATGAAAATATCGATTATGTATTTAGAAAAGCTCAGAGACAGTTAGAGATTGCTGGATATACGGAACCGATTATTGGAATAAAAAGACGGTCAATTGTGGAGGTATAAAAATGCAAATAACTAATGCCAGTGAAATTACAAATGTACAAAAAACGTATTTGATTTATGGCCCACCTGGTATGGGGAAAACAACATCTATTAAATACTTTCCTGGAAAGACACTTGTACTAGATGTGGATCGTACATCAAAGGTACTAAGAGGTCAAGAAAACATTGACATTGTGTATGTAGAAAATACGAATACATGGGAAGCGTGGGAAAAGCTAATTCTTGATTTGGATAAGAATTATAAAAATGTTTACGAAAATATTGTGGTAGACAACATAAGTGAATTAGAACGCTGCTTATTATCTGATCTTGGAAGTAAAGGTAAAAATAAAGGTGTCCCATCTCAAGGAGATTATCAATATATGCAATTCCGAGTGGTTAATAGTTTGCGATACTTAAAGAATTTGGGTGCAAACCTAATATGGACCGCTTGGGAAACAGATGATTTATACATTGATAGTAGCGGTCAACAATATAACCGTAGCTATCCACAAATCAATAAAAAAATCATGAACAACGTTCTTGGATTATGTGATGTTGTAGGGCGTTTAATGGTTAAGAGCGATGGTGAGCGTGGTTTTGTACTAAGTGCGACCAATAGCACATATGCGAAGAATCAATTAGATGACCGTCAAGGTTGCGTGCAAGAAGAATTAATAATGACATCTACAGTTAATGAAGGAGGAAAATAATAATGAGTTTCAAAATTAATTTCGATGAAGAAAATGTATCACAAGGATTTGGTCTGGTAGAGGAAGGGAAATATGAAGTTACAATTATCACTGCTGAAGCAAACGAATGGAAAGGTCAATACTCTATTGGATTTGATGTAGAAATTCGTTCAGATATTGAACAAAAACATCAAGGAGCAAAAATCCTATATAACACTCTATATCTAACTACGAACATTGAGGATTACAAAGAGGATACTGAAAAGAAACGTAACTCATTCTTGAAAGCTTGCGGATACAAAGGTAAACAGAATTTAGATTTAAATGTTGTTGTCCGTGAGATTGTAGGTAAAACGGTTTTAACTTATGTCAAACATGAAACAAATAAGGATGGTAAAACATTTGCTAAAGTCAAATTTGTGGCACCATCAAATGTAACTCCGCCTCAACCAAGTGGACCACCAATTACTGTTGGCGATGATGATTTACCATTCTAAATAAAACTTAATAGAGAGGTCGGTTTTGTCGACTTCTCTTTTTTATACCCAAAATCAGTGAAATGAGGGGAATTGAAATGAAAACAGTAAACGTTACTTACTTTAAAAAGAGTGGAAAATACTATACGCATGAAACCATTAAAGTTTCTGAAGAATTAAATGGGTACGAAGTTCTAGTTAATGAAATACCTAAACACCATCGCATTAAAGAAATGTCAATGTTAGTACAAGATAGTGAAGACGGTAAAGAACCATATATTGTACCTCATTTATATAAACCTATTGAATAGTAACTTTGGAGGGCGAAATGAAAAAGAATCCATACAATTTTAATGAAATCCCTGCTGAATTAAAGGCCCTTCCTCAATGGATTTTGTGGAAGTTCGAAACACGAAATGGTAAGCAGACTAAAGTTCCGTGTCAGGTAACTGGTGAAATGGCCCAAGCAAATAATAGACGTACCTGGTCAACATTTGCGACGGCGGTCAAATTCTATTTAGAAGGTAACTATGACGGGATAGGATTTGTATTTAGTAGGCAAGACAATTACATCGGAATTGATATTGATAAGTGTGTTGTGGACGGAAAAACAAATGCATTCTCAACAGAAATTATCGATACATTAGATAGCTATACAGAGTTTTCACCGTCAGGAAATGGAATTCACATCATCATCAAAGGGAACCTTCCACAATCTGTTTTAGGTACTGGACGGAAGAATACAAAGCATGGATTAGAAATTTACTCATACGGCCGCTTCTTTACCTTTACTGGAAATCGTGAGAATTCCAATGATGTATATGAGCGAACGGATGAACTGGCTGAAGTATTCGAAAAATATTTTGATGATAGCGATATTCAAGGTCGAGTGAATTTAGCTGAGTTTGAAAAAGATGAAATTAAAATTTCAAATGAAGCTTTATGGGACAGAATGTTCCGCAGTAAGAATGGCGATGAAATTCGCTCATTATACAATGGCAGCCTAGTTAATGAGGACCATTCAGCGAGTGATCTTGCTTTATGTAATCACCTAGCTTTCTGGACAGGTAATTCAGCAATTCGAATGGATTCAATGTTCCGTGAATCAAGCCTTATACGTGATAAATGGGATGTTATCCATTTTAGTGATACAAACGAAACATACGGTGAAAGAACGATAGCAACGGCCATTTCTTCTACTTCCACAACTATTTTAGATAACAAACAGCAATTCGAAGAATTTTCTTTTGATTTCATGAATGAAGATGCTGCGGAAGTTGTGGAAGACAAGCCGAAAAAGAAATTCCGTTTAACGGAACTTGGAAACGCTGAACGTATCGCATATGAATATGGCCATGTAATTAAATATGTTAGCGACATCGGTTGGTACATATGGGACGGAAAACGTTGGAAGCTAGACACGAAAAAAGAGATTGAAAGAATTACAGCAAAAGTTCTTAGAAGTCTTTATAAATCTGAAGATGAATTAGAAACAAAATGGGCCCGAATGTGCGAAAGAAGAAATATCCGAATGAATAGCATTAAGGATCTTATGCCATTGGTTCCAGGTGAGCGTGAGGACTTTGATAAGTATAAATATTTATTCAATGTTGAAAACGGCATTGTTGATTTAAAAACAGGGAAGATGCAGCAACATGATCGGGAACTTGGATTAACCAAAATCACTAATATCGCGTTTGATGAAAATGCAAAATGTCCTGAATGGCTTAATTTCTTAGATCAAATTTTCCAAGGGGATAAGGAACTAACTGAATACATGCAGCGATTAATCGGTTATTCCCTCACTGGAGAAATTACAGAACAAATAATGGTCTTCCTAATTGGTGGAGGTTCCAACGGAAAATCGACCTTTATTAATACAATTAAGGACCTTTTAGGCGAATATGGTAAACAAGCTAAATCAGATACTTTCATTAAGAAGAAAGAAACTGGAGCCAATAACGATATCGCTAGATTAGTAGGAGCACGCTTTGTATCTGCAATTGAAAGTGAAGAGGGGGAACAACTCTCAGAAGCTTTTGTAAAGCAAATAACAGGCGGAGAGCCAGTATTGGCGCGTTTCCTTAGACAAGAGTATTTTGAGTTCATACCAGAATTTAAAGTGTTCTTTACTACAAACCATAAGCCAGTAATTAAAGGTGTAGATGAAGGTATTTGGAGACGTATCCGTTTAGTGCCGTTTAACCTGCAGCTACCAAAAGAGAAACGTGATAAAAAATTACCAGAAAAAATTAGCTTGGAAATGCCAGGTATTCTAAATTGGGCGATTGAGGGTTGCTTGAAGTGGCAGAAATCGGGGCTGAATGACCCAGCAACTGTAATGAAGGCAACCGGTGATTATAAAGAAGAAATGGATATACTTGGCCCGTTTATGTTTGAATGTTGTTTCAAAAGAGAAGATGTTCAAATTGAGGCAAAAGAATTATATGAAGTTTATTCCAATTGGTGTTTTAGAAATGGTGAGCATCAATTAAAAAATAGAGCATTTTACCGAATTTTAGAATCCCAAGGATTCAAAAGAGAACGTGGTAGTAAAAATAAGTATTACATCAAAGGTGTTACTTTAACAGACCGAAAAAATACTTTTAAGCAGCAAAAGTTACTGAATTTCGACGAAAATAGCAAAAGTGTTACTAAAAGTAACCCATTTAAAATGTCTTAAAACCCTTGGTACATAAGGGCTAAAGGTACTTTTTATATTCTTTTTGTTACTTTTGTTACTAAAAATATATATAAACAAAAAAATAATATATATATAAGTATTCTATTAGGGGGCTTAATGCTCAAAATAGGTAACATTAGTAACCTAAGTGCTTTAATCCCTTGGGGCTCTAAGGCTCAAGTGGGTTACTAAAAAGTAACACATGCTAATTTTCGGTGTTTTTTAGTAACACTTCTAAGTAACTTTTGATAACAGAGGTGATAGATTTGCAGGTTTTATTAATTTTAAGTGCGATTTGGAAATCAGGTGCAAATATCTATCTTGATGAAAAAGATAATCAAGTTGCGATAAAAGAGCAAAATTTAATTCCAACGGAAATTATGCAAGCTGCCGAACAAAACTATCAAGCTATTTATGAATGGTTTAAATCTTGGAAAGATGAAAGTTCGGAAAAAATCACGTTAATGAAGATATTTCATCACTTTTGCGGATGGCAGCATAACGAGAAATTACATAAGTGGTTACTTGATGAAGAAGATTCGTTGCAGCTGTTTTATGATTGGACGATTGTCCTTGCTAATAACGGTTGGATAGATGTTTATGACGATCATCGTCAATTTGAAAATGATGAATCAAATGCAATGGCAAGAAAGATATATGAACGTGCGGTTTTATATGCAAAGAAAGGAGCATGAAGATGAGAAGGCTACAAACATTGATAGTGGATAAGATTAAACATAAATTATGCGGGAAAACGTTTTTTGAAAATGGGAATCATGGGTACGGTTTTGATTACAGAAAGGAAAAGTGTCCGTATTGTGGAGAGCATTTACTTTACGACGATATAGAACATTTGAGTAGGGAAAATGCTGGTATACAAGTTAATTATAAAACTGGTGAAGTAGAAGTCTCCTTCCAAGCGTATGAAAACCCAGAGTTACTGGAGGAATCAAAATGATTCGTTTCCATTACACAGATAAGGAAATAGATAAAATCCTTAAAACACTCACAATCGTGATTGATACTCGTGAAAACGTAAATGATCATATTCGTGATTACTTACATCAAAAGGATATACCAGTAAAGCTTCAAAAATTAGATACTGGCGATTATGGGTGTATGATTCCGAAAAGTGAAGAGTTAGGAATACCTCGTGATATCTATTTAGATAGCCGAGTAGAACGAAAAGCCCACATGGATGAGATCACAGGGAACTTACAAAAAGATACTCAAACAGCGTTTGAAAATGAGTTGATTCGTTCGAAAGACATTCCATTCACTCTAATTGTGGAAGACCCTAAAGGCTATGAAAAAATGTTAAAAGGTCAGTATCGTTCGAAATACAATCCGTTAGCATTACTTGGAAGACTTAATACATTTAAAGCGAAGTACGGCTTTGAAATTGTGTATTTAGATAATAAGTACAGCGGTAACTGGATATATTATCACTTTTATTATCAAGCAAAACATTATCTTAAAACAGGAGCTTTTTAATATGGCATATTCTCGTGAAGAACAAGAAACTACATTGGTTTTTGACTATAGCACAGGAGAGTGGAACGTTTACTCTACTGTTCCTAAACACATTCGAAAACTAGCTAATTTATGTGAACTACAAACCTTAGAAGAAGAGGGTGGAAGACCAACAGCTGTTAAAGGTGTTCTTCAAGAAAAACAAGTAACAATGAAGAATTTACGAGTTTTGACAGAAGAGCAAAGACAAAAAGCGGCTGAAAGACTTTCTAAGGCTAGAAACGTACAGAAATAACAGGAAAACTTTAGTCCTAATATCAATCTAATACAAAAGGAGCCTGAACCATGACAAACGTAAAATTGAACGTATTATTCAAGAAAATGCAAAAGGACGATAAAAAGGAAGTTTTAATGTTCCATGTATTAAGTGATGAATTACCACATGCTGATGAATTATTAAAAATGCCAGGTACCATTGTTCATCTAACTGTGGAGAAAAGTGATGTTGAACCGATTGGTGCGGAATTCGTTTCTATTCAACGTGATAGCAAGAAAACAGTTCTTAAATTTAATGTAAAAGGTGATACGAAAGATAAAATTAACAAACTTTATCCGTTCGCTGGTGAAAATGTTTCTATCATTCTTGAACCTTCTCAAATGTCGATTGATGAATTCTATGAAGAACCGCATGAAGGTGTAGATTACAAAGTTAATCCGGATGGAACAACGGAAGTTGCTCCTGGTCAATTAAAGATTATTGATGATGAAAAAGTTGCTGAATAAATAAATGTCCTGGGCTTTGGCTCAGGATATTAATACAATTTGAATTTTATTAAAAAGGGAGAGTCGCTTATGGAAGATAAAATAAAAGCAAGAATCCAATATCTTGATAGAAAAATAAAGGAACTAGAAGAACGTGAGGACGCTTATGAAACTAAAGAACTGACAAAGCACGGTTATAGTTCATTAGGCAGGATAAGAGGGAGCATTATCTCAAAGGAAATGGAAATCAGTTTTCTTGAATCATTACTAGAAATTTAACAAAAGCGTTATTTGGTCGGAAAGGGGAGGAAAGGAATGGAGCTAAATAAAGTTTATCCAGGACATTGTTTAGACGTACTAAAAACTTTTCCGGATAATTTTGTGAGTACCGTGGTCACGAGTCCTCCATATTGGGGATTACGTGATTACGGGGTATATGGCCAGATTGGATTAGAGGAAACGGTAGAAGAGTATGTATCGAATCTTGTATCTGTATTTAGAGAAGTAAAGCGTGTATTAAGGGATGACGGAACACTCTGGCTAAATCTTGGTGATGCATACGCTGGAAGTGGACGTGGAAGAAATGCAGATGGGAAAGGAAATCCAGGTAACAATCATTTTCAAAGTGTTGGACAAGTTACTGGAATTGTTTCAGTCACAAAATCAGTAGATGGATTAAAACCAAAGGATTTGATTGGTTTACCTTGGCGAGTAGCTTTCGCATTACAGCAAGATGGTTGGTATTTAAGACAAGATATTGTTTGGAACAAGCCAAATGCAATGCCAGAGAGTGTAAGGGATAGACCTACCAAGTCACATGAATATATTTTCTTATTAAGTAAGTCACCTAAATACTATTACGATCACGAAAGTATTAAAGAGCCAGCAGTTTATGGCCAACAAGACGTTCGAGGTTCGGAAGGTGCATTTGGCCCGCCACAAAGAGCGAAAAGAGCAAACAAAGAGAAAGGTTCTTTTAACGGTAAATATGGCCATGAAGCATTTAGAGCAATTCGCGATAAGAGAAATAAAAGGTCGGTTTGGACAGTATCAACAAAACCATTAAAAGAAGCACACTTTGCTACATTTCCGGAAGCATTAATTGAACCGTGTATATTAGCTGGGGCGCCAGCTGAAGGAATTGTTATGGATCCATTCTTCGGTTCAGGAACAGTTGGTCGTGTCGCTGCAAAGCATAATAGAAATTTTATTGGTATTGAATTGAATCCTGGTTATATAGAGATATCTGATAGATTACTAAGCAATGTTCAGTTGGAATTAATAAATCATTTTTAAACAAAATAGTTATTTGGTAGAAGGAGGAAGATGAAAAATGAACGCAATGGATTTCTTGAGAATATCGCCACTTATTAACGACTGTCCGAATTGTAGTAATCAATTCGTTGGCAATGGTGAGGGTACATTAGAAGTTGATGAAAATATAGTCAAACGTACTTGTAAGTGTGGGTTTAATTTCGAATACGATGTTAACAACGGAGTAAGTAAAAAGAAAATTAAGCAAGTGATAGATGAAGCATTAAATAACTTGTAACCAAAGCGTTATTTGAATAGAAAGGTAGGTGGGTCATATGTATCACTGTAAAAAATGCTTAGAGTGTTTTGAAGATGAAGAAGAATATCTAATTCATTTGCCGGAATGTGAATATTAATCGAAAAGCATTATTAAATTTCAATCTGCTGAAAAAATGGCTTTTTAAATTAAGAAAAAACCAAGTTGTTCTTCTTTCTTAATACATTTGGTCATGTGGACGGTAAAACGTCTTAGAAAGGCAAATAAACGTGTTTTATGAGATTTGTAGTTTTTAAGTAGAAATGAGGTGTGAAAATGTTTGGTTATTTGGAAGAGAAAATGATATTGGCATTATATGAACCAGATGAGGACAAGAAAAGGGAAATGATTCAAGAAATCATGGACAGTCCAGAAATGGAAGAATTCAATAACATGATGAAACAATTTTGGGAGTGCACTGTTAAAATTGTAAAAACCCTTTTTGATCATATAAGAGAAATAGTACGAGCGGTAAAAAAATATCAACGTATTAATTCATATAGAAGACAACGGATTAAACATAGAAGGAGAGTGAGTGATATGAGTAATCATAAGAAAAAGAAATTAAAGAAGTATCTTGCTCGTCGTGCGAAAGCCATTGATAAGCATAGAGCCAAGAATGCTTGGAGAAACATCTTTGTACAAGCTGGTATTGTGAAATGAATTGTGGAAGCTCCAAAGGAAGTAGGTGAATCATCATTTGTTTGACTGGCTGAAAGACTATCAGAAATTAGAAGAACGAATCGCATACTTAGATTACAACTTAGATAAAACAAAAGCTGAATTAAAACGCTGGGTCAGTGGTGATTTGCGGGAAGTGCGTTTAACTGCTGAATCGGAAGGTGCAAAGGTAGAAGAACGTATTGAAGCGATTGAATATGAATTAGCACATAAGATGAATGATATGTATAAATTGAAAATCTTAATTAGTAAGTTTAGGGGTTTGGACAATCGAATATTAAAAATGAAGTATGTGGACGGAATGACGTTAGAAGAAATAGCTGAGGATATGAATTACAGTTCTAGTTATATCTATAAGAAACATGCCGAGATAATAAGAAGAATAAAGTTCGCTGAAGAACTTGCACTTTACTGACACCCAGTTTTATGAATGTTAACTCTTGAAAATATGAATTATAGTAATAACATAAGAAATTGACGAAAGGGCAACTGATGCATGGTTGCTCTTTTTATTATGCGAAAATTACATAGGTGGTGAATGACAATGTTGTGGTTATTAGCTTATCTAATATTCGGTATGGTTTATGCTACATTAGATCTTCATTCTCATTTAAGGAAAGAAGTAGAAAAAGATAAAGAGAATGCGGACATCACAGTAGTATCGGGTTTAATTACAATTTGTATCTTAACTGTAATATGGCCAGTGTTATTAACTTTTAACATTGCTAATTGGTTTCATAAGAAAAAGGAGAGTGAAACAAAATGATTACTGAAATTAGAAAAACAATATCAGGTACAGAGTATTGGGATAATAAACAGAAGAAGAGTCTATTTGTTCCTACAGGTGAAGAACCAGGATTCGAAGTAACTGTTAATCCTGAGAGTATGATCTTAGGAATGGATTTATCAAGTGAACCTGATAAGACAGTAGTTAATTTAAATGGTATGACAGTGAAGCAATTACACGATTATGCTGCATCGATTAACGTTGAGATTCCAGCTGATGTTAAAAAGAAAGAAGACATCATTGAATTACTATCATGAAGTACTGTGCTGAGCAAGGCTGCAAGACATTAATCGATAAAGGACGATACTGTTTAAATCATAGGCGTAAACAAAAGAAGACAGTTGTCTATTCAAAGAACAAATCATTCTATCGTACAAAACCATGGGAAGCTTTAAAGGCGTTCTGTTATGAACGAGACAAAGGATTATGTCAGCGATGTGGAAGGTTTGTCTTTGGTAAGAGAGCACATCATCATCATATAGTACCAATTAAAATCAATCCTTCATTGAAGTTAGAAGCAACTAATATCATGACACTTTGTTCTAAATGTCATCCAATTGTAGAAAGAGAAACAATTGCAAAATATGAAAAGAAGAAAAAGTTTGATTGGAAATTATAAGCCCCCCTATCAAAAAAGTTGACTTTGCCTGTCTGGGGGGATAGGGAGTGGGGGTGCAAACGCGCACCTCAAAATGGTTTTTTGAAAAAAATTCGTTTTTTTAGGTGGTGATTTAAGGAATGGCCAGAAAATCGAAGGTCGTAATTGAAGCTGAAAAGAAAAAAGAAATCGAAGCGCAGCGTATTATGGATGTTTTGGTTGAAGCCGGAACTTACTCACCGGCGCTTGATCCATTGATTGAAGTTTATCTTGATGCAGTTGAGATATACACCGTCAAATATGGCCTTTGGAAGAATTTAAACTTTCCGACTGTCCAAAAAACAAAGAATGTAAACGGTGATGTGAAAGAATCAAAGCATCCACTGGCTCAACAAGTAGAAGTCTGGTCCAAACAAAAAGCAAAGTATTTGGGGCAATTGGGACTGGACGGAAAGAACAAAGATTTAATTAAAAAAAGTGGTGTTCTTCTCGAAAAAGGAAAAGCGGAGAAAGAATCCACGGAGCCTACTGATAACAACAAATTATTGCAATTTAGGAAGATGAAAAGCCGATGATTGATTTTGAAACAAATTATGCAGATACATTCGTTTCTGAAGTAGATGCAGCCCCGCACTTATATCCCGATTCTATTAAATTAGCAATCAAACGATATAAGAAATGGAAGAAACGAAAAGATATTTGGTTCGATGTTGAAAAAGCGAATGCAATGATTTATTTCACAGAAACATTCTTGAAACATGCAAAAGGAAAATGGGCAGGACAGCCATTAATTTTGGAGTCATGGCAAAAGTTTTACTTTGCTAACATTTATGGTTGGCAAAAATATAATGAAGATGGTAAAGCGGTGCGAGTAATTCGTACGGCTTATTTGCAAGTTCCAAAGAAAAACGGAAAAACAATCATGGGCGGTTCACCAGTCATTTATGCGATGTACGGAGAAGGTGTAAAAGGCGCTGATTGTTATATTTCCGCTAATACATTTGAACAATGTCAAAATGCAGCTGGACCAATTGCATTAACGATTGAAAATAGTCCTGATTTACGTCCAGATACACGTATTTATAAAGGCAAAGAAGACACGATTAAATCAGTTAAGTATACATTTGTGGAAGACGATATTAAATATGCAAATGTAATCAAGGTTCTTACAAAAGATAACGCTGGTAATGAAGGTAAAAACCCGTATATTAATTATTTTGATGAAGTTCATGCTCAAATGGACCGTGAACAATACGATAACTTACGTTCAGCGCAAATTGCCCAAGAAGAACCACTCAACATCATCACTTCCACAGCAGGGAAGAATACCGGCTCGCTTGGAACTCAAATTTATACCTATGCAAAAGAAGTTTTGGATAAGGACAAAGATGATTCTTGGTTCATGATGATCTATGAGCCGAATAAAAAGTTTGATTGGGAAGACCGTGATGTTTGGCGAATGGTTAATCCGAACATGGATGTATCAGTTAACATGGAGTTTCTTGAAAATGCCTTTAAAGAAGCTCAAAACAATAGTTTCAATAAGGCCGAGTTCTTATCAAAGCATTTGGATGTTTTCGTTAACTATGCAGAAACATATTTTGATAAAGACCAACTGGATAAAATGCTTGTGGATCATTTGGGAGATGTTGAAGGGCTGACTTGTGTTATTGGTGTGGATTTATCAAGGCGTACCGATTTAACTTGCGTATCGATAAATATACCAACATTCAACGATGATGGTATTTCATTGCTAAAAGTAAAACAAATGTATTTTATCCCGGAGTTTGGAATTGAAGATAAAGAGCAGCAAAGAAATGTACCATATCGGGAATTAGCTAAAAAAGGATTCGTTACAATTTGTCCTGGTAAAACAGTTGATGAAGAAATGGTAAATGAATATGTGGAGTGGGTATTCGAACATTTTGACTTACGGCAAATCAATTATGATCCAGCGCTTGCTGAAAAACTTGTTGAAAAGTGGGAAATGCTTGGGATTCAATGTATAGAAGTTCCACAGTATCCAACTCATATGAATGAGCCATTTGATGATTTTGAAATCTTATTGCTCCAGGACCGAATTAAAACTGATAATCAATTGTTAATTTATTGTGCAAGCAACGCAAAAATAATCACAAATATTAATAATTTAAAAACACCATCCAAACGTAAGTCACCGGAGCATATCGATGGTTTTGTAGCCATGTTAATTGGCCATAAAGAAACGTTGAATATGATGGAAGATGCTATTCCTGATGGAGAGTATGATGAATATTTAGATGATATTTATAGATAAACACGAACTATAAAGTTTTGGCCAAATAAAAAATAGAATTAGAATACGAACAAAAACTTGCTTAGGATCCTTTTAACGTTCGTTAATTGAAAGGCGGTGAGAAATTGGGTTTAAGGGATAGGTTTTCAAATTTTTTAATTAAACAAGCAGAAAAACGCGGCTTGTTTGAAGGCATCTTCAACAATGTTGTTCGTTATGGTGGTAGATATGCAGGTGATGATAATATCTTGGAATCAAGTGATGTTTATGAATTACTACAAGATATAAGTAATCAAATGATGTTGGCTGAGATTGTTGTGGAAGACAAAGATGGTAAGGAGATTAAAAATGATTTTGCTCTTAAAGTATTGCGAAATCCAAACAATTATCTTACACAATCTGAATTCATTAAATTAATGACTAACACCTATTTACTTCAAGGTGAAACCTTCCCTGTATTGGATGGTGACCAATTACATTTAGCGTCTAATGTTTATACGGAATTAGATGATAGATTGGTAGAGCATTTTAAAGTAAATGGAGAAGAAATTCCATCATTTATGGTTCGACATGTGAAGAATATTGGTGCCGATCATCTAAAAGGTAAAGGTATTCTTGATTTAGGTAAGGATACGCTTGAAGGTGTTATGTCAGCTGAGAAAACTTTAACTGACAAGTATAAAAAAGGTGGTTTACTAGCATTTTTACTTAAGTTAGATGCTCATATTAATCCACAGAATGGTGCACAGTCCAAATTAATTAAAAAGATTTTAGATCAATTGGAATCCATCGATGATGCAAGGTCAGTTAAAATGATTCCACTCGGAAAAGGATATTCAATAGAGACGCTTAAAAGCCCGCTAGACGATGAAAAGACCCTAGCATATCTAAATGTATATAAAAAGGATTTAGGTAAGTTCTTGGGTGTAAATGTGGATACATATACAGCTTTGATTAAGGAAGACCTTGAGCAAGCAATGATGTATTTGCATAACAAGGCAGTTAGACCAATAATGAAAAATTTTGAAGACCATTTGAGTCTTCTTTTTTTCGGCAAAAATTCGGACAAACGTATTAAATTCAAGATTAATATCCTTGATTTCGTTACTTATAGCATGAAAACAAACATTGCTTACAACATTGTTAGAACTGGTATTACATCACCTGATAATGTTGCTGATATGCTTGGATTCCCTATGCAAAATACACCTGAATCACAAGCGATTTATATTTCAAATGATTTATCAAAAATTGGTGAGAAACAAGCTACAGATGATTCATTGAAGGGAGGTGATGGAAATGGCAAAGACAAAGGAAACACGGACATTTGACATCACCAAATTAAGTACCAGAGATGCTACGGAAGAACAACCTTCCAAGATAACGGGTTATGCAGCTGTGTTTAATTCAAAGACAACTATTGGTGGATGGTTTGATGAAGTTATTGAACCTGGTGCATTTGCTCGTTCTCTTTCTGAGAATGGTGATATTAGAGCGTTATTCAATCACAACTGGGATAATGTCTTGGGTAGAACAAAAAGCGGTACATTGAGACTAGAAGAGGATGAAAAAGGTCTGAAATTCGAAATTGAATTACCTAATACATCAGTTGGTCGAGATTTAGCAGAAAGTATGTCCAGGGGCGATATTAACCAATGCTCATTTGGTTTTTGGATAACAGAAGAGAATTGGGATTACAGTGTTGAACCAGCATTAAGGACTATTAAAGAAGTAGAACTTTATGAAATATCGGTTGTTTCAATACCAGCTTATGACGATACTGAAGCATCATTAGTTCGTGGTAAAGAGATTGGTAAAGAAGTAGAACAACGAATGAAAATGATTAAACAAATAAATCAAATCCTGGGGGAAAACTAAAATGAATAAACAATTATTATTAGCATTACAAAAAAGAAATAACGAAAGATTGACAGAATTACGTACACAAATTGAAAATCCAGAATTACGTGCTGAAGATTTAACAGCTATTCAAGAAGAGATTGATGAAATTAATAAGCAATTACAAGATGTTGCTGATGAATTGGCAAACATTGACGATGGTGGTGAAGGTGACGAAGGTGAGGGTTCTGGAGAAGGCGATGAAGGTGGTTCTTCTGGAGATGAAGGCTCATCTGGATCTGGAGAAGGTGGAGAAGGAAGGTCTGGAAATCTAGCAGGTAATGGCGGTGTAAGTCCGGAACAACGTCAAGCAGCAATGGCAGCTATTAAATCGGCATTATCTACTCGTAATGCAAAATCAACTAAAGCGAAGGAAAAAGAAATTCGTTCAGCATTTGCTAACTTTGTTGTTGGTAACATTTCAGAAATGGAAGCACGTGCATTAGGTATTGAAGCAGGTAATGGCTCAGTTACAGTTCCAGAAGTCATTGCTAGTGAAATTATTACTTATGCTCAAGAAGAAAACTTCTTGCGTCGACTTGGCCAAGGTGTAAAAACAACTGGTAATATGAAATATCCAATTTTAGTTAAGAAGGCTACAGCGCAAGGTCATAAGAAAGAACGTACAGGTTCAAATCCAATCCCTGAAACAGACATCGAATTCGATGAAGTATACCTTGAACCTACAGAATTTGATGCATTAGCAACTGTAACGAAAAAATTATTAAAACAATCAGGTTTACCAATTGAACAAATTGTCATGGATGAATTAAAGAAAGCTTATGTTCGTAAAGAAGTTCGTTATATGGTTCATGGTGATGAAACTGATAATGTCAATCCAGGGGCACTAGCTAAAAAAGCAGTAGAGTATAAACCAACAGCAGAGGATGTTGAATTATATGATCAACTTGTTTCAATGAAAAATAGTGTGCCAAAAGTTGTTCGTAAAAAAGCCCGCTGGGTACTTAATACAGCAGCAATTACAAAAATTGAGAAGATGAAAACTAAAGATGGTTTCCCATTATTAAAACCTTTAGAGCAGGCTCAAGATGGTTGTGATTACAAGTTATTAGGATACCTTGTGGAAGAAGAGGAAGAAATCAGTAAAGAAGGACAAGAAGATACACCTATTTTCTATTTTGGCGACTTCTCTTCGTTTAAAATTCAAGATGTTACTGGTTCACTAGAATTAGAAGTATTAAGAGAACTATTTACTAATACAAACCGAGTAGGGTTTAAGTTGTATTCATTACTTGATGCACAACTAATCTATTCACCATTTGAACCAACAGTTTATCGTTATGAAGTTAAAGCAACAACTGGGGCTTAATATGGATGAATTAATTGAGAAATTAAAATCTCATATACATTGGGAAGAGGGTATGGACGAAACCATGCTCTCTTTTTATATCACTCAAGCAAAGACTTATGTAAAGAATGCGACAGGCAAACAAACCGAGTATTTAATTATTATGGTCGCCGGTATTTTCTATGATTACAGGGTCGCTGAAAAAGAATTAGAACAAGCACTTGATGCTTTAACACCGTTATTTATCCAGGAGGTTTATGATGACGAAGAGACAGACGAATAAACTCAAATGGATGGGTGAGCTACTTAAATTAGGGGAGACCATTGATC